>JAADIU010000182.1 GCA_013151185.1 Planctomycetota bacterium
CGTTGGTTGATCCGGAGGGTCTTGAGCGAGCGTTTGCGAAGGGGCGGGTTCGTGTTGCGGCGGAAGCACCCGAGTTGATCGTGTTTGGCGTAGCGACGCCGATCATTTGGGCGGGGACGGACGACGATCCGGTAGCCACGCCGAAGTTGGCGCTCATGTTTGAAGCGGCTGACTCCGGCGACGTTCTGCAATTGAATTCCAAGTGGTTGTACCTGACCGACGCGGAATCGGGCGATATCCTCCACCGGGAGAATCGTATTCTCAGCGCAGAAGTGAATGGCAACGTGAGCGGGTGGGCGCTGGTCGGGGTGGGTTCCGAGTCCTGCTCGGGCGAGGCGAATTTTCCCCTGCCATACGCCGAGGTCCGCATTCCGGGGGAGACGACCTACACCGATATTCTTGGCGACTACCTGCTCGATGCCGGCGCGGCGCCGAACGTTTTGGTGGAGTCTCCCACCGAGGGTTTGTACTTCACCGTCAACAATCAACTTGGCCCGACCGTTCTCAGCGCGAATGTTTCACCGCCTGCGACGGCTGACTTTGTTCACAATTTGATTCCGGATGCCTCAAATCGTGCGGAGGTGAACGCCTACTTCTATGCAAACATCATTCGCGACTATGTACTCGGCGTGAACCCTGCCTTTCCGACCATCGGCTCGCAGACCGATTTTCCGATCAGCGTGAACGAAGGGCCCAATGCGTTTTGCCCGGGCGATGCGGCTTACACTGGGGTCAGCATGAGGTTTTGTGCAGGTGCGGGTGGGTTCGCAAACACGGCTTGGTCGAGCATTATCTATCATGAATATGGGCATCACATTGTCGAGACCGGTGGGAGCGGGCAGGGTCAATATGGCGAGGGCATCGCAGATTCGATGAGCGTGCTTCTTCTCGACGATCCGAACATCGGCTTGGGTTTGGATGGGCGGTGCAACTTCGTTCTTCGGTCAGCCAACAATGCGGCGACGTATCCATGCAGCGATGTTGATCTGCATGTGTGTGGAAACGTGTTGTCCGGGTGCATCTGGGACACGCGCAACCAATTGGTGATTACGAACCCGGGTGACTACTCGCAAATTCTGGGCGACCTCTTGGTCAACAGCGTTCTGCTTCATGCGGGTTCGTCGATTACCCCGTCCATCACGATCGACTTTCTGACGTTGGATGACGACGATGCCGATATCGGGAATGGCACGCCGCACTCGGCAGAAATCCTCGCAGGGTTTGGTGCGCACAACATGTCGCCCGCAGACCCGCCCGCGAACGATGCCTGCATCGACGCGATTTCATTGTGTCCGGGAACGATCACGGGGTCGGTGGTGGGAGCGATCAGCGACGGTTCCTCGAGGTGCGCACGCAGCAACCCAGCCCCCGACGTGTGGTACCGTTACACACCGGACGTTTCCGGAGGCGTGAATATTTCGCTGTGCGGAGCTGCGACAAACTACGACTCGGCGATATCCATCCACACCGGGTGTCCGGGACAGGTCTACGACGAGGTCACATGCGACGATGACGGCTGCGGTACAGTGTTTGGGCCGTCGGTCGTCAACTTTTTTGCCATTGCAGGGCAGACATATTATGTGCGTGTGACGGGCTTCTTGGGGTCGGTTGGCGATTTCGAGTTGGTGTTGATTGGGCCCGCCTGCCAGGCTGAGATACCCGAAGCGCTAAAGTTTCGTTTTCCAAACGGCCGTCCTGCCAGCGTGCCCGCGAATACGCCAACTGCGTTGACGGTAGAGATCAAAGCCGGCACAGAAGTCGTGGACCCTTCGTCGGCGACGCTTCACTATCGAGACGACGGCGGTGCATTCCAGCCGCTGGCGCTGATGCAAATTGATTCCGAAACTTTCACCGCGGTGCTGCCGGGGGCGGGGTGCGATTCTTCACCGGAATATTACTTCAGCGCGACGGGCGGCGGGGCGACCACCGTAACCTCGCCCGTGGACGCGCCTGCATCTCTTCACCGTGCGTTCGTGGGTGTGCCCCAAACTCTATTCGTCGACGATTTTGAGACGGATCTCGGATGGGTGGTTTCGGGTGTCGTCTCTGATGGGGACTGGGAGCGCGGTGTGCCGGTGAACAAGAACCGCGGTGACCCCGATACGGACTTCGATGGATCGGGTCAGTGTTACCTGACCGACAACGACCCCGTCAATCCGAACTCGGATGTGGATCTTGGGACCACGATTTTGACTTCGCCCCCGTTTGATTTGAACACTGGTGGGGTGATCAACTATGCGTATTGGATAGACGACGGCCCGTTGTTCCTCGATGAAGATTTCTTGGTCGTGGAGGTTGCGACGGATCCGGCGGGTGCAGTTTGGACGCCGCTGCGCGCTCATGTCGTTGCCCAGCCGATTTGGCAGACGGACTCCATCTTCGTGGGAACCGAGGTTGCTGCGAGCGCAACGGTTCGCGTTCGGTTTAGCGCGAGCGATCTTGCGTTGGGAACAATCGTGGAATGTGCGGTCGATGCGATTCGTGTTGAGGCTTATGCGTGCGATGACTCGCCGACTTGCGCCGACGGGATCATGAATCAGGGCGAAGCGCGAATCGACTGCGGCGGGCCATGCGCACCATGTGAATGCACGACGGATGCGGCCTGCGATGATGGCATGTTTTGCACGGGAGTGAACATGTGCGATGCGTTTGGCATGTGCAGTGTCGGCCAACCACCTTGTGCGGCGGGCGAGTGGTGTCGCGAAGCGGGCGCGCAGTGCGTTGTCTATGGCGACGGTGACTTCGACAGCGATGGTGACGTCGATCTTAAAGACTTCGCCAAATTCCAGGCTTGCTTCGGGAGCATTGCGGGTCTCACCTGCGAACCGGGCAACATGATCGGCACCGGCGTGATTGATGCACAGGACTTCGAGCAATTCGTAGCCGGCTTGGTTTCGCCCAATCCTTAAAGACCGATCACCGCCCCGCCACATTTTCTAAATCTAGAGGTTCGCTTGATCCCGACACAATTTGGCCACAATAAGTGGCGGGAGCGTCCGTCAAGCAGTCAAGCCGGGGAGAGCGAGGGGGCCCCGTTGTGTGCTGACCTGCACCTCGCATCGTTGCGACCTTGACTTCGCTGCCCGTGTGTTCCAGAATAGACCTGTGTAGTTCTTCTAGTGGGTGTGTGGCAATTCGCGGCGAAGTTCTCGAGTTGCGGCGGTCTCTGCGTCGATATCCCTGAGATCAGTCAAACAGACGATTCCTTCATTTACTATTCAGGCGAGTTCGTGCTTTGCTGGGGCACTGAATTCGTGGAGGCTCTTTGATTATGATGAATTTTCAACCTCGTCGTACTGCTCGCCGCGGAGGTGGGTTTACTTTGGTGGAGTTGCTCGTTGTCGTTTCGATCATCGCGCTCTTGATCTCAATTTTGCTACCGTCGTTGCAAAAGGCCCGCGACAGCGCTAAGCGCATCAAATGCAGCGCCAATGTTCGCGGAATTGCACAGGCGGGATTGACCTATGCCGCCGACGATCGCCAGGAGTTTGCAATTCCCGTGAACGAAGGCGATGTCCTGTTCAATGAAACGTATCGCTCCTCTTACTCCTACGGTGGCAAGAGCGGAACCGGCCATACAGGCATTGTTTCTACGAGTTTTTTCTCAGGTGCGAGGGGGCAAGGGTCAGCCCATCGCCCATTGAACCCCATCATGTACCCCAAGGCTACTTTTCGCAATCCGGCTAACACCAATTTTGGAACAGCGAATTGGGATTTCGACGCGGCGGAAGATCTGCCGATCTACAGTTGCCCGGGCGACAGGGGATTTCCCGGTATGCACATGCAGGGGTGGAGAGACCAGAGGAGCACCACATCCTACGATTATTTCGGAACTGCGTACAACGCGAACGTGTACATGGTTGGCGCGCCTGGGCTTGGTACAACGGTCTTCTCCAATTCACCTTATCGTCGATCTGTTTCGCGCATCCCCAATGCGGGGAATACGATCCTGTACATGGAGAACGCCGCTCGCTACGCAGCGTACGCCACCAATCCGGAACTCGATCAGGATCCAGCGGCTGGTTGTTTCTGGCCATACACCTACGGGGACTTTACGGCAAAAGGTTTTCACAAGCAGGATTTCCGATTCAACGTCTCATTCTGCGATGGATCGGCTCGCTGGATCAAAATCAAAGGACACGGGATGGTCTATTACGGCCCGGGAACCGTCGAAAACAGCAGCCGATGCGTCTTGCAGCGGGGGCCTGATTGGCAGATCGATTGCATGCCGGGATCGCTTCTGGAAACGAACAAGATTCGGTCCTCCGACATTAATGGTCACGTCCAGTTGGATGGATCAGAGGGGCAGTTCCTGGTCGTGGACAATTAGAACGCCTGAATCCAAGGGATAGAACGCCTGGATCAAGGGAAACCGGCTGTCTCGGGTAGGTTGTCCGCCGTTCACTTGTGCGGGGAACCTGAGGCCTGCGGTGCAGCGTGGTCGGTGGCTCCGGCTGGAAGAATCGATAATTGAGTCCCCACCTGCGCCCAGTTTTGGGGCGCAGGTGGGGTTTTTTTCTTGTTGGCTTGCGGAGTCCGATAACGGAGTTTGCGACGTTGGTTTCTGTCAACTCAGCTTGATACCGCATTGTCCCTTCAGCCTACTTTCTTGGGCGAACCCCTGTAACACCTTATCCGGCTCATCTTCGGCTCCGATGATGAGTGTGGGCCCGATATTCCCAAAGCCGTTGTCGAGGCCCGGCGCGCGGCGCACCTGCAGATTCTTCATCTGTGGTTCTGAAAATCGGCCAACAGGGTTCTCGATGAAGTGGTGAACGACGCGAGTAACACATTCGTGCAGTTGGGGCATGTGCTCATCGTTGACGATGACAAACATTTAACGTTCATCCTGCGCGCCCATCTTGCGGCGACCGGGCTTCGCGTTTCGGTCGCTCACGACGGCACCGAAGGTTTGCTCATCGCCCGCTCCCAAAACCCGGACGTGGTTATTCTGGATATTCAACTTCCCGGACTTGACGGGCTCGCAGTCACAAGGACGATGCGCAGTGCCCCTGAAACGAGCGACATCCCTGTCATTCTCCTTACCGCTCGCGGCCAACGCGATGACATCGTTCTTGGCCTCGATGCGGGTGCTCAGGACTATGTGGTTAAGCCATTCGACGTTGTCGAACTAACCGCCCGCGTCCGTTCATTGCTCAAACTCCGAGCCGCCCAGAAAAGAATCGCCGAACTCAACCAGCAGCTTGAAACCGAGGTCGAGACAACGTCCAAACGTCTCGAATTGCTCTACACGTTTGTCAGCGAATTGAATCGCGCGCGCGACGTCGACACCATTTATGACCTCGTGACCAAAGCCGTGCAGGATGCATGTGGGTGCAAGCGAATTTCGATTATGGTCCTCGACCCGGACAGCGATCAACTTGTCTGCAAACGCGCGTTGGGCGTTGACCCTGAAGTCGCGAAGAAAATGTGCATTCAATCTGACGCGGGGATTGCGGGAAAAGTATTTTCGACTGGAACGACCATGGTGGCGCGCGCCCACGGGACTGCGAACGTTGACGGCCACCCGTACCGGACGGATCGATTCCTGAGCACACCGTTGGTGTCCACTTACATGGTCAGCGGATCGAAGCGGCTTGGGGTGTTGAACGTTACCGACAAACCCGATGGCAGTCCGTTCAGCGCTGAAGAGATCGACTGCATCTGTTCCATTGCGGATTCAGCGGCGATTGCGCTTCACAATGCGGAGCAGCGGTCGGGGCTGAAGCGGTCAATCAACGCGTTGCTTTCGACGGTGGGGCGCCTCAGCGAGTACCGTGACGAAGAAACGGGGCTTCATCTTGAGCGCGTGAAGGAGTACACGCTTCTGCTGACGAAAGAACTTGCGAAGCGGCCCGAGTTCGCGGAGATCATCACCACTCACTTCATCGAGGACATCTACCAAGCCGCTCCGTTGCACGATCTGGGCAAGGTTGGCATCGCAGACGACATCCTCAACAAGCCGGGCAAGCTGACGGATGAAGAATTCCAGATCATGAAAACCCACACCACCATTGGGCGACACACGCTCTTGCTCGCGCTCAAAGAAGCCGGTCCCATTCCACTGTTGCAGGTTTGCGCCGACATCGCCTACTGTCACCATGAACGATTCGATGGGAAAGGTTACCCGCGTGGCATTGCCGGCGAGGACATTCCCCTTTCCGCGCGGATCATTGCTCTGGTCGACGCCTACGATGCCATCACCAGCCAGCGCTGCTACAAGAAAGCCTTTGGCCATAAGGAAGCCGTGCAACTCGTGACGCAGGACTCAGGCAAGCACTTCGATCCTCGAATCGTCGAAGCCTTCACCCGCGTTGAACCCGAGTTTGATGCGATACGCCAATCCCATGCGGACGCGGAAGAGACACCAGTTCCGGTCACGTCATCCTCGACGTGAGCCGCGTCGTTACCAACTGAGAAATCAATGTTTGAGGTGAGTCCAAAAGTTGCAAGGCCCGATGGGCGAGCGACCAGCTTTGGGCTTGGAACGATCAGCTTCGAGCTTGGAACAAGTCGGGGACGTTTGCGACGATGTGGGCGAGAACGTCTTTGACGCTGACCACGCCTAGCGGTTGCTGTTCGTCGTTGACAACGGGCACATGGCGGAAACCACCGACCGACATCTTGTTGAGGGCAAAGGTCAGCGGTGTGTCGGCTTCCAGGGATTCTGGGGCGGGTGTCATGAAATCCCTGACGGGCGCACCCTTGAGGTTGTCGTAGTCGGCGGAAAGTTTTCGCATCACATCACGCTCGGTAAATATTCCGACGAGCACATTCTCGAACGCGACCAAGGCGCAATTCTGCCCATCCTCGGACATTCTTGAGACGACGGTTTCGACAGGATCGAGCGGGGAGACGATCAGGGGATTCGGTTTGATCGCCTTTTTCATCCGATCTTCGTGAAGTCGTTTTTCGACCGGGTCGAGCGCTCGTGTTTCGACGGCAGAAAGATCGCTGCCGCATTCACCGCACACATCGGATCCGGGAAAATTTTCAGTTTCGCAGGCAGGGCAAAGCATGGTCACTCCTTATTCAATCGAAGAACAATTCTTCCCCCTGGCACCACTCCGCTGAGTGGACGATATCCGACGTTGGTGACAGCATCACGTTCTGATGCCATTTCCAGAAACGTTGTTTCTGCTCGGGGACGTTCGTAGGGTGCGGCTTGCCGCACCGTTTACCTAGTCCACGACCCAGGTGTCCCCCGAATTCAGCAGCGCGTCAATCTCGGCGTCTTCAGCCCCCTGCGGCGGTGGGGTGGAGTCGCTCATTTCGTCGAGTACATACTCGTAGCAAGGGCGTTCCACGGCGCGGAACACACCAAATGCTTCCGGAAAATTGGGATGGTGCATTCGCGTGAGCAGGTAAGCCAATGACGGCTCAGCCGCCTTCTCGTCGTGAAACAGGAGATCGTCTTCGCTGATGCCATCACCCAACGTGACGATTTCAGGATCGGTGCAATTGAGGCGAATGCCTTTTTCCCGATCTTTGCCGAAGATCAGCGGCTTACCGTGCTCGAGAATCAGTCGCGTATCGTGCTTGGTGCCTTTGTCGGTGGCATAGCTGTATGCGCCATCGTTGAAGATGTTGCAGTTTTGGTAGATTTCGACGAACGACGTTCCTTTATGCTTAGCCGCTCGCTCTAAGACATAACCCAAGTGCTTGAGGTCGACATCGAGCGCGCGGGCAACGAAGCTCGCCTCGGCACCAATGGCGACTGAAAGCGGGTGGAGCGGGAAATCGACCGAGCCCCTCGGTGACGTCTTGGTACGCTTGCCCACCTCAGACGTGGGCGAGTACTGCCCTTTGGTCAGGCCGTAAATACGATTGTTGAACAGGAGCACGGTCATATCGATGTTGCGACGAATCGCGTGCAGCAAGTGGTTGCCGCCAATGCTCAAGCCGTCGCCATCACCAGTGACCACCCAAACGTTCAAATCGGGCCGCGCGATTTTCAATCCGCTGGCCACGGCCATCGCGCGTCCGTGAATGGAATGGAATCCGTATGTGTTCATGTAATACGGGAACCGACTTGAGCAGCCGATGCCGGAGATGAACACAATCTTTTCCTTCGGAATACCCAAGCCGGGCAGCGTCTTTTTGACCTGGGCCAAAATTGCATAGTCCCCGCATCCAGGGCACCACCGCACCTCCTGATCAGAGGCGAAGTCGGCAGGCTTGAGCGGTTCGACTGGCATTTCTACTTTCATGGTTTTGATTCTTTCAGATTCTTATTCTGAATCCCTGAGATTCCCGACCCTGTTCAACCTTCACCCAGCGCAGATTCGATGGCCGCCTCGATGTCCGACACGAGGAACGGCTTGCCTTGAACTTTATTGATACCCTTGGCGTCGATCAGAAAATCCGATCGTAATTTGATGATGAGTTGTCCCATATTCATTTCAGGAACGATGACTTTCTTGAATCGCTTCATCACGTCCTCGGTGTTTTTTGGCATGGGGTTGAGATACCGCAGGTGGACGTGGGCCACCTTCTGCCCCCGCTTGTTGGCACGTTCGACAGCCGTGGTGATGGCTCCGTATGTGCTTCCCCAGCCGACAACAAGCAATTCTGCATCGGGGTTGCCATCGATTTTCAAGTCCGGAATCGAGTCCGCAACCTTTGCAACTTTGTCCGCCCGTTCGCAGATCATTCGCTGGTGGTTATCCGGATCGTAATTGACGTTGCCCGTTTCTGCTTGCTTCTCAAGCCCACCGATGCGGTGTTCGAGGCCTTTGGTCCCCGGAATTGCCCAAGGACGAGCGCCGCGCTCATTGCGCTTGTATGGCAGGAACGCTTCGCCATTTGAATTCGTCGGGTGAACGACATCGAACCGTGGCAACGAACTCGACTTTGGAATCTTCCAGGGCTCGCTACCGTTCGCCAGGTATCCGTCCGTCAAGAGAATCACTGGTGTCATGTATTGAACAGCGATCCGCATCGCTTCGACGGCCATCTCGAAGCAGTCCGATGGCGTGCATGCCGCCAAGACGGGCATCGGGCATTCGCCGTTTCGTCCCCACATGGCTTGCAGGTAGTCCGATTGTTCGGTCTTGGTCGGCAGACCCGTACTGGGTCCGCCTCGCTGCACGTTGACAATCACCATGGGCAGTTCGGTCATCACCGCAAGACCCATCGCTTCGCCCTTGAGCGCAAGCCCCGGACCGCTTGTACTGGTCACGGCGCATGCGCCGGCAAACGCGGCACCAACCGTGGAGCACATTGCCGCAATTTCGTCTTCCGCTTGAAATGTCTTGACGCCCATCTGTGGCATCGCTGCGAGGGTTTCGAGAATCGTGGTGGCTGGCGTGATGGGATAGCTGCCGATGAACAGTTCCTTGCCTGCACGGCGGGCGGCGGTTGCGAGACCGATCGCCGTGGCTTCGTTACCGGTGATTTTGCGATAGGTTCCGGGCGCGATTTTGGCTTTGGCGACGCGGTATGCGTGGGGGAATAGCTCGATCGTGTCGCAATAGTTCCACCCCGCTCGAAGCGTGGCGGTGTTGGCATCAGCCACTGCGGGCGTCCTGCCCATTTTCGAGTTGATCCATGACTCAATCGGCGCGAGCGGCCGTTCGTAAAGCCAGCAAATAACCCCCAATGCAAAGAAGTTCTTGCAGCGATTGACCCCCTTGTTGCTGAGGCCAAAACCAGAGGCAGCTTCTGTGGTCAGCTTGCCCATGGGGAGTTTGTAAACGTGGTAGTCGCGCAGCGTTGCATCTTCCAAAGGACTGACGTCGAGACCCGCTTTTTGCAGGTTCGTCTTTGAAAAAGCGTCTTCGTTGACAAGGATAATCCCGCCGGGAACCACGTCTTTGTAGTTCGTCTTCAATGCGGCAGGGTTCATCGCGACCATCGTGTCGACCCGGTCGCCCGGTGTGTGGATTTCGTGGCTGCTGAAGTTGATCTGAAATCCACTGACGCCCGGCAGCGAACCCGCAGGCGCGCGAATTTCCGCAGGGAAATCCGGCAATGTCGCGACGTCATTTCCGAAGATTGACGAACTGTTGGTGAACTGAGTCCCCGCGAGTTGCATCCCGTCGCCCGAGTCACCGCAGAAGCGGATCGTGACCGTGGCGTGTTCTTTTCTTTCGACCATGGTTCTCTTGCTTGTTGGGGCTGTTGAGGTCGCCATCCGACTGTTCTCTCCTGAATATTCCTAACGCCGACCGGGCGTGACCATGCACAAGGCCAAACCCGCGCGCTGCTTACCGATCGTACACGTGGCCCGGCTTCTAAAGTGCCGGCTTCTCATGGTGTATGTTCAATCAAGCACCTTCTCGGCTTGCAGATCCTTTTTGTGGAGATTGCGGCAGGTTGTATATCGCCATTGGAAAGTGTTCGATCAGGTAGTTCACGATCCGTCGAACCGAAACAACCCCGACCACATGGTTCTCATCGTCGACCACAGCCATGTGGCGATACCCGCCATCGTTCATGCGGCGGATGACATCGCGCACCGTGTCACCGGGATGCGTTGAATCAGGCGATGCCGTCATCACGGAACTCACCGAATCTTCCTGAGATTTTCCTGTGACCAGAACCCGCGTGAGGATGTCGCGCTCGGTGAAGATTCCGAGGAGTTTGCCAACCGGGTCGCAAACGAGCACGCACCCTTTTGACTTGCGTCGCATCGCATCGATAGCCGCCGAAATGGGGTCCTCACCGGCTACGGTGATCGGAGGTTCGATTCCGAGGTCACGAACGGTGTCGTGATGTAGATTGTCAACAAGGCTCATGGCGTCGTCGCACTTTCCCTCTTCGAGGGGCCCCCAGTAGGAAGGTTATTGGAAGGATAGGATTTCCCCATCGCAAATTCAAGGCGTCGCGCTGCGAAAGATTGAGAATTCCGCCAAGCAATTTCGAGAGCGAATTCTGGCGGCAGGCCTTCCGCCCGGACGGAGGCTCTCTCCTTGCATCGAAACATCATCGGACCAACCTCGCCCCGATCCAAGCGCCATCGACCAACCGGGGCAAAACCCTCGACTATATCCTGAGATTTTCTCTGTCACCCCGATCGTTCCGCGTCTGTGCAAACCTTCACAAACGATCGCAGGAATGGACCGGTCTGTATTGTCGATGTGGACCCGTTGGTCGTCCAATATGCCCCACGCACCGGATTCCGCACCGGGGCCAGACTCCGCTGCAACAAACGCCCACCGCCCGCGCCAAACGCCAGTGGAGGCCGACGCCCCTCGATGTAGATTCCGCGTCCCGAGTCGGTATACTTGGCCCGAGGACATGCCTTGCCAATTCCCGAAATGAAACCGTGGTTCCTCCGACGAGTGGCATGTCGACCATCCAATCAGAATGGACCCATCAAAAGGCCGTCGGGAATTCGTTGTCGGTTGACGATGCGCGCGAACGTTCACCGCGAGTTGACATCGATCCGGCGGCGGGTGAGGAACCTTGAGGCACTGCGCCATGCAATACTTTGAAAGTATTTTAGACGTCGTCGGTAACACGCCGCTTGTCAAGCTCAATCGTCTCGTCGAACCGGGCATGGCCACCATTTTGGTCAAGGTCGAGTATCTCAATCCGGGCGGGTCGGTGAAGGATCGGATGGCCGTCCACATGCTCAACCGGGCGGAGGAATCCGGCCAGTTGAAACCCGGCGACACGATCGTCGAAAGTACCTCGGGCAACACCGGCTTGGGTCTTGCGATGGTGGCTGCGGCAAGAGGCTACAAGTGCATTTGCACGCTTCCCGACAAGATGTCGAAAGAGAAGATCGACATGCTCAAGAGCGTGGGCGCAGAAGTCGTCGTGACACCGACCGATGTGGCGCACGATTCGCCGGAGGGTTATGTTGAGGTTGCCAAACGCATCGCTCGCGAAACCCCCAACGCGTTTTATACCGATCAATATTTCAACATGGCAAACCCCGAAGCGCATTACCTGACGACGGGGCCCGAGATTTGGGAAGCGACCGATGGCAAAATCGATTGCCTCGTGGGCGGCATCGGAACGGGTGGAACGATTTCCGGTGCGGGCAAGTATCTGAAAGAGCAAGCCGCTGCGACTGGCCATTCGGTGCGCATCGTCTGTCCAGACCCATTCGGGAGCATCTATCAGGACGCACACCAGAAACGCGGTGAGTTGCGCGACCACGGGTACGCGGTCGAAGGAATCGGGCACGACTTCATGGTGGGCACGCTCGATCTTTCGGTGATCGACGAGGTTCTCAACGTGAGCGATAAGGATTCGTTTATTACAGCCCGTCGGCTTGCTCGGATGGAGGGTATTTTTGCGGGCGGGTCTGCGGGCACGGCGGTTTGGGGCGCGCTGAAAGTTGCCCGGGAAATGGGCGAGGGGAATCTCATCGTTTGCATCCTGCCCGACTCTGGTGATCGGTACCTCAGCAAGTGTTTCGACGATGACTGGATGAAGGACAATGGGTACCTAGACAGGGAGGAGCGCCTTGGGCATGTGCGCGAACTGATCGAGTTCAAGGGCGACAAGGTCGACAGCGCCCGCGCCGACGAACCCATCGCAGCCGTGGTCGCCCGCATGACGGAAATGGGATACTCACAAATGCCCGTGCAACGTGTGGGTAATGGCGACTACCAAATGATCCACGAGAAGGATTTGTTACATAGTTTGGTATCAGGCCGCTGTCGCCCGGAAGATCCGGTATCCCGGTCAGCCGCTCCCTTGCAGGGTCGGGTAACGCTCGCCGATTCGCTGACGAAGGTGCAGGGCATCTTGGATACCAACAACGTCGCCATCGTGATCGAAAACGAG
>JAADIU010000181.1:0-712 GCA_013151185.1 Planctomycetota bacterium
CGATCGCGTGCAGCTCGTTCAATAGTGAGCGACCAATGTTCCCGCCAAGATGGACCCGCGCGTACCCACCTTCGGACGTTGCTTCCGGCGACGCGAGGATGCAATCGATCATCGCGCAGGTCGTGCTCTTTCCGATCGACCCCGTCACGCCAGCCATCCGAGCAGGGCAACGCTCGATGAACATGCCCATCTCGGTGGTCCAGTGAACGCCCCGCTCCATCGCCGTGCGGAAGAACGAACTGGTGGTTCGGTTGACGGCTGGGCTGACGATTAGGAGATCAGCGTCGTCAAGATCGGCGACGTCGTGCCCGCCAAGTCGATAGCGAATTGGTAGCCTCGAAAGCTCCGCCAATGGTCTGCTGAGCGAGTCTTCGCTTGCGGTATCGGTGATGAGCAAATCGGCACCACGATCGGTCAAAAACCGCGCCACACCGACCCCACCACCGAATCGCCCCAACCCCATCACGACCACGCGCGCACCGCGCAGTTGCTCATCGGTGGTTTGAATGGGTGATTCAATCATGGGCGATACACCCCGACGTGCGATTCAAAGCGGAAATCCGTTTCTGCCATACCTTCTTTGCTGTGCAGCAATATACGTTTGCCGGTCGGCTGTCGCAATGAATCTTCGCGGGTACGGGGATCGCAGTAGGAAACCCGCAGAGCAATAATTCCGAGCGATTTGTTGCCATCCACCTTCCGAAGCGCTTCC
>JAADIU010000181.1:802-13545 GCA_013151185.1 Planctomycetota bacterium
CGTGTTTCGCTGCGCCGAAATCGCGGCAAGCCCGCCCGCGCGAAAGACTGGACGCGCATCCACCGCGACAACGAAGACCAAGCCGCCGACGCAGTCCTCGACGAAAACGTCATCTCCAAAGGCTCGATGTCTCGCAAGCGAACGATCATTGAAAACGACCCAAAGGATCTCGATCTTGCAACCGGGGTCGTGGTGGCGATGCGCGGACTCATCGCGGAAGTGGACGACGGGACACGCATTTGGCCCTGCACGGTCCGCCGCATTCTTCGCACGCGGTTGATCGACGAACGCCATCCTGTCACCGTGGGTGATCGCGTGCGTTTTTCTATAGAATCCGACGACGACGCCATCACGAACGAGGGAGTGATCGAGTTCGTCGAACCGCGCACCGGCAAGCTCATGCGGGTCAGCGGGAAACGTATTCATACGATCGTTGCGAACGTCGATCAAGTTATCATCGTCACGTCGGCTGCCCAGCCCGCGCCAAAACCGCACCTGATCGACCGCTACATCGTCGCCGCCCACGCTGGCGAAATCACGCCCATCGTATGCTGCAACAAGATCGACCTGGATTCAAACGGAAACGCAGTGCAGATGCTCGCGTGCTATGCGGACCTTGGCTACCACACGATGGCGACAAGTTCGATCACCGGACAGGGCATGGACCAATTGCGCGAAACGTTTCGCGACAAGACTTCGGCGGTTGCAGGGCAAAGCGGAGTGGGAAAAAGTTCGCTGCTCAACGCCCTCGATCCAACACTGAAACTCAAGACCGGAAGCGTCAGCGCGGAAACGCACAAGGGTCAGCACATCACAACAACCGCTGTTCTCTATCCGCTGCCATTTGGCGGCTACGTTGCAGACACACCGGGTATCCGTTCCTTCGACCTGTCAGCCGTGCCCATCAGCGACATCGAACTGCACTTCGTTGAATTCGCCGATCACATCCCACGGTGTAAGTTTGCAGACTGCACACACCGTCACGAAATCAAGTGCGCCGTGCTGCAAGCTGTCGATGATGGTGCCATCTCCGAATTGCGGTATGAAAGCTATTGCCGAATGTTTGAAGAACGGCTCGAAGGCAAACCCTGACGATTGACCAGTTAGCCGATTGACCGATCAGCGAACGCGGTCCAACGCGAGATCGACGGCTATGGCTGAGTGCGTCAGTGCGCCCACCGAAATGTAATCGATACCAGCGCGGGCGATTTGCGAAACGGTGTCGAGCGTGATCCCGCCGGAAGCCTCCAGCTTGATCCTGTCGGTAAGGTTCAGCGATTCGCGTAGGGCGACGGCTTCGCGAAGTTCGCCCAGGGAAAAATTGTCGAGCAGAACAACGTCGATCCCGACGACCGAATACAACTGGCGGACCTGATCGAGGGTGTCGGCTTCCACTTCGACGAACACGGGCGGTGGTTTCAGGCTTTCGATTTTGTTAAGCATTTCAAAGACGACGGCTGACGTTTGCTCGATCGGTCGGTGGGAAAGGTGGTTGTCCTTAATCAACACCGCATCGTGCAGCCCCATGCGATGGTTGCGCCCCCCACCACACCGCACGGCATACTTTTCCAGATGTCGCCAACCCGGTGTGGTCTTGCGCGTGTCGAGAATCTGAACACCCGTGCCCTCGACCGCATCAACGAAACGACGTGTCTTCGTGGCGATCCCGCAGAGGCGTTGCAGAAAATTCAACAGCACGCGTTCGAGCGTAAGGATGGTCGCCACCGAACCGGAAAGTTCGATCAACGACGTCGCCTCCGCGCCAAATGCAAAACCGTCTTCACCGTCCTTCGCCCACTTCACCGCAACGTCATCCGTGTATGTGCGAACAATTGTCTCGGCGATGTCACGCCCAGCAAAGACGCCCGCCTCTCTGTTCACCATGCGAAACACGCCCTGTTCCCCCGAGTCGGGCAGCAAACCACTCGTGATGTCACCGCGCCCGAGGTCTTCTTCCCGCGCCATCTCGGCGAGAGATTTTGCCTGCGCCAACAGCGCTTCGTGATCCGCGACAATGAGAGAACCGTCAACCACCTAAAACCGCCTTCCTTTTCGACCGGTTTTTCGCGGCGCCTTCGGTTCCGACTCCACCTCAAGCCGCGTCGCCGATACTGTCTCTGTCTCGCTCTCTTCTTTCAACTCCTCCATGCGATCGCGAAGCCGCGCAGCCCGCTCGAAATCGAGTTCCTCTGCCGCCTGCAACATTTGCGCCTTGAGCATTTCGATGGCCTCCGCTCGATCCAACTGAACCGCAGACTGCCGTACCGCGTCGGCAGCGATTTTCCGCGCCGACAACACAGTTTCCAAACCCGACCGCACCTCCTTGCGAATGGTTGTCGGGGTGATTCCGTGCTTCTCATTGTGGGCGGTTTGAAGATCGCGTCGCCGCGTCGTCTCATCCATCGCACGCTTCATGCTTGGCGTTATCTTGTCGGCATACAGAATCACCTCGGCGTTCACATTGCGAGCCGTCCTGCCAATCATCTGGATCAACGACGTCTCACTCCGCAAGAACCCCTCCTTGTCGGCATCGAGGATCGCCACCAACGAAACCTGCGGCAAATCGAGCCCTTCCCGCAACAGGTTCACGCCAACCAACGCATCGAACTTACCCGCCTGCAATTCTTTCAGAATCTTCACACGGTCGAGCGTGTCAATCTCGCTGTGCAAATATTCCGCCCGCAGCCCCTCGCGTTTGAGATAGTCGGCCAGGTCTTCGGCGAGGCGTTTCGTCAGCGTGGTCACCAACACAGCCTCCTTGGCGGCAGCCCTTTGTGCAACGCGCTGGATGAGGTCGGGCACTTGTCCACGCGCGGGTCGAACTTCCACCGGTGGATCAATCAAACCCGTCGGTCGAATCACCTGCTCGATCACTTCACCCTTGCATCGTTCAAGTTCGTATGGACCGGGTGTTGCCGACATGAAAGTGACATGATTCCACGCCGACTCCAATTCTTCAAAACGAAGTGGCCGATTGTCGAGCGCGGACGGTAACCGAAAACCATGATCCACCAACACCTGCTTGCGGCTCCGATCGCCGGCAAACATCGCTCGAATCTGCGGAATCGTCACATGGGATTCATCGATGACCAGATGAAAATCGTCTGGAAAATAATTGATCAAGGTCGAAGGTCGCGACCCCGGTGGCGCTCCGGTCAGGTGGCGTGAATAGTTTTCGATGCCTGAACAGAAGCCGACTTCTTTGATCATCTCCATGTCGTACTTCGTTCTTGCCGCGAGGCGCTGCGCTTCCAACAGATTTCCGTGGCGGCGCAGTTCCATGAGACGCTGGTCCAATTCCTCCGCAATCGAAGCGATAGCCGCATCGATCCGTTCTTCGGGCATCACATAGTGGACGGCTGGGAAAAGGAAAATCCGGTCCTCGTTGGCCAGAACTTCGCCCGAGGTTGGGTTGATCAAATCGAGGCGTTCAATTTCGTCACCGAACATTTCGATGCGATATGCGAACTGTTCGTACGCGGGATAGACTTCGACGACATCGCCCCGAACGCGAAACGTCGCCCGCTTCAGATCGACGTTCGTACGGTTGTACTGGAGATCAACGAAGCGCCGCAGCAGTTTGTCGCGTTCGATCTCCTCCCCGACCGCAAGCGTGATCGTGCTGGCTTTGTAGTCCTCGGGTGAACCCAGCCCAAAGATGCAGGACACGCTCGACACGATAATGACATCGCGCCGGGACGAAAGCGAACTGGTGGCTCGAAGTCGAAGTCGATCAAGATCGTCATTTCGCGAGGCGTCTTTCTCGATGTAGATGTCGCGCTGCGGAATGTACGCCTCGGGCTGATAGTAATCGTAATAGCTGACGAAGTATTCGACGGCATTGTCGGGAAACAGGCCGCGGAACTCTTCAAACAGTTGGGCAGCGAGCGTTTTGTTGTGCGAAATCACGAGCGTCGGTTTGTTGAGTTTCTCGACGACGTTGGCTACGGTGAAGGTTTTTCCCGAACCGGTCACGCCCATGAGGCAGGCGTACTTCGTCTTTGCCTCGAATGCCTGCACAAGCTTGTCGATCGCTTGCGGCTGATCGCCTTGCGGCGTGAATTCACTGACCAACTTGAAAGATTCCAAAGGGCATCTCGCGAAACGGGCTTGGTTGGCTTTGAGACGCGCTGAGTATACACACACGCGGAACGAGGGTCCACGAACACCACGCAAATCTGCGGTGAATCGCGCAACGCAGGAGAAAATTCGCGCGATCTTCCCTGCAATTGTTGGCTCGCCAAAAGGGGTGGACAACGGACCACCGGCGATCGCGCGCTCACGCAACAGAAAGGACGGTTCTTTTCTTGAGATAGTACTTTTCAATCGGAAGATGTTTTGCTATGTAAGTGCTGGCACGGCAATTGCAGAACGGTTTCTCGGTCAATTGCAAACAACCATATCCAGTTGTCAGACGAGAAGAGCAAATGAAAATTCTGGGGTTCGCGCGGGGACTGTCTCGAAACGATCGATCCAATCGATGTGTTGTCATCGGGGCGCTGACTGTGTTCCTGACGGCTGGTTTGGTTTTGGCGCAGAACACGCCAAGACAAATCGAACCTTCCAACGACGGCCATGCGGAACAACAGAATGCAGAACAGCAGGCGGAGAGGGAAGACGCACGCGAACCATTCGCCGACCCGCCACCTGAAGCGGTTCCCGACAAGAATCTACCCGGACCGAAGTACAACAACCTGAGGTTCAACGATGACTTCAGCTATCTCGACGGCGAACCGGGTTCATACCGCGAGGATGTCTTTGATCCCATCAAGAATATCCGCCTCGACGAGAACTGGCGTCTCTCACTGGGTGGTGAATTTCGGTTCCAGATGGAGTCCCATACAAACCTGGCTTTCGGCGCCCGCCCGCGAACGCAGGACACCTTCCAACTCTATCGCAACCTGCTGCACTTCGACTTGAAGTACCGCGATTCGGCTCGGTTTTTTCTGCAAGTAGGCAGCATGTTGGTCAGCAGCCGATCTCTTCCGCCGCGTGCCATCGATGAAAACCGCTTCACGTTCCAGCAGTTCTTCTTCGACCTCAAACCGTTTGGAGACAACACGCCCATGACGGTTCGGATCGGGCGGCAGGATCTGCAATATGGCAAGCAGCGATTCATCTCGCCGCTGGATTGGTCAAACACGCGAAGGCGCTTTGATGCGGTGAAGGTGTTCTGGCGCGAGGACAACTTCGACCTCGATTTCTTCTATTCAAAGCCCACCGTCGTTGACAAGCAGCGGCTTGACCGCTGGAACGAGGAGGTCGATTTCTACGGCGCCTATTTCAGCTACAAAGCCATTCCACGTCACACCATCGATGCGTTCTTCTTCGGACAGGATGACACACGCGACCGCACCAATCCAAACGGGAACTCCGGAGACATGAGCCGCTACACCCTCGGCGCAACCCTCATCGGAAAAACAGGCGACTTCGACTACAACGGATTCGTCGCCGGACAGTGGGGCCGATGGGCGGGCGACACCATTCAGGCCTGGGCTTGGGGTGTCGAAGCGGGCTACACGCTGTCGGACGTCGCCTGGAAGCCGCGCATCGGAACCGGGTTCGACTGGGCGAGCGGCGACGAAGATCCGCTTGATGGCAAGGTGGGAACATTCGATCAGTTGTTCCCCCTTGGACACGCCTACCTGGGTTTCCTCGACCTCATAGGCCGACAGAATATCAACGCGTTTCACTTCGACCTCACCGCGTGGCCGATCCCCAAAAAGGTCAAAGCCAAAATTGCGTACCACGCCTTTTGGCTCAACGCGAAACGCGACGCACTGTACAATGCAGGCGGTGCGCCGGGACGTCGCGATACCACCGGGGCCAGCGGTACGGAAGTGGGTCACGAAGTCGACTTGACCGTGGTTTGGAAAATCGACCCGCACCAGTCCATGTTGTTCGGCTATTCGCACTTTTGGGATAGCACGTTCATTACAAATACCGGAGCCAGTGACGACCCGGATATGCTCTACGTTCGATACTCGTTCAAGTTTTAGTGTGTGATTCAACTTGTTGGGACATGATTCGACTTTGGATATTGCTCAACGAGGTTGGGTCCGCTGTGCGGACCATCTCTCGGCATCGAACATTGTCCCTCAAACGGTCCGTGCAGCGGACCCAACGAAAATATCTCTTCGGAAGGAAATTACAGTGGCGAGAAAATCCAGGCGATTCAAACTGTTGAGTGTAATCATGATGGCCGGCATGTTGATGACCGGTTCGGTCGGATGCATTTCCTCACGAACCTACAAGGAAATCATCGACACGTCGATCAAGACGGTCGCTTCGACCCTGCTTGATATCATCGTGATAAACAATCTGCAAACGGCAGCGAATACGAACTGACGTGAACCGCCTGAAAACAGAATGGCGCAGCCGCTATCACCCGGCGCGTTCGCACGCAGGAAGATCGTCAAGATGCAGACGTCGTGGCTACCCCGCCGGCCAGCTGGGCTTGGAAATCTTCAAAGACAGAAATGGCCTGTTTGTAGCACTCGTGGGATGAAGTCGCAGGTTCCGCAAAGAACGCCGTAAGCCGCTCGTGCGAAATACCGACCCCTGCATCCTCCACGTTGAGCACACCCATGGACCATTCCGGGTAAATGTAGGATGGCGCTCGCCCGAAATGCACACAACGCACATCGGTGTGGCGCGGGTCTTGTTGGACCTTCTCAAACAGGGCGGCAATTATGGAAATTGGTCCTTCCAGAAGCTGGAGAAAATTGCCTCCGCCATACAGCAGCAATCCGGTCACCCCGCTTTTCTTGTTGTTGGCGCTGGCACGATCCTGGATCGACCGCAAGACGTCGTCATCCACTTCGACCGTCGCCCGACTGGTGTAGATCAGGTGATAAGGCGTCACGACTACTCTCCCCCTTCCCGATTAGAAACAAAAAAACCTCAAACTATCCGCAATATCGTCGTCGCAGGTTCGCATCTGAAGCACCCTCCAGAGGATCGAGCAGCCGACCGCACGCGACACCGATTGATGCCTTCCACGAAGCAGTTACGGGAAAGTGGGCCTCAAGCACCATAAAGGCGGATCAGATAAGAATGTACTACTGGAGTGGACCTGAACACCTAGACAGGATGCGAAACTCAACGTGGTTCCACAGTGGTCGGTCGACGAATAGGGGCCGGTCAGCGAATAGGTCGTAGCACGCCGAAGCGGCGAACTCCGCCAGCATCGCGGAGTTTGCCGTTCATCAGTAGATCGCCTGAGCGCAAGGCACGGCGACTTGTTACTCTGCGGCTGGGGCGGGGGTTTTTCGTGTTAGTGCTGATTGCAGTAGGACCGACACGATGAAGAAGGAACCTATCGCCAGCGCAGATACGCTTGGGCGAGCGCGGGTTGCTTGGAGCATGTCCATGCCCATTCCTTTGGCCATGACGAACATACCGCCCGAAATGAGAACCGTTCCGAAGGCGGCAGTGAATAAGATCAACGTCAGCCGATTCAAGAACAAACCCATCAACAAACCCACCAAACCGGCGCCGACGCTCCAACCCACCGCATGAAGGCGAAGGTTGGGCTGCTGCTTGTCCATGTACGTCCAGAAGCGGACAGCGTAGCTGCTCAAGCTGGCCCAGCCCGACTCGATCGCTCCTGCGGCAGGGCCCGGCTGAAATTCGAGATTCGCCGGGGTGCGTTGGGATTGCTCTACCTGTTCAAACTCGGGCAGATGGGGCAAAACCATTTGCGAAGAAACCAGTGAAAAAGCCACCGAAGAAAGAAACAAACCCGCGAAGAGTCCGACCAGAAAACGATGCAGCGAATACCCAACCCCGCCGACTACCAAACTACTCACCAGTGCTGTCACCGGGAATGGCCAGTCGTAGCTCTTGCTGATTTGCATCCCGAGGATCAATCCCGTCGAGGCAAAAACAATGGCGACGAACCACCGGGAAAGCTTTGCACCCAACACACAAATGCTGACGCCGAGCAGCATCGCCACAGCACCCGTTGGAATCTGCGTAGCCATCACCTCTACCGGGAGGTGCTCTTTGAAAACGTTAAACAGTTGGGATGCGTACTCCGCGTATCGTTGCATGATGCCCTATCCTCAGTGAAACCCAGCCTCAATGGAATCCGGTTTCGACAGAACCCGACAGCCCACTCTCGTCCAGAAACGAGCCGGGGCAATTTAGAATTCCCGCCCGTCGATTATACCCAACAACAAGTATACCCAACAATCTGTGTACAGACGCGACCCGGGAATACCCTACGTCGGAGAGAAAACCTTATCCGGGTGAACGGAAACGTCGATCACACTGCGATCTGCGTCCACACGACCGTAACGATGGTAGTTCCTCCGCAGCAACTGCACCTTTTGCTCCAGGGAATTTTCTTCGATCTCCTCGCCGGGTGCGGACCCCCAGATGATTCTGCCCCCCGCCCGATCGGTCGCCAACTCAATGTGGGCTGCGCGACGGTCCCGACAACCGCGAAAGTTTCTCACGGATACGCCCGTGATCTGGGCGGCAAATGTTTCGTTGGCCAGAAGATGAACGAGATCAATACCGGCTAGCAACTCGGGCGCATTCCATCGCTGCCCAGGACTCGGCGGTTCTGTGCTGACACCTTCGATCAACAGCAGCGTCGAGTCGGGACCATATCGTCCGGGAAGAAGCACGCCCTCATCGTCGACCAACAGCATCCCGCTTTCCGTTTTGACCATTGCGGCAGGGTTGCGATAGCTGCAATCAATCTCAAGCGTGCCATCACTGTATCGATGAACGGAGTTGATCTTCTTGATCCATGCGACTTCACTCAGACGCTGCGCGATGTCCCCACACAAATCTTCTCGCGTCCATGGGCGCTGCTGAAAATCGGAAACGGCGTTTGCCAGAATCCCTTCGAGGTGATCGGGCGCAGCAACGAATTCGATCTTCGGGGGGGCTTGGCTGTCGTCTTGTGCGAGAACATATCCCTCCAACCGGTGCAACCCATAAGCCACAACCGCGATGAGCGCCACCATCATCACACTGCCAACAACCATGCGCCGCCAGCGCAAAACGATTCCGTCGGACTGGAACCACTCCCGAAGCCGCGTAATCACTTTGTTCTTTTTCTTGCGCTTGGCCATATCGCGGTTCGACTGCTTACGCCTGCTCGGGATTCCCGAAGCTGCTACTGGCTTGTCCGTTTCATCGCGAGTTCGATGATCCGCTGGCAAAGTTCATCAAAGGTCACGCCCGCCCTGGCTGCCGCTTTTGGTAGGAGCGAGTGGCTTGTGAATCCCGGAATCGTATTGATCTCAAGGATGGTCGGTTCGTGTGTGACCTGGTCGATCATCCAATCCACCCGGCAAAAATCACGACACCCCAGCGCCTTTGCGGCCTGCAAACTCAACGCCTGCACTTTCGAGAGCAGCGCCTCAGGAAGATCGATGTCGAGGATATACTCGGTATCTTCGTCGATGTATTTTGCCTCATAATCGTAGAAACCGCGCGACGTGCGAATCTCAATCGGAGGCAACGCCTCATCGCCCAAAATACCGACCGTCAGTTCGGGACCGTCCACCAACTCCTCGACGAGGGCTTGGCCATACTTCCGCACAACAGTGTTCAGTGCGTTTTCGAACAGTTCGGCTTCCCGCACCAGATGAACGTCGATGCTGCTTCCGGTGGCGTGTGGTTTCACGACCACCGGCAGACGCCATCGGCGCACGATTTCCATAACGCGCGCATGACGGGCGATATCGAAACGGGGCGTGGGAAGACCCGCGCCGATCAAAATGCCCTTGGTGCGAACCTTGTCCATCACCGAAGCACTGGCAGATGCTCCTGTCCCCGTGAAGCGCAGATTGCGACGTTCCAACTCGCGCTGAAGTGCGCCGTCTTCGCCAAACGTCCCGTGAAGGGCGACGAACACCAGATCGGCGGGACGATCAAGAGCGCTCATGTCCGCGGGCGATATATCGCACACCGACACGCGATGTCCCAATCGTGATAGTGCGGCAGCGATCGAACGCCCGCTGGCCAGACTGACCTCGCGCTCATCGCTTGGCCCGCCCGAAAGCAGGGTGACATCGAGTTGATTAACGCGAACTGAATTGCTGTGCGGCCCAATGCGGATGGGCTTGGTCCCCTTCTTCATTGCTGACATCCCTTTCAGCGTGAGAAAATCCCTTGAAAAACTACATTCACCAGACATCGATTTCCGTTTCGAGGCGAACCCCGGTCTTCTTCAAAACTGTTTCCCGAACGTACTCCAAGACCTCCAGAACATCGGAAGCCGTTGCGCCTTCATCCGCAACGATGAAGTTGCCATGAATCTCTGAAACACGCGCTCGGCCTCTGGAGAAACCTTTGAGCCCCGCGCGGTCGATCAACCTGCCGGCAACGTCGCCTTCAGGGTTTTTGAAAATGCACCCGGCGCTGTGGGCAGCCAGCGGTTGAGAATCTTTCTTGAAACGCCAATTGTCCTGGTAGCGGCGCTTCACTTCATCAACGGGTTCTTGCCGCAGCTTCAACACTGCCTCCAACACGATGCGGTCTTCAAGCGCCGACTGACGATACGCAAAACACATTTGGCTGACATCGCGATCGACGATGACGCCTGCCCGATCAATAAGCCGCACGCGCTCGACGCTGTCACCAATCGATCCGAATCGTCCGCCGGCATTCATGGCAATCGCCCCACCAACGGTTCCGGGAATACCCGCGAGACATTCGAGGCCAGCCAGCCCATCATAAGAACAGTCTCGCGACAGGTGCATGAGATCGACACCTGCCCCTACTTTGACGCGATCGCCATCGAAACTGACGCCACAAAATGCGGGCTGCGAAAGTGAAATCACCAGTCCGCCAAGGCTGCCATCTCGAACCAACAAATTCGCCCCACCACCCAGCACCCGGACAGGAACGTTTTTCGATCGGGCCCAGTGCAATGCGTTTCGCAGTTCTGCAACATCGTTTGGCGCGCAAAAATTCTGCGCCGACCCGCCCAACCGAAACCAAGTCCGGCCAGCCAGGGCAACATCGCTTTGAATCAGCGGTTCACACGCGATTGACAAGGCTGTCTGCCACCTTCCACACATCGCCCGCCCCCATCGTGACCACGCAGTCCCCGTCGGACACATGGTTGTCGAGGTGGGCCCAGACGTCTTCAAACGAAGGCATGTAGCGCGAGTCAACACCCGCATGATTAAGACGCTCGACAAGCTGCGCCGAATCGGTTCGCGAACGGTCTTCGTCCGAATCGCGGACGCTGAAAATATCGGGAACAAGAACGACATCGGCATCGGAAAATGCGCGGCCAAAGCCTTCCATCAACTGATGGGTGCGCGAAGCCTGATGCGGTTGAAAGACAACCCACATTCGCTTGGGGGCGTATCGACATCGAACAGCGTCGAGCGTCACCTTGATCTCGGTGGGATGATGGGCATAGTCGTCGACAACCGTTGCCCCCTTCCAAGTGCCACGGCATGTCATTCGACGCTCCACGCCCTCGAACGTAGCCATCGCCTCGATGATCGCGTTCATCTCTGCCCCGGCGTCGTGTGCCAAAGCAGCAGCCGCCAGTGCGTTGCTCAGATTATACCGGCCTGCCAACTTCACCCGACAATCGGTGAACACTTGTCCGTCGTGCAAAAGCGTAAACACGAAAGAGCCTTTGTCCGCGCGAAGATCCGTCGCTCGCCAATCCGCCCCCGGAGTGAATCCGAAAGTCTGCACGCGACAGTTCGCAGCCCCCGCCAGCCGTAGCGACAGGTCGTCCTCGAAATTCAAGACGAGCAAACCCGACTTGGGCACGCGCTTCACGAATGAACCGAACGCTTCAACGATATCATCGATGTCGTCAAAACAATCAAGGTGGTCGGCTTCCACATTAAGGATAGCCGCACTCGTCGGATGCAAGTGCAAGAACGATCGATCGAACTCGCAGGATTCAACAACCAGATGTTCACCCGCCCCGACACCACTGCTACCACCAATCTGCTCCGACTCTGCACCCACAACATGCGAGGGCTCCAACCCGCCAACGCGCATCATATATGCCGTCAGTGCGGTGGTTGTACTCTTGCCATGCGTGCCTGCTATGCACACGCTGGTTTTCTTCGCGGTGAGTTCGCCGAGCAATTCGGCATAGTTGATCACACGTTTGCCTTTGCAGGTCGCGGCGACGAGTTCAGGATTGCTGTCGGGAACGGCTGCACTGCGAACCACGAGGTCGACATCATCTCGAAGATGCTGCGCGTCGTGAAAGAGATGCACCGTTGCACCCGCCTCGACCAACGCCCCAGCCCCCGCAAATGCTTTCATGTCCGAACCGCTGACGACCGATCCGCTATCCAGAAGGAATCGGGCGGCGGCAGACATTCCGCATCCACCGATGCCCACAAGATGAACGCGACACCCCGCCAGGGACCGCCCACCGTCAAACTGCCGCTCACCGTCAAACTGCTTGTCCGGTTTCGATTGAATTTGCACGTTCATTTTTCCCAACCGCAAAGCGCCCGAATCCAAGCGACGCCAACCTCATCCAATCCGTTCAACGGAACCTATCAAGTATCGTCAAACGGCGCGTGTTTTCATCATGTCCGACAAACCACGATTTTGGGCACATCTGCGCCAAGTTCAAGCGCTGGTTCTTGCAGCGTGTCTTAATATTCCTGCCTTTGCGACAATTCACAGAGCCCGGCGACCTCAAGCATCATCGCTGCGCTCCGCTGCGCCGCGTCAGCAACCCGATGCTTCATGGCTTTTTTTCTCAGCGATTCCAGCGCCCGTTCGTT
>JAADIU010000149.1 GCA_013151185.1 Planctomycetota bacterium
AAGATGCAAACGCGCCAGGAACTCTACGACGTACTCGGCTACGACCCCGCAGCTTCAAAGTAGCTGCACGCGGTATTGGGTTAACCGTGGCCTCAGTTCCCAGTTCTGGCAAGCACTTCCGCGATTCGTTCTGCGGCTTTTCCGTCCCATTTTTCTGGGGTTTTTGCTTCGCCTACTTCTTTGGTGCGACACTTTCGGTACGCTTCGAGGATTCTTGTGGGGTCGGTGCCGACCAGGGTGTTTGTGCCTTGGTCTATGGTGACGGGGCGTTCGGTGTTTTCACGCAGGGTTAGGCACCACACACCGAGGATGGTTGTTTCTTCTTGAATGCCTCCCGAATCGGTTAGTACGACGGCTGCACTTCCGGTTAGTTTCAAAAAATCCAAATAGCCTACTGGCTCGATGATTTTCAGTTGGCTCATCGCCTCCAGCCGATCGGCCAACCCTAGTTTTGCGAGGTTGTGTTTCGTACGCGGGTGCATCGGGAACACGGTGGGGAGGTCTTTCTGGATTTCGTCCAGGACGTCGGTAATTCTGCCCATCGTTTCGGCGTCGTCGACATTGCTGGGGCGGTGGAGTGTGACGACGTTGTACCCGCGCGTTTTTAGATTCAGCGACTCGACGATGTTTGACTCCTGGGCTTTGTCGAAATTTGCCCGGAGCGTGTCGATCATGACGTTGCCGACGAAGTGGACCTTGTCGCTGCAAACGCCTTCGTTCTTGAGGTTTTCCAACCCGCTGGGTTCGGTGACAAACAGCAGGTCGGAAATCGTATCGGTAAGGACGCGGTTGATTTCCTCGGGCATGTCGCGGTCGAAACTTCGCAGACCGGCTTCGACGTGTGCGACTTTGATACCCAGCTTCGTGGCGACAAGCGCACACGCGATTGTGCTATTGACGTCACCCACAACAACGACCCAATCGGGTTTCTCTTCGAGGGCGACCGTTTCAAATCGCTTCATGATTTCCGCAGTTTGAACGGCATGGCTGGCTGAGCCGATTTCGAGGTTCAGGTCGGGTTCGGGGATGCCCAACTGTTTGAAGAACAGGTCCGACATATTCTTGTCGTAGTGTTGCCCTGTGTGAATGAGCATCGGTTCGATTTGCGCGTGATTCTTATACGCTCGCATGAGCGGTGCGATTTTCATGAAGTTTGGTCGAGCGCCGCAGATGTTGATGATTTTCATGGTGTGATTCATACTTTCTTCGTGACGGAGATTTCAGAGAAGTTTCAGCGCATTTGTGTCTCGTCAGTCCCCCACCCTTCCGCACCAGTGCGGTCTTAAGAGCGGGCTGTGCCCGCCGCTTCGCTCAAGGATGGGGCACCCGGCGAGCGCCGTGGCGTTGTATGCGTTCGTGTTAAAAGAACGGATAGATCAAGGGCGCTAGTGGCGACGTACTGCTGAACAAAATTAGACCGCCCACGAACAGCAGGACGGTGATCAGCGGGATCATCCACCATTTTTTTTCGTGCTTGATGAACGCGAAGAATTCTTTGAATAGTGATTGCTTGGCCATGGTTTCGTTGCGTTCGCTGATCGTAAGTTCCGTCTTGTCCTGCCGCTGATGCGTGAATGTTACTTCATCAACGATCCCGCTTCCAGTTCGATGCTTCGTTTCATCCCGGCTTGGAAGTCGACGGTGTCGGGTTTTTCGGAAACGACGAAGTTGCCCATCACCAGCCAATCGATCCCGGTGTTCAGATAGGTGTGGATCGCGTCCTGCGGTGTACAAACGATTGGCTCGCCCCGTACATTGAATGATGTGTTGATGACGAGCGGTGTACCGGTGCGTTCGTAAAACGCTTTGATCAGGCGATAGTACCGACCGTTGTCGGCATCGGTGACGGTTTGCACTCGACCAGTACCGTCTTCGTGGGTGATCGCGGGGACCTCCGCATGCTTCTCAGGCCGCACATTGGGAACCAGCAACATGAAAGGGGCATCCATCCCTTTGGGCATTTCAAAATACTCGTGGGCATGTTCGCGCAGGACGCTGGGGGCGAAAGGTCGAAACGCCTCGCGGAATTTGATCTTGGCGTTGATGATGTCTTTCATTTTCGGGTTGCGTGCATCGGCGACGAGCGACCGATTGCCGAGGGCGCGCGGGCCAAACTCAAGCCGTCCCTGATACCACGCCACAACCTTCGCCGATTCGATCGCAGCCGCCGTCTGCTCAAGCAGCGCCTCTTCCCTCTCGTGATAGGCATACGGCAAACCGCTTTCGTCCAAAGCGCTGCGGATGCTGTCGTCGTCAAACGATGGGCCCCAATAGGCATGTCGCATGACAAACTCGCGCGGTTTTTTCAGTACCGTGTTGTACATGTAAAATGCGGCGCCCATCGCAGCACCCGAATCGCCCGATGCCGGTTGAATGAAGATTTTTTTGAACCCTGAGTCCTGCAATATCCGCCAGTTCGCAACGCAGTTCAGCCCGACACCGCCCGCGATGCACAAGCGATCCATCCCGGTGGTTTTGTGAACGTGGGTGGCCATCGTGACCATGATTTCTTCAACCATTTTTTGTCCGGAATGGGCTATGTCGCGATGAAACTCGCCGAGTTCGGTTTCTTTCGGGCGACCGGGTTGACCGAACAATTCTTCCCAATGACGGCTAAACATCTTGGTTGTGGAGTGCGTGTGTTTGAAATACTTCATGTTGAGTCGGAAGCTGCCGTCTTCGCGGAGGTCGACGACTTCGCGGAATTTGTCGAGGTACGTTGGCTTGCCGTATGGAGCCAAGCCCATGACCTTCCATTCCGCGTCGTTCACGCGAAAGCCGAGGTACGCAGTGATGGCACTAAAGAGCAGCCCGACCGAATGCGGGAACCGAATCTCTTTTTGCAGATCGATATCGGTGCCGCGTCCGACACCCCACGCGGTGGTTGCCCATTCACCAACACCGTCGGCTGTGATGATTGCGGCTTCTTCAAATGGCGAGACGAGAAAAGCGCTGGCTGCGTGCGACAGGTGGTGCTGGCAAAAATGAATGTCTTTGTCCGTGTCGAGTTCTTTCTGGATGGTGCGCCCGATGTGCAGCTTTGTCATTAGCCACACCGGCATGCTTTTGACCCAGTTCCAATAGGTCAAAGGCCAGCGGGCGAGAATGGTTTCGAGGATTCGATTGAACTTGACGAGAGGTTTTTCATAGAAGCAGATGTAGTCGACGTCGTCGATGGTGATGCCCGCTTCGTTCAAACAATAGGCCACCGCAAGTTTGGGGAAGTCGCTATCGTGCTTCTTGCGGTTGAAGCGCTCCTCCTCTGCCGCTGCGACAAGCTGCCCATCCTTGACGAGGGCAGCACCGGAATCGTGGTAATAGCAGGAAATGCCAAGCACATACATCGTTATGTTTTCATTCCACTGTTCGTTGTCATTTTGCTGTTCGGAACCATATCACGATTCATCGCGAGCGCGCCACACGCCGCCGCGTCGCTGTCAAAAAGGACGGGCGTTTCTGTCGAGCGTGTGCTCATACTTGCGATAGTCCTCCCAGTAGGTTTCGCCCTTTGGGTGAAGTTTCAATCGCAACGGGTCGCCCAAACGAATGAGTGAAAAAATCGGCAGAAGCACAACAAACATGACGCTCATCAGCACCACCGTCATGATCGAACCCAGGAACATACCCATCGACATCCACGCTACATAAACAGGAACCGCCAAACCGCGCGGGGCGAAGCCGGCACCCGCAAGCAACGCACCGAAAATCCAGGCACCGATCGCGACCTTCTGAAGCCGAACGCTCTGCCAGGAGAAACTGTTCGGGTCGGGCCCCACATACCAAAACACAACCCCAATGACGCCGAACCCAAAAACCATCGCCAGCGCAAAAGCCCGCAGATCCTTCGCACTTGGATTTCGATTGACTGGTATCATGCCGATCTTGGCTCCACCATCTCGTCGTGCCAATTCGAAGAGCGATTGGCTCTTTGAGGAACTCGCACGCGCGGATTAATTTTCCTGGTGCATAAGCGATTCGCGTTTGCAAGATTCGCGAGAAACAGATTTGTGCCTGCTGATCACAGCAGTCACTTAGGGGATGCTCGACAAATGAACCCGACAGGAACACGCGGATCCTCAGCCAACCGTCGGCGCTCCTCTTCGTCTTGCATGTTTCCTTTGGCCAGGGGGATCACCCTGGACGCTTCCAGACGCAGTCCCGCCTTTTCGATCATTTCGATTACTTCGTCGTGCGTTCGGAATACATACAAGTGATCGACACTTTCCATTCGGATCGCTGCAGACAGCAATGCAGTACCGCCCTCGCCCAGGATCCGTCTCAGCTCGTGCAGGGCACGCTGCGGGTCGGGAAGATGTTCGAGCACCTCGCAGCAAATGACCGCCTGGGCGCAACCGTCATCGCGACGCAACCGATGACGCAAATCGTCCTGGGCAAACTCAACCCGCTGCGATCCGATTTGATAATACCCAAGCATCCGCTGTGCAACTTCAAGTGCTGCGGGCGAAATGTCGATTGCAACGCCTGTTGTGGAATGGTGAGCGGCCAACGTTTTGCCAAGATAGACGCCGTGCCCGCAACCGATTTCGCAAACACAACCCGTATCATGCACATGGGGCAGGAATTCCGTCTCGAAGAAGTCGTAGAATTCGTAGTAGTTTGGGCTAAAGATGAAGCTGAACAACAGGGCGAACAGGTAGAAGTTTTGCACGGCGTCGTTGTCGTCGTACAGTTCGGCGCACATCTCATCGAAGTCTTGAAACGAGTACCGTCCAGTACGCAAGAACTCCGCCTGCTTGCGTGCGAACTCCATGCAGAATCGCACATACGCTCGGACGGCTTCATCGAATCGCTCAGCGTCACCATCGCAAAGAAAATCGATCTCCGCGACGCGATCGTCGGCCCGCCTCAAGAACGTCGTCCCGTATGCTCGGAGCATGTCGCGCGCGGCAGAACGAAACATGGGTGCAATGGTGATCAAGCGATCGATCGCCCGCGCGGCACCTGGGTGGTCAGTAGCCGCTGCGGCTACCATGCTTGTTAGGTTGTCTTCGCCGTGTTTCATGCGCATACCACGTTCTTGGTGTTGAGCAGCGCCACGAGATCGCCCACGTTTCTGATCGCCACCATCTCGTCTGTTGTCAGCGTTATCCCGAATTCTTGTTCGACCGCGACGCAGATGTTCAGATGGTTCAGGCTATCCCAATGCTCGATCGTCTCAGGTGAGCAGTCGTTGCTGAGGCTTTCGGCCTCCACTTCAAGCAGCGTGGCGATAATCTCGTTTAGTTTCGACCGATTCTCGTGACTCATGTTCAGGCCTTATGCTAAAGTTTCAACTTTGATCCACGGCGGAATCGTCAGCGCCTCAGACGATTCCTCAAGATCGTACGTCCAGCGTTCCGCGCCATCGTCCGCGCGGTGCTTCAAGGACATTCCCCACGATGCGTAGAAATCCGCGAACGGTTTGTTCTTACTCGTGGGAACAAATTGACCTTCAAGCGTTCGGATGCCCGCTTCTCGCAACATGCAACCGATCCACGCGAGGAAAGAACTCTCCACCGTGCGCCCCAGTACGCGACAGCTCATTAGGAACGTATCGAGGACGGCATCGTGGCTGTCCCTGCCAACGATCGCCAAGCCCACGATACCATTGTCGCCGAAACGGTCAATCAAACGCGCCGTGCATACGTCAACGCCTTGCGAACGCATGAGGTCGAGGATTTCCGATTCGGTGCGTCGGCGCGTGGTCATGTTGAATTGGTTTGTGCGCTGCGTGAGCTGCGCGACCCGGGCAATGGTCGACTCGTCGTTGACTGCGATGGTCATCTGCATGTTCAAACCCGCATAGAACGACTCAAGGCCGTCGGCTTCGGCACGGAATTCGGCGCGTCTTGCCTCCCGTCTGTACATCTCGCCACGTTGCCTGTCCTCTTCGCTCACGCTGAGTTGGTCAAAACAGTCGAGGCTGGCGAGGGTCCGTTCGTATTGGGCGGGGTCTTGCGGAAGGTGGACCACCTTCACGGATGGAACCATCTCTCGCATCATGGCGCATTCGACCGGGTGGTCGTCAACGAAAACGAAGCTGTCGAGGTTGAGGTTCAACTTCGCGGCGACCTGTTGCAAGTTCTGTGGCTTGGGGTCCCAGTTCACCGCGAACGCGCTGATGTGTTTGGGCCGAAGTACCATTTCCGGGTGATTTTCAAAAACGTCCAAAACCGCCGAATGCTCGTTCTTGCTGGCCACGACGAGCACCACGCCCCGGTGGTAAAGGTCCAGCGCCCTCTTCTGCAGCGCGACGAACGCATTGCCGGGGTAGTCGTGGCCCAAGGCGATGCCATCGCGGCCCACATCTCCGAGTACGCCACCCCACAGCGTATTGTCGCAATCCAGCGCCAAGACCTTTCGAGCCTTTCCAGCCGTCGCACGGAGTACGCGGACGATCTCTCCTACATATGCCCATTGGTTTTCGGTCGCGATGGGAATTCGCCCCCAATACCATAGCTTGGGATCCTGCCAGCGCGCTCGTCCGACTCGGCCTGCGAGGTTGTCAATGTCAACCACATGGAAACTGCCAATTTCCACGACCAGGTCGTCAAGAAACCGGTTCATGGCGGTGATAGTCTTGCGCTGTGAAACCGGGCTTCGCGCATCTGCCAAACCCATGCTTGGGTGGGCGGGCTGTTCGTAGTTGCAGCAGAGGATCGGTGCGTCGAAGTGCCTACGGAACGCGACCAGCGCCCGGCGGAAATTCTCCTGCCACTCGGTAACGATTGCATCGTTCGATGCGGCATCCAGTTCATTGAATCTTTCGTATAGTGCTGGGCAAGAATCTTGAAGCCGGACCGCAACTACGACGACGTCTGGTTGACTGTTGGCCAGCGCGCTGTTCGGCGAAACCAATTCTTGAATGTACTGCCCAAATGGGGAAACCGTTGGATCGATTCGAAAACCATCGACATAACCCCGAATGACTAAGTTTCGGGCGAGTGGGTCGAAGGTGAAAGAACTGACGATTCCTACCTTTAGTGGTTTCAGCCCGGCTTGTTCCGCATCGAGCGCGCCAAGTAGCTTGGTTGCGCGCGCAATTTCGATGGTCGTGGGAGGGTTCGAGAACCCATCGAGCACTGATGCTAGCACTTGTATTGCGGTGTTCACGATCGTGTTTCGCTACCAATGGCTTCGTGCAGGCGCGGATCCAGGCGTGCAGGGCGCCGCCAACCCACTCGGCGGGCACGCCCATGTCCCGATACAATGGAGAATTTTGGGAAGGAATTCCGGACTTCCGCGTATGGGTGTACAATGGCACCGCAACCCAATGTCACTTTGGGAAGTACCAATGATCCCATCCCGATGACCGTATAATCTCCGATTTCCAAACGACCCGTTATCGTGTTTTGAAGGTCGGCTGGCACGCTGTGCGACATCGTAACCAACTCTCCGAGTCTCTGCCCGTGGTAGGGAAGGTTTGACACTGAATATAGATGTACCCGAGCCGCCAATCCAACGCACCGCCCGATCTCGACGCCACCCCGCCCGGCAAGATGGCATGATGGCCCTATGAAAGTATAGTCGCCGATGCGAATGTAGCCATCGTCACTCCCAACCGACATGAGTACATTGCGGTCAATATGACATCGGTGTCCGATTTCAACTTTGTCAGGGCGAGTGATTTCCACTCCTTGATCGATGAATGTATCTACGCCAAGCCGACGAAGTTTCGATTTCCAATAGCACGCCCGCATAAAGAAACCTACCGCGTTGCGGGGCATGCTGCGCGCAAGGCAGTACATCATCCAACTGATAACCGGTAGGAAACTCAAGATCATGAGGAGTGCCTGTCCAAGCCCCATCACTCCACGAAGCAAGCCCCCGACGAGCCGCCATCCCAACGTATATTGGACGCGGCTGGGATCTTCAAAACAGCCCTGCAGTCTGCTGAGCACGAGTTCTTCGCTGTAAAGAAGCCAACCATCACGATATTCCTTCAATGTGGGTATGTACCACATTCGCTCGATTCGATCTGGGTCAGTGCAGAGTAGATCGAGCGTGATCGCGGTAGATGGATCGTTGGGTTCAGGCATTGTCTTCACCCATCGCACCCAGGATATGTATCCCGAATAGCTCTCCTTGAACGCTTCGCAGTCTGAATTGTGCTTCGGTCACGCCAAGTGGCTCCTGTCGGCGGTCGCGACTTGGACGAAGGCGGCTTCTATTCGCTCGCAGATCAAGTGGTATGCCAGCTCGTGAACCTCCTGGACCCGATCAGCATCTCGGTGTGCTGCACGCAGGTGTTCATCGCAAAGTCCTGCCAACTCGTCGCCATCGGATCCAGTGAAACCGATGACGAAAGCGCCCGCGGTCTTGGCAGCGTTGACTCCGGCAATAATGTTGGGGGATGACCCCGAAACGCTCAGCGCCCATACGACGTCATTCGTTTGGACGAGGCCTTCGATCTGCCTCGAAAAAATGACGTCGTTTCCGAAGTCATTCCCAACGGCAGTCAAGGTGGACGTATCGGTTGTGAGGGCGATGGCGGGCAAGGCGCGTCGGTCGACCTTAAACCGTCCCAGCAATTCAGCAGCGATGTGCTGAGCGTCGGCGGCGCTCCCCCCATTCCCCATTACAAACAACTTTCCGCCCGCCTCGAAGCAGTTGATGATTCGCGCACAGATTCTCTCAAGCACGGGAATTCCGTCCTTCAGTTGCTCAACTGCGCGCTGATGTGCCTCAATTTGATCGTTCACCGAAACCTACCGTGTGGAGACAAGCCGTCGCATTTGAACGGACGATCCACGAAAGAAGAATACGTTGGATGCACTTCTTGCTCCGTTGTGGGCAATTGGACAGAAAAGGCTGGCAGGCGGGGCGTTGCACCTGCATTTCCACCTCTTGATGTCGGCAACCCGCTTTGAGCAATTCTTACTGATTCGCGACGATGAGGCAAGATGGCCAAGAAACTCCGGCTTATGCGGATCGAACGGCAAACCCAACCCTCACTAAGCGCCAAGGGAAGAACCCGGCGGCATCGTCACGAATCATGCGCGTCATGGCACGGGGCACGATTCTAACTGCAACTGCGTCATCCGCACCGGGGCCAAAATCAAGGTAGATCAAACTCCCGAACCACGCACAGGTCTGAAGGATTGGCCGGAGATAGTACACGGGGGGAATCGATGCGGTGGCAGTCTTGAACCGGAGTCGTTGTAAGCCCGTAGAATGGCTAGGGTTTACGCAGTTTCGTCGCTGTAGCCTCGGGAGCGATGAACCGATAACATGCGAGAACACAGCACAGATGGCGGTTCCTATCCGTGCCTATTGAACGTAACTCTTGCTCTTTCAGGCGCTTACATCGGATGTAGCGAGCGGCTGACGGGGGCGGAGTCTGTCTGCCAGGTCGCCTCGTGCGGGTTTCTGTCAATGAATCGGACCGCAGCGTGGACGGCACGCGTGTTTGCGGATGAATCGACATCTGGGGGTGCCCGCGCCACGCGGGTCATTTGTTTAGGGTTTCGCTCCCGCTTAGGGTTTCACCGCGGCTGGTGAAGGTTGCATCAGTTGTGCGAATTCTTTCGCTATCCTGACCCACGAAAGCGCGCCTGGGTAGATGTCGACGATGATTCCACCATTGGGTGTGGCAAGTTGTGTGGCGGCTTCTGCTGACGTGCTGCATCGCTTCTTGGTGCCGCGGGCGTAGTGCCAATAACCGTCAGGTGTGGCAAAAATGCGATCGTGGATATGATCGGGACCGACCAAATCGATCATTTTCTTTCTCAGCGTCATTTCACCGCGGAGGTTTCTTTCAGATCCGTGCCAGGACGTGTAGGCCGTTAAAAAAACAGAATCCGGCAATACCTCGATGATGGTCTGCACCAGTCGCGTAGTTTCTTTCTCGCGGTCTGGAAACGCAGAAGAATTCGCCAAAATGCGCACCGGGTGCCACCAGAATTGGATGCCCGTCTCTCGCAGTGGAGCCAACGACTCACGGAGTTTGTCGTAGTCGATCGTGGTCTTGCCTTTGTGGAAGGGCGTCAAACTCGTTTCGCTGCCCAAGACGACCACGTTGCTGCCGGTAATTTGAACAACCTGCTGGGCGTACGCGGCGATCTTCCGCCAGCCGTCGGGGTTGGCGTAGTCGTCTTTGAGGATGAATGTTTTAAGTCCACCGACGATGTGCAGGCCTGCCGGCTTTCTTTGCATCAACTTTGGGTACAGGGTGTTGATCTTCGCAGGCTTGGTGAGGACGATGACGGTGTCGGTGACCTTGGCCCAGTGAGGCAATCCTTCAATGCAGTGTTCCAGGTTGGTGATGTTTGCATACGACAAGCCAACGTCGGATCGCATGTGGGCCCATTTGGAAACACGAGCATGGGGAGCGTTGACCTCAATCCACGGGATAATTTTCGGGGGATGAGCGGATTGATGAGCGGATTTGCGTCGCGTCTGTGACTCGGAATCTTGTCTGGCATCGGGCCCGTTCGCTCTTGCGACGGCCACGATCGACGGTTGCTCGGGTTGATCTGCGGATGTGGAAAAAGCCAACCACACCGAAACAACCGCAATCAATCCCAAAACCCCGCAACAAGCGGTTGAAGATTTGGTCATGTGATTGGCCCTTCCTGTAATAGGTAGAACACCGGTGCAAGCATCACCGGATGCTGCGATGCGTTTAGCAGACTAGGTCATCTCCACCGCCAGGGCAACGCGGCATGGATGGCATCGGCTTGACGGCGGTTGAGACGTATATGGTCACTTCGCAAGTCGGAGAACAGTCTAGAAACGCAGTGGAGGCTACCAGCGGGAAGCGCGTGTCCCTCAACGCCCTGAGCAATTTCGTCGTCATGGGCGTCGATATGGCGATTCAGATTTGCCTGCTGTCCTTCATTTTGCGAATGCTGACGAAAGAAGTGTACGGTATCTGGGCCATTACAGGTGGCCTTTTTGCCTACTCTGCGTTGCTTCAACTCGGGATTAACTCTGCCGTCAACTATTTCATTCCGCCCATGTTGGCCAAGGGGGATCAAGAAGGTCTGAACCGAGTCGTGAGTACAGCCCTCGTGTTTTACCTCATGGTTGCGTGCTTGATTGTCGGCGCGACGGTCGTGCTGTTCTTTTACTTTCCGATCTGGTTCCATATTTCCCCGGAGCATGTGGGGATTAGCCAAGCCCTCGTGATCATGGTCGGTGGATACTTTGCCATCGCGACGCCATTGACCGTATTTCGGGGCGTCATGAGCGGGATGCAACGCTACGTTCCGCTAAATACCTTGGCGTTTTGCTGCCGGCTGGCGAGGGCAGGTCTGATCGTTGGGCTGATGCTTGCAGGGTTTGGGGTCCTCGGGTTGGCTGTGGCGCATGTGGGGGCACGCCTTGCAGAAGTCATCGGTGCGCCGCTGCTGGCCAAGCGCTATCTTCCTGAATTGAAAATTCGGTGGTCAAGTGCTTCGATGGCGCAATTTTGGGAGATGTTGGGCTATAGTATTTACACCTTGATGTGGAGCTTGTTTGATACGGTTCGCGACCGGGCTGGTTTTATCGTGATTGGTGTGCTGTTGACCACCGCATCTGCGACGCTCTATGCGATTCCAGTGATGATCATGCAAGCCGTGTATTCTGTCGTTCGATCATTCGCCAGTGTAACAAAGCCCGCCGCCACCAGCCTGATGGCCGAGGGAGATAGCAACAAAATTCGCGAACTGGTTCTCAAGGGGAATCGATTTGTGGGCGCGTTGGTGCTTTCGTTGGTCGCGGTTCTGGTCATCATGGGTAAGCCGATCATTCATGTGTGGGTCGGTAGTGACTTTGAACCGATGGCCGGGATCTTGGCCATACTGTTAGGCTGCGAATTGCTCACCCTGATTCAAATGATCCCCGCCTATGTACTAATCGGGCTGGGAAAACAGAAGCCGTTGGCCTTCTTTACTCTCGCGATGGTCGTGGTTAGCATTTCGTCCATGATTGTTTTGGTAGCGCACTTCGATGCAGGCTTGTGGGGAATCGCGTTGGGCGGAAGCTTTCCCGCTTTGGTGTATGGGGCAGTTTTTCTACCGGTGTATACCTGCCGGGTGATCGGTGCTGCAATACCCACATACCTGTGGGTTTCTCTAGGACGCCCAGTACTGGCTGTATTGCCATTCGCTACCGTTTTGGGAGCTGCACAATATTGGTACAAGCCGACAACTAAGATAGAGTTGCTGGCCGTCGGTGTTGCTTCAGGTGTCATCCTGGCGATCTGTGGGGTGCTGATCCTTATGGACCGGGCAGAGCGAGCGATAGCTTGGAAAATGGCGAAGGGCTCGCGGCGGTCGCCGGTGGGCGAGATGGTTGAGAGGTAGGCGTAATATGAGCGAACAGAAGAAGGGGGAAGAACTCGATCGTGCAGCTCAGGACATTCGCAACGAGTATGCACGGCGGGTAACCGCAGGTCCTCAGGTGAGCACAGGGCAGGCCATGTTTGAATCACGGCTTCGGGCGTACGACGAAGCCATGTTGCCTGTCGGATCTGATCTTCTCAAAGGAAAACGGGTTCTGGATTTGGGGTGTGCAAATGGAAAATGGTTGGATATTTGTTGTAGCCGCTGGAACGCGGCACCGGATCACTGTGTCGGTGTGGACCTGCGCGAGGAATTGATTCAACAGTGGCGTACAGATCACCCGGAATCTGAGATTCAACTTTACTGCCAATCGGCGCACGAGATGGAATTCCAGGATGCCTCCTTCGACCTTGTACACCATTCAATGATGCTTAGCTCAGTGCCCGATCCGAACCTGCGTGGCGTGATCGCGCAGCAGATGTGGCGAGTCCTACGGCCTGGGGGACATTTGATGTCTTATGATTTCTGGATCAACCCGACAAACCCGAAAACTGTAGGCATCGGGCTGCGTCGATTGAAGGGAATGTTCCCGACGGGGCTTGTCGTGTTTCGCCGGAAAATGACGTTGGTTCCACACCTGACACGCCTACTGAATAAGATGAATTCGAGACTACCGCTCGCACTCGAGCGTCTACGTTTTCTCAATACACATTTGCTGGTCGTCATCCGCAAGCTCGACGATTGACCGATTTTTCCAGATACCAAGCAACCCGCGATCGCAACGCCAACCGGGCGTTTCACATTGGTCGTGGGTGACAACATCGAACATTGCGATGACCCATCAGAGGACTCGTGGCAAAGACACCTTTCGACAGTCCCAACACCGCTGCGAGTGGAGCCAGTCGGCAGATTCGGTTCACCGAGCGATC
>JAADIU010000038.1 GCA_013151185.1 Planctomycetota bacterium
TGTTTCGTTTACCGCGATTTCCTGGGCTTTCGCTTTGGTCGCGCCGGTTGAACTGCTGGGTGTTGCGATCAGCGCAATGATGCGGGGTGCATACCCACGACTTCCGGGAACTGCCGTCGACGAGGGCATGAGATTGGGATTGGCGTTTGCCGCACTGTACGGAGGTTTATACATCATCTGGAGTTGTTTCGGTTTTCCGCGGTGGTGGGTCTGATGAAGACCCCACCAAATTGGGACGCGAAGGTATGGGTTGGCGCGGTATGAATGTCGTCGAGATACAAAACCTGTCGAAGCGATATGGCGAGGTCGTCGCGTTGCGCGACCTTTCGCTGAGCGTGCCCACGGGTTCCATCTTCGGGTTCCTTGGGCCCAATGGTTCGGGGAAATCTACGACGCTTCGCATTTTGATCGGTCTGCTTCGTGCCAGCGACGGGCGCGCTCATGTGTTTGGGCAGGATGCGTGGACGCATTCGACGGAGATTCGGGCGCGCGTCGGGTATTTGCCTGGAGATGCACGCCTGTACGACGGGATGACGGGGGTTGCCTACTTGCGGTTCGTTGATCGGATGCGTGGCGGGGGGACGGCTGCGGAGTCCGTGCGACTTTGTGAGCGATTCGATCTCGACGCCAAGCGGAAGATTCGCGGATACTCGCGCGGGATGCGGCAAAAGTTGGCGATCATTCAAGCCCTCGTCCATAAACCCGAGCTGCTCGTTCTGGACGAACCCACGACCGGGCTCGATCCATTGATGCAGCAGGCGCTTCACGACGAGTTGCGCTGCGTATCCAAAGAGGGACGGACGGTTCTGTTTTCAAGTCATACGCTGAGCGAAGTCGAGCAACTTTGCGATCAGGTCGCAATTGTGCGAAACGGAATCATCGTCGAGGCGGGGGCTACGGAATCACTTCGCAAGCGGGCGCTGCGGCGCGTGGTGTTCACCCATCGAGGCGGTCTGCCCGTCTCGCTTTCATTTCCAGAGGGGATGTCCGTCCGCGCCCGGTTCGACGGAACCATTGAGGGAACGTGGACAGGGCCGGTCGATCCGCTGCTCACTTGGCTTTCGCAAATGCAATTGGAAGATGTCTCAATCAGCCAACCCAGCCTCGAAGATTTGTTCGCGACATACTATCGAGAACACGCGGAGTCGCCGTCATGAGCCTTGCCTTGTTTGCAAAGACGCTGCGTGACTATCGTATGTTCATCGTGGGCGGCTGCGCTTTGTTGGGCGTGTTCATGGTCGTCTTTTTGTTTGCGATCAGTTCATTTCCCATGGAGCAAACACGCGTCTGGATGGAAGTACCCTGGATCAAATCGCTGATGACGGCGCTCATGGGATCGGATATTTCCGGGACGTTTAATGCCGGCGGAATGGCTGCGTTCGCCTTTACGCATCCGGTTGTGCTCGCGATCGTCATCGGAGTTGCTTTCACGCTGGGTAGCGGCGCGCTGGTCGGCGAAGTCGATCGGGGCACCATGGATTTACTTGCGAGTTTTCCGATTTCCAGAACGCGGATTTATGTTTCCGTTTCCACGGCGCTGATTGTGTGCGGTCCGTTGATGTGCATGTCGCTTTGGATCGGTGCGTGGGTTGGCCGCGAGTTGACCGGCACCGAGGAAATTCGTTTGGATCAGATGGCCCTTGTTGCGGCCCATTTCTTCTGCGTTTACGTCTTTCTGTGCGGGTTGGCGCTGGGCGTATCTGCGATGTGTAGCCGTCGCGGCGTTGCGCTCGTCATTTGTCTTGGCGTCGTGCTGTATGCGTTCACCGTGAATGTGTTGTCGGCATTCTGGCCCGCGATCCAGGGCCTTTCATACAGTAGTTTCTTTCGTTACTACGCGCCGCTGAAAATCATGCAGGAGCAGTCGTGGCAGTGGGGATCGATTCTGACGCTGTTCTTGGGTGGCGCGATTCTCTGGTTGGCGGGTTTGCTCGTTTTTCGTGTTCGCGATTTCCCTTCCACTTGATATGTGCGCAGAGCCTTGCGAATGAAAATCGCCCACGTCATCACGCGGCTTATCATTGGCGGCGCTCAGGAGAATACGATTCTCACTTGTGCCGGATTGATGGAGCGCGGGCATGAGGTGACGTTGATCGCGGGCCCCGAAACCGGTCCGGAAGGTTCGCTCTGGCCGCGAGCAGAGGCATCCTGCAACCATCTGATCAAACTCGATTCAATGAAACGAAGCGTCAAACCGCTGACTGATTGGAAGTGTGCCCGCGATCTTCGACGCATTTTCGAGCGGGAATCGTTCGACATCGTCCACACGCACAGCAGCAAAGCGGGGATCATCGCCAGGTATGCCGCGCACCGAGCCCGCGTTGCGAAAGTCGTTCATACGATTCATGGCATGAGTTTCAACCGGACCCAATCCGCGATCACGCAGCGATTGTACGCAGCGTTGGAGCGAAGGGCGGCTTGTTGGACCGATGCGTTCGTGTGCGTGGCCGATGCCATGACCGAGCAAGCCGTCAACGCCCGCATCGCACCGCGCAGCCGCTTCACGACCATTCGATCAGGGATGGAAACCGCAAAATTTCAAAAAAACGAAGCCGACCGAAAACGCGTCCGCGAATCGTGGGGCGTACCCGACGACGCCATTCTCGTAGGAACCGTCGCTCGACTATTTCGCAACAAAGGTTACGAGCATTTGTTGGAGGCGATGCCTGCGATTGTGAAGGCTTGCGAGAATGCCCGATTTGTGTGGGTCGGTGATGGTGCGAATCGAAGTGAATACGAGTCAATCCTCGCGCGTCTGGGGCTGCGCGACCGCGTGACGTTCACTGGCTTGGTTGCACCGGACGATGTGCCGCACCTGTTGAATGGAATGGATGTGCTCGTTCATGCGTCACAGTGGGAGGGGTTGCCGCGCGTGCTGGTGCAAGCCGCTCTGGTCGAATTACCCTGCGTGAGTTTCGACAACGACGGTGCGCCCGAGGCGATCCGCGATGGCGAGACGGGTTATCTCGTGCGGCTTGGGGACAGTCGGTTGTTGGCGGAGCGCGTTGGCGAACTTTGTCGCGATGCGGAACTGCGAAGATCGATGGGGACGGCTGCCCGAGCGCATTGCGTCGAGCGGTTCGATGCCGAAAAAATGGTGACGCATATCTGTCGTCTCTACGAAGAATTGCTGCCAAACGCCCATTAATCACGGCGCATAACAATGGGGGGTGGTACATTTCTGAATCTCGCCTCCGAACAATCCACAATAGCCGCACGTCGCAAGATCATTCTTCGATTGTTCGATTCAACGCACCGCCCAATCGAATTATCAGACTTCCATCCAATTTTCGGACGTGCAGCAAGTTTGCTGGGTGATTGCGGTGGTCAGATTGCGTGTCGTGTTTGACGACCGTTGCCCAGCCACCTACCAATCGATTGAGGTTGCGGGCGCTACGGGGAGAAGCGTCCGAGGGGCGGACTTGAGGCGTCCGCCCGGTTGAGAACGAGGAGAGAGAGTTATGCAGCGAACGTTCAATTCATCATCTGTTGGGTATCGACGTCGGGGCGCTACTGCGGTCATGGTGGCAGTATTCGTTCCAGTTCTGGTCGGTTTTGCAGCGCTGACCATCGACGTGGGATTGATCTACAACACCAAGACCGATCTTCAAAGCGCCGCGGATGCTGCTGCATTGGCAGCGGCTTCTCGTTTGGGAGATTTCGACGCGGGTGATCCGATGACACTCGGGCGACAAGCGGCTGAAGCAATCACGCAAAACAACAACGTTTTGAATCAACAGGTTCAGATCGATGCTTCCGACATCACGTTTGGCCGAGCGACGTTCGACAAGGCGACGGGGCAGCTCACATTTGTGCCGACGAATATCTTTCCCGATGCGGCGCGCGTTGTCATTCGCAAGTCGTCGGGTTCGCCCAATGGTGCAGTGGGTTTGTTCTTTGCACGCATCTTCGGGAAGAACACGCAGGACGTAACCGCAGAAGCGATCGCGATGCTGATGCCCCGCGACATTGCGGTGGTGGCTGACCTTTCGCGTTCGCACAACTACGACAGCACGCTTCGATATTACAAGAGCGCCGACGTCAATCTATACGACATCTGGGCGAATTTCCCCGGTGGCATCGAAGACGTGAACACCTTGTGGACCGAAGATGCAAACGTGCTCACCCTAGACGAATTGGCCCAACGGGCTGGACCGGCATGGGGTTTGTTCCGTCGGCTGGGTTATGGTGTTCAGGAAACGCCATCCAGCTACGACCCGAATACCGATCCGGGCTTGATCCAACTCGCGTACGGGGTCAATTCATCCGACGTCGAATTGCGGGGTTTCCTGACCGATCGCGGGTACAGCGCCAGCGAAGTGACGGCGATCATGTCGGGCAATCAGGACAGCGATGCGGATCGGTACACCGATCGTGTTGCGGTTGCACTGGGCTTGGCTGTTTGGAAAAGTGGGATGCCGGGCGGTCTTTGGCAGCAACTCGGCACGGCGTTTGGTGCGCCGGGCAATGCGAACGCGACCGTCGGCAGCAGCGAACTTGTATGGGTCGAGCAGTTCGGCAATCGGTCCGTGGCGGATTCGGCGAATATTTGGAGAGACTACATTCGGAATTATGTTCGGTCATCGAACTCGAACATGGCCAAAGGGAATAGCGATTTTCAATATCAATTCGGTGTCAAGACGTTTGTGGATTACCTGCTGAACAAACGTGCAGCGAACGCCCTGACGCCGGAACTCGCAAACACGCCGCACTATCCGATGCAAGCGGTGAAGGATTCGGTCGCGTATCTTGCGCAGACGATTGAGAACCTCAAGAGCAATGATCGGTTGTCGTTGGAAATCTACGCGACGACCGGGCGCCACGAAGTCGATCTGACTCGAAACTATGATGATGTCAGCAATCGGTTGGCTGAGATGCAGGCGGGTCACTACGAATCCATGACGAACATCGGTGCAGGCATTTTGCGAGGCATCGAGACGTTGACGGGGGCGGGTTCAAACCCGGCAGCGCGTAAGGTCATGATCGTTTTAACGGATGGCAACGCAAACATCGGTTGCGAAACCTGCACGGGCTACGACCCAACCGCCGGTGCTCAGTACGCCCGCACCATGGCCGAAGCGGCAGCCGACGCGGGGATTCAAATCTTCAGCGTCAGCGTCGGTTCGGGTGCCGACCGGATCCTGATGGATGACATTGCATCCCTTTCAAAAGGCACATACTTTCGTGCGGAGGGCACCGTGGCTCAGTACAGCGATCAGTTGGACGCCATCTTCGGAGAGATCGGTGGTTCGCAGCAGGTGATGCTCATCAAGTGATCGACGCTGCGATTTCCCTGTCATGCAACAACGCTCGCCTGCTCATCTCGAGTCAGGCGAGCGTTTTTTTGTGGTCAGACTGCGACGTTCGTTTGGGGCGAATTCGCGCGTGGCTTGGAGGTTGACGTTTCTGAGAGTTCCCCTTCTGCATCAATCGTTCGGGCTGCGTGAAGTTGAAGCGATCGCAGCTTGGTGACCAACTCCTCCGATGAACCATCGCTCGCATTTGAACCTTCATTCACCTGTTGTGCGAGTTCGAGCGCTTCACCCAGCATTTTGACTTCGGCTTCCCTGTCGCATCGGAGCGAGTCTGCCGCCCGCTTGAACGCTGCGTGGAACGATTTGAATTCATCTTTGTCGCGCAAAGGTCGAACGCGCGGAATCTTGCTGTTGGAAAGATCGGCGAAGTAGTTCATCATCACATGGATGGGGCCACCGATTCGATGCGTGATGATCATGGTCCATGCTGCGAATCCGCCGGCCATCACCAGGGCGAACGCACCTGAAAAAATCAGCAGCCCGAACGTATTTTGCAACGGGTGCGATTGTGCAAGATGCAGGAGACGCTCGCGGGCCTGATAGTAGACCATGCTGTAAAGCAGAATGCTCATCAGGGTCGATGCCACAAACACACCACCCGCAACCAAGCTGATATACTTCCACTGGAACGCCGGGTTGATGATGTATTGTTTTCGACGATCCTTCTTGGACCACTCTCGCTTTGTGTCGCCGTACGTTGCCGTCGTGTCGTTCTGTTTCATGGTTGGCTCACCTCCCGGTAGTATTGACGCGGGAACAGTTTGTTCGCCGCCCAGACAGATTCGAGCGTACGATTCGATCGGGTGGGAGCGCGGTTTTCACGACTGCGTCGGGAGGCTGAACGTGCTGAATTTCTGCGCGTGTCTGATAACGATGCGATTGCAGGGCGGTGGCAAGGGTGACGCGCAGGAATTGCCATGAACACAGGCGTGGTGCGTGTTTTGGTGGGACGGAATCGATCCGTTCTTACCAGACGCCTCGTATTCGTGGCAAATCGACCTGTGGAAATCGCAGTGGCGGTCTGCTATGCAGCGTCTTAGAATGACCGCTCTCGATTTGAATTCAAATGGCCCAAGCCGTTGGCTGGATTGCCCATGAGTCAATCACCGAATCAACCCAGGACAGACGGTACCGGATTGATCGATGTGGATCCTTGGTTGGAGCCATACGCAGACGCCTTGCGCCGGCGTTTCAACAAATATCAAACCACGCTGGCCGACATCGAAGCTGCGGAGGCGTCGCTCGCCGAATTTTCTCGCGGGCACGAGTTCTTCGGGTTCAATCGAGGTGAGCATCAGGGTGAACCGGGTGTGTTTTATCGGGAGTGGGCACCCGGCGCGAACGCTTTGTTCTTGACGGGCGATTTCAACGGTTGGGATCGCGCGTCGCATCCACTCACGCGGTCGGAGCACGGGGTGTGGAGCCTATTCTTGCCCGACAGCGAGTACGCAAACCGTTTCGTTCACGAGGGCTTGGTCAAAACCCACGTCCATAGCCAACGCGGTACTGCCGATCGCATTCCAGCGTACATTCGCCGCAGCGTGCAGGACCCCCAAGATGCGAGTTTCACGGGTCAGTACTGGAATCCACCCGCAGCCTACAAATGGCAAAGTGAAACTCCGACTTTGTCGGCAGGGCTGCGCATTTACGAAGCGCACGTGGGAATGGCATCAGAAGAAGAGCGCGTGGCTACGTTCGACGAGTTCACCGCAGATGTCCTACCGAGAATTGCACGCGGTGGCTACAACGCGGTCCAGTTGATGGCGATTCAGGAGCATCCTTACTACGGTTCGTTCGGCTATCACGTTGGCAATTTCTTCGCGGTGTCATCGCGCTTCGGAACGCCCGACGCACTCAAGAAGCTCATCGACACAGCCCACGGCTTGGGGTTGGTCGTCCTGCTCGACGTGATCCATAGCCACTGCGTCAAGAACGTGCTCGACAGTTTGAACATGTTCGACGGTACCGACCATCAGTATTTTCATTCAGGGGGTAGGGGTGAGCATCCCGAATGGGACTCCCTTCTTTTTGACTATAGTAAATGGGAGGTGCTTCGATTCCTACTGAGCAACGTGCGCTTCTGGTTGGAGGAGTATCGTTTCGATGGGCTCCGTTTCGACGGTGTTACCAGCATGATGTACCTCCACCATGGAAACAAAGCCTTCGGTAGCTACGACGACTATCTAATCCACGATCTTGACGAGGACGCAATTGTTTACCTTCAACTGGCGAACCAACTTGCCCATGAGATCAATCCACATGCGATTACCATCGCCGAGGACGTGTCCGGAATGGTGGGCTTGGCCCGCCCACTCGATGAGGGTGGGCTTGGGTTTGACTACCGCCTCGCAATGGGGCTGCCGGACTATTGGATCAAGCTCCTAAAGCATTCTCGCGACGAAGACTGGCAGTTGGGCGAATTGTACCACACGCTCACCAATCGCCGCGCCGGCGAAAAGCACATTGCCTATGCAGAAAGCCACGATCAGGCTTTGGTCGGAGACAAGACGATTGCGTTCTGGCTAATGGACTCCGCAATGTACTGGCACATGGATCGCGCCAACCAGAATCCTGTGATTGATCGTGGCATTGCCCTGCACAAGATGATCCGGTTGATCACATTTGCCCTGGGTGGAGAGGGTTACCTGAATTTCATTGGTAATGAATTCGGCCATCCCGAGTGGGTGGATTTCCCAAGAGAGGGCAATGCCAATTCGTACAAATATTGCAGGCGGCAGTGGTCATTGGTCGATCGCGACAACCTACGCTATTCATCCCTAGCCGACTTCGACGCAGCTATGCTTGCGCTTGACGATGCGTTCGGTATACTTTCCAGTAGCCTAACTGAGCAACTGAACATCGACGAGGCGCAGAAGGTACTCATATTTCGACGCGGTCCGCTCGTGTTCGTATTTAACTTTCATCCGACAGCGTCCTACGAGCATTATCGCTTTGGCGTCCCAGATGCAACCGATTACCGCGTGGTGCTCAACACCGATGCCGAGTCGCTCGGCGGGTTTGGAGCCGTTCCACCCGATCAAGTATACCCCAAGCAAGTCCAAATCGCCCATAGCCGCTCGCAAAGCGTCCAGGCATACCTACCCGCCCGAACCGCACAAGTTCTAGCTCCGGTGGAACAGTAGCTAAGGCTGCCTCCATAAAGGTAGATGCGCTTTGTTGCGACGTCCTCGGTAGGGTGGGCCCTGCCCACCGTAGGCTAATTGCAAGGCGAGATGACGGCCACAACTCACCCTGCGTTCGCCCAAAAACAAAAACAACGTTGTTGGAATCGGCACCAGCTCTCTTGCGATGCGCAGCCAAGCAGCCAACTCCCGACCCCAGGATGTCGATGCTCCTGACCTGCCTCCAAATCTGGTCAATTGAAAGCGGGCCCATCGGCTTGTGTCGATGGGCCCGCGTCTTGATTGCTTAAATTACAGTTGTGGCCGCGACTTTGCGACCGACTGCGGAGTCTATCGCTCCGTCATTGTTTATGGCCCCGTCATTGCGCTGACGAATGCGGCGAAGTCGTTGAGATCGATTTGCGCATCGCCTGTCATGTTGACGGTAGTGCATGCGCCGGAAGCCTCTGATCCAAAGCACTGCTGCATGCCAAGGAAGTCGGCTAGGTCTACGTCGGCGTCGAGGTCGAAGTCACCATCGCCGAAGTTCAGGCACACGCCATCGCTCTCGCGACACGATTGACCCACGCATGGATCGGTGCCGGCTTGGCATTCTCCGAAGGCGTCGCAGGTTTCGGCACCGTTGCAGAATGTAAGATCATCGCACGCGCCATCGCCTGTGCATGTACATGCGGGGCAGGGACCACCACAATCGATTCGGTCTTCGCCTTGATTGAGAACACCATCGGCGCACGTCGCAGCGTCGGTGCAATCCACGCCGCCGTCGGTCGCGAACGCATCGATGCCGGCTTCGACGACGTTTTGTGTTCCGAGGTCAGACGCGCTGAACCGAACGCGGATGGTGGCTGATGCTGCGACTTCCGTACCCACGTCAATCGAATCGGTGAGCCAAGCCGCGGCGGCTGTGGTGTAGTTGCGCAATTGAACCCAGTTCGTACCCGCCGCATCGGTCGCAACTTCCACCGTCAGCGCGTCGCCATTGAGCGGACCGCCTGCAATGTCGTTGAACCAATAGGCGTATGAAATCGTTCCGCCCTGAGCCATATCGATCACCGGCGAGGTCAGAATTGTGGTGCCGTCATCGACATCCGAATTGGAATTCCCGGCATCGTTGTCGGTCAGGTAGCAACTGCCCGAACCGTCGAAGTCGGTTACGGGATCACCGCGATTAAAATTGACCGGCACACCGCGATCCCACGGACCGTCGGCTGCATCGCCGCTGACTGTCCAGCCCAGGTCGGCTTCGAAGTCATCGCTGAAACCGAACGGGGTGCCAACGATCGCAGTAAACGGAGCCGCAGCACCCAATGCGGGCAATGTGACCTGCCCGGATTGATCGCCAACCGCGCTGATATAAAACTCCGGCATGTCCACACAAGCAGGTGCCGGCAACGTCGCGGTGTATTGATTTCCACCATTGTCAACCAGTGCCGCCGTCAGGAACACGCCACCGTCATAACGATAGTGCAGCGTCTCACTGCCCGGGGTAAGAATTTCGTCACCCGGTATAATTTGAACGTCGAAGTTCTCTGGCATACCCGGTGTAAGTTGCGTCGGTGCGCCAGATGGCAAACTGATGGTCACCGGCACAAACGGTGGCGCTGTCGCGGTCACTGTCAACGTGTACAGCTGCGCCTCGGACGGCGAATTTGATTCAAACACACGCACGAAATAGTCGCCCGCCAAGGGCAACACCACACCGTTCAACGACTCGATCGAGCCGGCTCCCGCGCTGTTACCAGTAGCCAACACGGACGATCCGTTTTGATCGATCACTTCCACGTCCAGGTTGGCAATGGTCAGACTGTTGGTGAAACTTCCGCTACAGCAGCTACCCGGTTGCCCGAAGCAAGCCTGCGGGCTGTCGTCGTAGTTCAGTCCAAGCGGTGTCACGCTGACGTCGAGCCCGGCGGCACCGTTGACGGTAACGCGGAAGAAATCCTGCTCGCCGTTCGCATCGATGCTAAGGGTAGATCCATTGCTGATGACAGTTGGAGGGGGAATTGTTCCCACAACAACAGGAACACCAATCGTCAACACACCCAAATCGTTCGCGGTGGCAGAGCTGTTGTCCGGCTCAAACGGGTCACCGTAGTGACGCTGCGAACCGCGTACTTCGTCATGCTGGGGTCCATCGAAATTGAGATTGATGAACGGCTCCATGAGCTTCGTACTCTCGAGCGGGCAGACGTGGAACAGGCCCAAGCCGTGTCCGTGCTCATGGGCAATGATATTGCGAAGCCGCAGCGAGTTGCCCGAGGTATCGGCAAAGAAATTGTCCCCGGTGTCGAGGACCATGTCACCATCTTCAGGAAAGTTGTTGTATGCCAATGTCCCGCTATTGCCATCGATGAAGATACCCGCGATTCGCAAATCGCCACGCACTCCGATCACACCGGGCAAGCCGTTCAAATCTGAGCCGTCGTCGTTGGGCTCGAGCACATAGTTTAACCCGGACACCTCGCTCCATCGCGTAAATACCTCATCAAAAAGAGGCTGCCACGTCGCCGGGTTGCCATAGATGCCATTGAAGAAAGCGTTCAGGTCGCTGTTGCCCGAGATCCCTTGAAGCAGTTCCGGCACAAACGTGCCGTCGGGTACAAAGCTGTATGTCAAAATCGTCGGCGTCCCTTGCGTCAATCCCCCACCGTCGGTTGCGGTCGTTGACCAACGCCCGGTCAGTTGCGCCCGCGAGCCATCCAACCCCAATGCGAGGCTGAATGCTTCGACGATTTCCGGGCGTGTGTCGGGCGCAAAGCAAAGCGACGGCAGAATTTCGCCGGCTTGTCGCTGCGCAAGAATGTTCCGATAAAGTTTGCGGTGGAATGGTGACATCATCGCCAAAGCGACGTCATCCGACGCATCTTCATCGATTGAACTCTGGCGAGCCGCATCTTCGCACACCGCATCGTCACCGATCCGTTCACTGGCCACTCGCTGGCCGCGGGTGATTGCTTCTTGATGGGCTGGCGGCAACATCTTAAACAGTTGCGTTTCCAGGCGGTCGCGCAGACGACGAACCATTGCCTCGTTCGGTTCAGCCGTCGGTGTATCCACGGTTGGTTCTATGACGTGACTGGTGTAGCCTGATTTTTCTACCGCAGCGTTTTCGGTATCGCCGGGCAAAACCCATGCCCAACCTGCGGCAAAAACACCTGTCAACAAAACGAATCCTGCTAAGCTCCTGACCATTGAAAAACCTCCCCAGCGCATGCCCAATGCGCATGCTCGATTGATCGTCGCACGTTGCGATCGATTGGCTGGGCTGTGGAAGAAACGGTCAGACAGGCCAACGGGATTCTGTCGCAGAGTCGCGAGAAACATTCACGACGCACCACGGATCGATCACGCCCGAACGGGCTGATCATCCTCGGCCATCTGCGGACTCATGCCTATCGGCACAATCGTTCGCAAGAAGAATCGTCAGACGCTGAAACCGTTCACACACCTCCCGCAGCACGCCGTAGCGCACCGCGCTTCTTAACCCAATCGTCTAACGTACGGAATTGGCCCAACGCAATCAACGTATGTCCACGGTGTGTCACCCACCGCGAGTTCAAACGCCCATAACAAATGGCTTCACGGCAACAGAGGGCCACTTGCGCAGGTCGCCGGCCTTGCAACTGCAAATGCCAAGATTTTCCAGATTTTCGATCCAGCACTCGAAGAGGTGCGGGGCGAAACTGAGCACCGAAATCGTGATCGGCGCTGACTGCGCATCGGCTCAAACTTCAGCCAGGCGATGAAAGAATCTCCAACCCGGTAGGAACCGGAGCGGGCCACTCTGAATCGCATCCGGGACAGCTCGCCGTTTCGGGTGGGCGCGGGCGGTTACATGCGGGGCAGGCGATTTGTTTCGGGAGGCGCGCCACGATCAGACACAGCAGATTCCACCACACAAATGGCTCCGTCTCACGGAGTTTGATGTCCCACGTCTTGAGCGCGTCTCCGGTCGAACTGATGGAAAATGCAATGCTGCGGTCGAGGGAACAGGCGTACCAGACGACGCCCCTGCCTTCCACCCATCCCGCGGTATAGCTCCTGCGCCAGTCACTCAATTACTTGGGTA
>JAADIU010000110.1 GCA_013151185.1 Planctomycetota bacterium
GAGGTCTTCCTGCTCGCGACGTTCTCGGGCTTCTTCTTTGGCTTGACGGCGACGCTCGAAGTAACCCGGTTCCGAAGGTTCCGCCTCCTCGTTCGTCGCCAGCGATGTGTATCCACCGGAAAAATCGTAACCGAATTCGTTCGCCCCATCGAGAAGCTGTGCTTTTGCCATCTGCCGATCGGTGTAGCAGGTGATGTAGCCAAACACGGCGATCATGATCATCATCATCGTTTCCGAGAAGATTCCAGTGATGCCAAGCACGATCGCGCCAATCATCCCAATAAACGTTGCCGTCAACGTCGCCTTGACGAAGCCTTTTTTCGGCCAAAGGTAAGCGTGAAGAATGCGGCCTCCGTCGAACGGATACACCGGCATCAGGTTGAACAATAGAATCACATAGCTCAGACCAAACACCATGCGGAGCCAGCGTTGAAAGGCGTCGTTGAAATCGATATTCAAATCGATCGGTACGAACGTGTGAAGCGGATTCCACGGAACCGCGCCCCACCCGCCGAGCAACACAAGCACCGTTGCCGCCACGGTACAGATGATGACATTCACCATCGGACCCGACACGGTTGTGAGCATGTGCGCGGATGGCGTATGTGGCGGTCGCACGCTGGCCAACCCGCCCAACGGCCAAAGGAGAACTTCGTCGGCTTCTCCGCCACTCTTGCGCGCTCCCCAGCAATGCCCGAACTCGTGCAGGAGAACGATGGCGAACAGGATCACGATTGAACCGAGTGCGTCAAACACACCCGACGTGCCGAGGCTTTCGTCGGCTTTGCGGAACGCGTCGGCGAACAGATACAACGCACCGAACACAAAAATGATGTGGAGCCGAATTGAGATCCCGAACAACTGGCCGATCCGAAAGGACCAGTTCATCGGATTGTCCATTTTTCCCTTACCGAACACGGTCAGTCATCCTTCGGGCGTAACTGTTGCGTTCGAGGTCTCTGGTAGGGTCCGCTGTGCGGACCGTCGCAGGGACAACGTCGATACTGAAAACTGGTCCGCACAGCGGACCCTACATCGTTGAACACGCTTCGTTGAACAATGCCCCAACAGATTGAAGCACACGACTGTCCGGCGCGGGCTTCTTCCGCACGCAGCCGATCGGTCGCCTCTTTGAGTGCTTGGCGTTCATCGGTTGAGAGGCTATGGATGCCTCGGTCGTAGACTTTTGCCAGGATTCGGTCGGCGGTTTCGGCGTCGGTTTGTCTTTGCTTCATTCGCCCACGAAAGGTTGTTGGCGCTCCACCACCCACCGCCCCGCCGCGTTTGAATATTCGTGATAACCAACCCGTTGCGCCGTGCGATCCACCCGGACCCGGACCCGGACCGACACCGACGGCTGAACCGCTCGCCCAACTCCAGCCGCCCGTTTTCGCCCACCACAATCCAACCAGCAAACCGGCAAGGTGGCAGATGTCGCCGCCGTAGTTGCTTCCGCCTTGACTGATGTTGTAGACGAACCAGATGAAGTACACGATAACCAACGTGCGAAGTCGCACGGGCAAGATGAAGTAAATCAGCACTTCGGCATTTGGAAAATAGATGGCGGCTGCCCCCATGATCGCCCAAAGGCTGCCCGATGCGCCCAAACCGAACACCTCCGGATTCATCCAACCGAACCCGCCCGCCAACGTCAGGATGAAGTTTCCAGCGATACCGCCGATCGTATACACAATGAAGAACTGTCGCGGTCCCCATCGACGCTCGAGGATCGGACCGAAAAAATACAGCATCATCATGTTGAACAAAATGTGCATGAAGTTTGCATGCAGGTAGGTGGCTGTGAACATCCGCCATATTTCCCCGCGAAGCACGCTGTCAGCCTGCATTAAACCTAAACCCAAAACGCTATCGCGCATGGATGTCGACGACGTGATGAAGTAAATCACGATGTTGGCGATGATGATCTTGTTGACCATGTCCCATGTGCCCATCCCGGACCCACGAAACGCTGGACGCCGCCCACCGTGGTACGACTGCTCCTTGGCATAGTCGCGATCTTGCCAACCCATCTACTCATCACCGCCTTGCTTTGTTGACATCAAGTCTGCTCGGATGCGATCCTCCCGGACGCGATTCTCGTTGTCGGCATTCATTGCAAAGTACGTCCCGAGCACCGCGATGGTTTTCCCATCGAACAGGCGACCCGCAGTCAATTCTTGTCGAATCTTGTCCGCAGGCACAATCTCCACATCAATCTCCTCCGTATCCTCAAGCCGCTGTCCAACATGCGTCAAATCGCGGGCGACGAAAGCAAACATCCGCTCCGTGCAAATACCCGGTGACGTATAAAACTCGATCATCGGATCGATGCGACCCGCCCGGTAACCCGTCTCCTCTTCCAACTCGCGAAGGGCACACGCGATAGGTTCTTCATCGGCTTCCAACGTGCCAGCCGGCAACTCCAAAAGCACCTCGTCAGCCGCAAATCGCCGATTCCGGATCATCACGATCGATTGGTCGTCGCAAATCGCGAGGACCACCACCGCACCCGGATGCACGACCACCTGCCGATCGACCACGCGGTCATCGCGGAGGACAACTTTCCACAGTTCAACGTCGAACTTCGGCGTATGGAGGAGCGTTTTCTTGTTGGACATGGTTCCCAATCTACCGGTCGATTTCCCACGTGGGACGATTCCGCGCACGGTTCTCATGATTATACGACCGATCAGAGCGCGGGACAATTCGTCCGGTGACGCAATGCTTGTCGCATCGGTGTTTGCCGCATAGTATTGCCGCCTGCGCAGGCCACAGAAGCCGCGCCACGGCGCGTTTGGCTTGATTCTTTCCGGTTGCCCATGCGATGGGCGGGCGTCCCCAGACAGTCTTTGAATGCAAAAACAAAAAATCATCATCCTGGGGTCCACGGGCTCGATCGGTGAAAGCGCCCTGTCGGTGCTGTCGCAATTGTCCGATGCGTTTGAAGTGGTCGGATTGGCTGCCGGCGCGCAGTGGGAAAAACTTGCACAGCAAGCCCGATACTGGAAGCCGAGATTCGTCGCCCTTGCACAGAGCCGCCATCAAAAGGAACTCGACGCGCAGTTGCCGGCTGGCTGCTCGCTGATCGGTGGTGGAGACGCGCTGCCCCGATT
>JAADIU010000304.1 GCA_013151185.1 Planctomycetota bacterium
TCTTCCTCACTCTTGTGGAGCCATCTTATGGAGCCATCGTCGTGACCGCTTGTCGCACTTCAAACCGCACCCGACCACTGCGCCTGTTGCTGGTTGAAGATGATCCGCGTGTCGTCTCAACATTGCGCGAAGGATTGGCGGCATTCGATGTGGAATTGTTCCACTCAGGAACGCTCGCGCTGGCGGAGGAGCACTTGCAGACGGGCAAGACACCTGATGCGATTGTACTTGACCTGAATTTGCCGGATGGGTTTGGTGGAACGTTCGCAGCGCGTTGTCGCAAGCGCGGGATATCGGTCCCCATCATCATGCTGACTGCACGGGATGAAATTCAGGATCGCATTGCCGGTTTGCAACTCGGAGCCGATGACTACATGTGCAAACCGTTTGCGGTTGAAGAACTGATTGCGCGCCTGGACGCGGTCCTTCGTCGTTCGCGGCGGGACGACTCGCGAAGACTGAGATACGACGACATCGAGTTGGACCTGCTGACACGCACCGTAAAATGCGGTGACACCGAGGCAAGCCTATCCACACGCGAACTCGATCTCCTCGCCTACTTCATGCTCCACGCTGAAGAAGTTCTGTCCAAGCAACAGATTCTTCGAGAAGTGTGGGGAGACGGCGCGGAGCACGACGAAAACTTGCTGCAAGTCTACGCGAATTATCTGCGGAACAAACTCGCGAAGAGCCGAACCAAGAAGATTCTTCACACCGTTCGCGGTGTCGGATATGTATTCTCCGCCGATGAACCGAGGCTCTAGCGGTGAGATACAACCTGTTGGGACATTACCCAACGATGGTAGGGTCCGCTGTGCGGACCATTTCTCGGTGTCGAACATCGTCCCTGTGACGGTCCGCACAACGGGCCCTGCCGGAAACTTGCTGAGGCAACACGCATGGCAATGATGAAGCGACAGGCAGCGGCAGGCGGCGGGAAACTGTGGAATCAGGTCCGCCTCTTGGGATGCTGTGTCTTGGCCTTTGCGGTGTTCGCAGCGCGCCTGCACGCATCGTCCCCAACCGAATCCAAGTTGACCGACCCCGATTACGATGTCGTCGCACGCCCCACAGACCCCGGTGCCCAAACGCCTTTCGACCCGCAACAGCATCGCCTCATCAATCTGCTTGAGATCGTACTCAAGAACTGGGCACCCAATTCGCCGGCCATTGATTTATTCAGCGGTTCAGCCTCCGAAACGGGTTCCTTCGTCCGAATCGATGTGGTCGTTGAGGGCTTGGTCAATCCACCCGGTCGCACGGACCCTGGGTTGTTTGATCCGTTTCGATATGGCGCTCATCCCATCTACGGATTTGTAGAAATCGACATGGATGACGACAACGAGACCGGTGGCGAAGTGGATGCCCCCGAATTTCGATTCCTGGGAAATGCCGCACGCTTTGGTGGATTGCCAGAAGACAGTCGTTTCAGCGATCGCCTCGCCAAAAGCGACGCTGCGTTCGATGGCAATTTTCTGACCGATCCGTTTGTCGAGCGAAGCGGGGAGGAATTTCACATCACGTTTCTGGGCAGCGTTTTTCAACCGAGCGATATTGTTGAAGCGTCGGGTGATGGCGACATGGTGTTCGAGAGCGACGAACGGTGGATCATCACGGCACCCTGGTTCCACAGAGCACACGGGTTTGAACCGTTCAGCGTAGCCAGTGGCGGGATGATCCCGGGGGAGTACGCACCCGACTGCGAGTTGCGCTTCGACCACGACGCAGCTACCGACACGACCCAGATTTCGTTGGTGTTCCCCCTGACCAACGCGGCATCGGCGGCCATGCGTTCTGAAGTGGTACAGCCGAACAACAATGATCCGTCGGATCAAGCGTCGATCGATGAAGCATTCGACGACCTGGCCATCAGCGCCTCTATTGTGAACATGTTCCCCACCGGTGAGCCGGACGAAGTTCTGATCCTCGGATGGGCGAGCAACACACCGGGGGAGGATCTGGACCCCACGACATGGCGGTTGACGGCACTGCTTGGAACGTCGTACACCGTCTCCGGTGCGGGGTTCGTTTGGACCGATATGTATCCAAATGCGCTTCGTGGCAATGTCAACGGCGAAAATGGGGTGAACCTTGACGACCAAAGCCAAATCGTCGGCTACATCTCCGACCACGATCTCGACGATGGTTCGCTGGATGGACAGGTCATCGTCGCGCAATTCGCGTCGGGCTTCAGCGTGTTCGACGTCAATCATGACGGTGTGGTGGACGGACTCGACACGGCGCTGTTGTCCGTCGAAGGCGACTTGGATTTGGATGGCGACGTTGACCTGGCTGACATGGGGATTATGCAGCGCTGTCACGGTAGTACAGGCGTCACCACCGTGCCGTGCGCCCTGGCCGATCTTGACGCCAATGGAGATGTTGACCTGTCCGATTATCGGCGTTTTTCGGCGTTTGTTGCGGGGCCTGCGGGCGGTCCGTGAAAAATCAGGCGTTCTCACTTGGCGATGGTCGGCTCGAACGGGTACGATCAGAGCTAGGTTTCCGACGGGGAAGACGAATCAAGAGATGGTGTGCAACTCGCGACAACGAATCCCGATCGGGCTGAACAGGCGGGCATTTACGCTTGTCGAATTGCTGGTGGTCGTTTCCATCGTAGCCGTACTCATCGCGATGTTGCTCCCCGCTCTGCGGTCCGTTCGCGGTCAGGCAAAGAGTCTTCAATGCGCATCGAACATGCGCAGTATTTCTATGAAGTTCCAATTGTTCGCTGCCGACCAATCCGAACTCGGACAAGGCGATAGCGATCGGCTGGGCCCCAATCGATTTCGCATCAACGATTTTCAGGATTCGTTGTACCGACTCGACGAATATTGGGACAAACCCAACCAGCAGACTGGCGAGTTGCGCGGGAGAGACCAGATCACAATGTGCCCTGCCGGAGTCAACCGGCTGACCAAACGGCGAGGGTTTCCGTGCAGTCGCGAAGCCCTAGGCCCGACCGAGGGCGTGTCGATCGCATTCAACATGCGCTTGTACCGGGCACCCATCAAGTTTGGCGCAAATACATTCTTGGCACCGGTGAATGCGACCACTGTCCGTGCAGACGTCCTAAGCCACCCCTATGTACCACTTGCGATTGATGTCGATGGAGATGCTGCGGTTTCAAGAGGCCTCGAACCTTTCTACGCAGCGCCCGCAAACTCAGTCCCAGATGACCCGTACCAGGACAGCCGATACTGGTTCTCAAACAACCGCCATGACGGCAAGACGAATGTTGCATTCATTGGCGGCCATGTGCTGTCGAGCCGCGAGCCTGAAAAGCAGGGATGGAACTGGCGGTATACCGCGTCCGTGGGCAATTGAATCCGCCAAGATCGAATTCCCGGAGACTGGCGAATTCCTGGAGAGTCAGGTTGCCCCAATTCAAGATCGACCAACACCGGTCACCGGACTAACATCTGCCGATGTCCCTTCGCCGACGAATCGTTTTGCTGCACGCTGCATTCGCGTTGTTTGCGATCGTGGCAGCGGTCTCGACGATCTACGCCGTGCAACTTCAAATCCACGGCGCAACAGCGCAATTTGAATCGTTGGTCAATGATTCGGGCCAGGTCGATCTGATCCGATCCGAACTTCGCACGCTTGACGTTCACCTTCACGAGGTGATTCGAGATCGACGTCCCGCGTCGGATGAGTTTCTCAATCACTCCCAGACCGTTCTCAACCATTTGCTTGAAGTCGCTCAATTCTCCTTGCGCCCGAGCGCAGATAAATCGGTGACTCGGCGACTGGCTATCCTCGCGCGGAATACCCATGGCCCACTCGAGCAGGTCTGCCGCCTTGCGAACGCGGGCGATTTTGCCGCGGCGCGAAATGTGTTCAAGGACGTCATCGAGATCAACCTCGAATCCGCGGGCGCTCTATTGAAGCAAATCGGATACGAAATCGAGTCAGACCGAGGCAGTGCAACCGAAGGACTGGTCACGCGCCAGACCCAGGTCCTGATCATGGCCATCGTCATCGCCGCTTCCGGAGTCGGTTTGGTATTGGCTGGTGCGTTGATTATTCATCGTCGACTCGTTCAGCCTATTCGTGCCCTGCAAATCGCGACGCAGGCATTTGCGGAAGGAGACCTCGACCATCGCGTCGCAGTGAAAGATCGCGACGAACTGGGCCAGCTTGCTGAAGCGCTCAACACGATGGCCGACGCGCTCACTCGGTCGCAGCGCAAATACCGCAGCCTGTTTGAAAATCAGAAGGACGTCGTGATCATTTGCGATCAATCCGCGGTGATTCAAGAATGCCATTTCGGTGACACGGACATTCTCGGTGTCGATGCAGCGGGCGCCGTGGGTCAATCACCAAATGAAGCCTGGCCGGCGTGGCAGCTTGCTGGGCGTGACTGGTGGCAATTCATCCACGAGGTGGTCGCCGCCAATCGCCCACTCAAGCTGTCTGACGTCGAACTTCCGTTTGGATCCGGGCGACCGGTCGTTGTGGACATCACCGCGTACGCCGTCGACTACGCTCAAACACGGATGGCCGCCATCGTCATTCGCGACGTCACCGAGCGCAACAACCTACAGCGACAGGTGCGGCGATCTGAAACCATCGAAGCCACGGTCAACCTGGCGCGCGGTATCGCCCATGATTTCAAGAACCTGCTGCACAGCGCCGCATCCTCACTGCGCATGATTCAAAAAACCAGCACCGACGAATTGACAACGCAGCGCACGACAACGGCGTTGGAGGCGTGCATGCAGGCGTCGAACCTTGCCAGACGGTTGACGCGGTTTGCCTCGACAGATGAAGGCCAACCGCAGCGGCTAAATCTTTCGGAGACGGTCACAACGATTCTTGGGTCTCTCGATGAAGCGTTTCTGGAGAACATCGACCTCAAACTCGACTGCGACGCGGACATCCAAACCGTCGTCGACAAAGATCACCTGACGCAAATTACAATGAATCTGGTCTACAATGCGAGAGATGCACTGCCAAATGGGGGCCGACTTGAAATCAGCACGAGGCAGGTTGAGGTGGCTTCGCCTCAAGCCTCACGCCAGAAGAAACCGCACGCCCTGCTCAGCGTATCTGACTCGGGCTGTGGAATGACCGACGACGTACTCAAGCGTCTGTTCGAGCCGCTGTTCTCCACAAAGCCGCGAGACGCACACGGTCAGCGCGGCATGGGGCTGGCCGTCGTGTTCGCCATCGTGCAATCATCCGGCGGATTCATCGACGTGCGAACCACACCATCAATCGGCACCACAATCAGCGTGTATCTCCCACTGGCAACCTGATTCTTAGATTTTTCTAAGCATTGCAGAGTTGGAAGCGCGAGTCCTGCTAGGATGGCTGCTGGGTGGATGATTGCTGGGTATCGCTTCGGTCACAGGCAAAGCCGGAACGAGTTACCTAAACGAAACGTTGGCGGCAACAAGAACGCGGACCGTCCGGTACAACGGCGTGGGATGAGTTTATTGGACGTTTGCACTTAGCAAATGAAGCGTGTTCGCTATCGCGGGGGTGCAATTCGCCAGCTTGATCTGCTACGATAGGGTCGGTCAGCCGTGTGCGGAAACGCCGCGATTGGAGCAAGCCGTGGTGGTACGGCATGGGAAGGAAAGAAGAATGATATTTTGTCTATCGCGTTGCAATGGGCGCCCGTTTGGCGCATCGTTGGTCATGGTCGTCTGCGCTTGGGCGGGTGTTGCGCAGGGGTTCGATCCGCTGGCTGGCGACTACACGCGCGACGATCCATTGGATGTGCGCATCGTCACCTACAACCACAACCGAAACTTCATTGACGACTCCAACACCGATGCAGAGTTCAACCGTATTCTCATTGCGCTCGATCCGGACATCATTTGCTTCCAGGAGTTTCCAAGCGGAATCTCCGTCAGCGATATTGAAAACCGCATGGACGGCATCCTTCCAACTGCCGGGGGGTGGCAGGTCCATTTCGGTTTATTTGCTGGCATCCGGACGGTGTTGGTGTCGCGCTTCCCCCTCACCATAAGACGGACCGACACGATTCCTGCTTCATCAACGCGCGGAGTCACCATCGCATTGGCCGATCTGCCCGACGCAGACTACTCGCGCGATGTTTACCTGCTCGGTGTACACCTTAAATGTTGCGGAAACGCAGGTGGCTCGGAAGATCAAAAACGCCAGGACAGCGCAGATGCCATCGCCAATTGGCTCGGTGACGCCAGGGGTGTCGCACGAGCGTCCGGCAACAACATCGTTCTGCCCACCGACACACCGATGGTTGTGCTGGGCGATTTCAACATGGTTGGCGGACCCCAGCCGGAGGACACCATCACCACTGGGAACATTCAGGATGAGGGCATGTATGGCGTCGACGTTTCGGGCGACTGGGACGTCAGCGACATCACCAACCTCATGCCAGCCGACCCGTTCACCGGAGACACCTTCACTTGGCAGGGCAGCGGGCAATTTGCACCGTCAGCACTGGACCGGATTTTCTACACCGACAGCATCATCACCGTCGCCAATAGTTTCATACTGAATACGAATACGATGACCGGCTCCGCATTGGCTGCCGCTGGTTTGCAATCGGGCGATACGCTGGCTTCCAACTCATCGGACCATCTTCCGGTTGTGGTCGATCTGCGCTTCGGCTTGGGTTGTTCCATCGATCCGGACTGCGATGATGGTATTTTCTGCAACGGTGCCGAAACCTGCGATGGCAACGGAGCCTGCCAGTCGGGCACGCCGATCGATTGCAACGACGGGGTTTCCTGTACCGTCGACTTCTGCAACGAAATCACCACGTCGTGCGACAATCTCCCGAACGATGCCAGTTGCAACGATGGTGCATTCTGCAACGGCGTCGAAACATGCAACGCAGTTTCGGACTGTCAGCCGGGCACGCCGGTGAACTGCGACGATGGTGTGACCTGCACGCTCGACGCCTGCAACGAAGGCACCAACTCGTGCGACAATACACCGAATCAAGCCAGTTGTGACGACGGGGCATTCTGCAACGGCGTCGAAGTATGCAACGCAGTTTCGGACTGCCAGCCGGGTACGCCAGTGAATTGCGACGATGGGGTCACATGCACGAATGACTCATGCAACGAGGGCACGAATTCTTGCGACAATGCCCCAGTCGATTCAAATTGCGACAACAACCTCTTCTGCGATGGGACCGAAACTTGCGATCCTCTGCTGGACTGTGTCACCGGCAGCCCGCCGTGCATGGGGGCAACCTGGTGCAACGAGACAAACGATTCGTGCGTCGCGTTTGGCAACGGCGACTTTGAACCCGACGGCGATGTCGACCTGATTGATTACGCCGCGTTCATGATCTGCTTCGGGCAAGCGGCTGACGGTGGATGTGAACCCGCAAACATCAGCGGCGACGAAATGGTAGACCTCAACGACCTCGCATTGTTCGTCGCGCAATTGGGCGGTCCGAGTTAGTGCCGCTTCTGCAAAGGTTGATGCACTTGTTGCGACATCCTTGGTAGGGTGGTCCGTGCCCACCGCAGGTCAACGCAAGGTGAGATGGTGGACACAGCGTGTCCCATCACGGCACCCGCATGGGCAACGCCGAAGCGGTCATCCCAATGGTGCAAAGCCAAAAACGTGTGCGCGGATTCCCAAGAAATCGGGCCAAGAATCGGGTGAGTGACACTTCGTTTTGGTCCGTGATCGTCCAGCCATTCAGAACGCTTATGGCCCAAGCGCACAACAGCGTCTCTTCTAACTCGGCAGCGACGGCTGCCATTGAACGGCGGTCTTTCACCCACGTCGACGCCCACGCAACCGCCACATTTTCCGGACTCGCTCGCCAACCGCAATCGACTAACTCCGTCAAATCGTAGACTCCCTCCAGCGTCCAACGTGTTTCGATTTCAGAACCCCCGTCGGTGCTGGCCACGTTGGAGCGAGTCTGTCGCTATTTGCAGGAGTAGACGTCATGGATCAGCAACGAATCGAGCGGTTGGAGAGCAGTTTCAACTTGGTCGCACCCCGAGCGCAGGAGTTGGCAGATCGCTTCTACGCCCTTCTCTTTGCCCGTTATCCGCAGGTTCGCCCGATGTTCCCCGACCAGATGAACGACCAGAAGCAAAAGCTCATCGCATCGCTCGTCCTCGTTGTGCAAAATATCCGCACGCCCGACAAACTGCTCGACCCGCTCTCGCAAATGGGACAACGTCATGCGGGTTACGGCGCGGCACCGGAACACTATCCACTCGTTCGCGACACGCTGTTGGAAGTCCTCGGCGAAATTGCCGGCGACGCCTGGACCGAACAACTAAACGGCGACTGGTCAGTCGCCCTCGACCTGGTCAGCAGCATCATGATCGAAGGAGCGAAATCCGAAGCCCAAACTGCATAGCCACACACCGCAATGCGAGTTCCGCCAAAGCGGGCGGAATCCGTGGCAGCCGGCAAAGAGCGCGCGAGGACGCCGATTGCGCTGGCGCTACAAACCAAAGATCATCTGGAGCACCGCGAAGTCTTGCAGATCGGTGTCGCCGTCGCCATCAAGGTCAGATTCGCAGTCATCGGGTACCAACACCAACGCCCGGAAACCTACGCGAATCCGTCACCCGGCGCTAATGTTGGAGGAATTCTAACATTACGGAGGACCAAAGATGGGGTCAGGTTGGTTGACGAATCGTCCGAGAGAAACCTCGACATCGACTTCACCGGTGTCAGGGTCCAATGGCGTCGATACGACAAGGAAACTGGGAGGATCGAAAGTTGGTTCTGGCGACCTCTACTCCAAGGGACCGGTGAACTGCCCCTGCATAATTGCGAAATCGGCGAGATCAATATCGCAGTCACCATCCATACCGCCGTCGGGACGTCCTTGAGCGTTAACGCCGCTTGGCGCGCCAAGACACGGACAGGCATCCAGACCATCTGCGATGCCATCGCGCTGATCTACAAACACCGCTGGGCCATCGAAATTTTCTTCTGGTTTTCAAGCACCTTCTGGGCTGTTGGCATCTGATCAGTCACTGTCAAGACGGTATCGAAAACCAGACGTATGTGGCCATCATCGCTTGCCCGCTGGTCGCGCTGTGGACCGGCAAGAACCCGATGCCGCGAACCTATGAGATGATCTGCTTCTATTCTTCCAGCTTGGCCAGCGAAGAGGAGCTACTCGCGCACATCGAAAAAATTAAAAGCTCAATCCTGAACCGACGGTTCACCCACAACGCGCCGGCCGTCGATGCTGCGTAAGAATAATCCCCCCACAAAGAATAATCCGAACTCCCAGCAAACATCACCCAAAACTCACGCCAAAACGCCCGTCTACTGAGAATCCGCCAAGCAAGCAATCACTATCCCGAACAGGATTGGGGGGCACCCGCACGATGATTTACAGGATCGGCAGCGACATCTCACCGACGCCGAAATCCGTGTTTTCCCACAGTACTTCGATATTAGGGAGGGCGTCGAGTTCCGAAAATTCTTCGCGAAACCACGCTTTGATATCGGGGTCGATCAACCCGGCGCTTTTTGTATTCGGCGTAAACGAGTTCACACACCCATACGCGAACTGCTTCAACAGAATGTCGATGTCGCGGCGGATCATGTCTTTCGTTTGACCGCGAATTCCCACCATCAGGCAAATCGTATCGGTCAGTCTTGCCACGTCTGAGGGGTCGTCGAAATACATCGCCTTGTTCAGCACGCCATTGCGAACATGATCGTCGAAGGTCTCCACGCCCAGCTTGATCCGCGTCGGAACGGGAAAGAAGGCCCGCGTTTCGTCCCAGCGCTTTCGGTATGACCAGTACGACTCACAAATGAATTCTTCGATGTTTAGCCGCGTCAGCAGCGCGTGGATTTGATCGAGGACGGGCTGCGTCAGTTCCTGAATGCTACCCGAGTTGATGATTTCGAGGCGGCCATACTTGCCCGTGACTTTTGCCAGCTCTTCATCAGCCACCCGTTGAATATGTACTTCGTCCGACGTGTTATCGTCGATGTAATCGCAAAACGTACACTTGCTCCAAACGCACGGCAGCCCTTTGAGCAGGACGATCTCGCGTGGGAGTTTGTTGGTGATGACCGAGTACCGTTGCATCAGACTATTTCGCCGACGCAACAGCTTGATCGGAAATGGGCTCCTCTGTTTGCGACGGACCTGCTTTCTTCAGGGCTTCGAGCACAATCGACTTGGTCAAAATGGTCGGTAGCACGATGGGTTCGTCCGGTTTCCCCGCTGGATAGATGATATTCAACGGGACACCCTCTCGACCAAAACGAAGCAAATCCTCAGAAATTTCGGGATCGGGTTCGGTGTAGTCTGCTTTCAACGCAATCGTATGATCACTTTCAAAGCGTCGACGAACCACGTTGCTGTGAAGAACGATACTCTTGTTCGTTTGGCATGTTGCACACCACCGGGCGGTGTAATCCACATAGACTGTGTATCCGTCGGCTGACAAGCTTTCGGCGCGTCCCTGTGAATACGTCTTCCAATCGAGTTGTGGAGGTTCATACAGGAAGGAGTACCAGGTACCCGATCCCGCAATGGCAATCGCGAGAACAACGAAAGCCGCCCTTTTTGAACCATTCCAGAGCGGATTGACTTTCCCATAAATCCAGCACGCCACCGCAAGAGCGCCAAGAAACAGCAGCAGCATCACAAGTTCATCAGCGCTGGTCAGACCGGCATAGATCCAGATCAACCACAGAACCGTCGCCATCAACAGGAAGCCCATAAATTGCTTGAATGTGTCCATCCAAGCACCGGGGCGCGGAAGGTATTTGAGCCATCCGGGGTTTGCGGTCAGAAGGAAATATGGAAGCGCCATCCCGACACCGACGGCTGTGAACACAATTGCGACCACCACCGTCGAACTCGTTAAGGCAAATGCGAGCGCCGGACCAAGGAAGGGGGCGGTGCATGGCGTCGCCAGGAGTGTGGCGAGTACGCCTTTCATGAATGCACCCGTCAATCCTTCGCGATCGGTTGCGCCGGCAATCTTCGTGGAGGCTGTTCCGGGCAGCGAAATCTCAAACACACCGAACAAGCTCAGTGCAAACGCGAACACAATCGCACTCATGCCAACGATGAATTCGGGGCGCTGAAAGAACGCACCCCAACCTGCCGACGAGTCAAAGTAGTGTCGCAAGGTGAGAATTCCACCCGCCAACCCCCAGAACGATACGATGATTCCCAGGCAGAACATCAGACCGAGATGGAACACGCGTTTGGGGTCTTCGTCGGCTTGTTGCACGAAACTCAGAATCTTGATCGAGATGACCGGAAGTACACACGGCATGATGTTGAGTATCAATCCACCAATCATACCGCCAAGGATCGCGCCCCATAGTCCCCACTTTGCGACCCAACTGCCGTCGGGCACCTTGGTGGTCTTCGCACTCACCGCGGGGACACCGTCCGTTGAAACATCGTCTGTCGAAATACCGTCTGGTGCGGCATCTGCTACCGTCGCTGCTTCGGTTGTGGCTGCGTCCTCGACATCATCTATCGCAACGGTTGGCACAGGAGTCGGCGTTTTGACAACCGCCGTATCGGCTGGCGCGCTCGCCCCGCTCAACACGGAACTCGACTCAACATTCACAGCCCACTCGACGGCTTGCGGTGAAAAACACCGCCCCTTTTCATCGCAGGCTTGATACTTCAATATCCCGGTGATCCGAACATCTGCGCTGGATGTTGGCGACTCGATCTTGATCGGCACGCGCACCTTGAACGCGTCGACGAACTCGCTGATTTTGCCGAACGTTTTGTCTTCACGCAGGTGCGGCTTGGGCCAGACGGGCTCGCCAAAAGTAAGCCCCCCCACGCTCCGCACGAACACGGCTGTCGGAACAAAAAAGTCGACAAGCGGTGCGTTCGACTGTGTGTGGTATCCGTCCTTGATATCGACATCGAGAATCAACTCGAACGCATCGCCCTTCTTGATCGCCTTTGCGGAAACGGACGGCTTGATTGAAACGTAGGAAGCATCTTTCGACGCGACAGGGATCGCACGCCTTGCCATCTTGAATACAATGTCGTTGTCGATCGGCTTCGAGGCCTTTGCAACGGGCAGCGTGAGACTGACCTTACGACTACCGCGAAAGCACGCCTCCTTGCAAACCAACCAACTGACATTCGCATCGATCGTGACATCCGATCCCACCGCCAAGTCAGCCGGTGGTGTCAGCGTGGCTAGCAAAATGGGCGAACCCTTGAGAATGTTGGTCACCAAGCCGCCCGAAACATGACGCTCCGGCGCGGGAAAACGAACGGCGCCCGCACGAAAGCCCTCGGGCAGATTCCATGTGACCTTGGGAGCGAGACCGCTATCGCCCGGGTTCTCCCAGTAGATGTGGAACCCGT
>JAADIU010000342.1 GCA_013151185.1 Planctomycetota bacterium
CTCGCCGCCATCACAACATGGGCTGGATGCACGCCTTTGCCCGGTGGGTCGACGAGTTGCCCGTCGAACGCCTCAACATTCGAGAAGATGAACGAAGCCGCCTACGCCGTCGTTCTTCGCATCCGTGTGGGACCGGGTGAGAACGATGTCCGGTTTTTCACACTTGGCACCGCGTTCGCTGTGGACGACCGCCTGCTCGCAACCAACGCACACGTTACGGAATTCTTCAACGGACTCACGGGGATTCAGGTTGATGAGGTCGTCGCGGTTCAATCGGGCACCGGAACCGTGGTCACATTGCTTCGGGCGCTGACCCACCCAGACTATACCGGCGATCCGCTATCATCTCCGGATATCGGCTTGTTCACGACGCAGGAAGAATTGTCGAACACTCTAACGATCGCGAGCGACACCGAATTGCTGGATCTCGATTTGGGAGAAGAACTGTTGTTGGCGGGCTTCCCGGGCGACGTGCAAGATTTGTTCGAGATCACACCGAACGAAACCGTGCCACAGGCAACGTCACTCACGGGGAATATCAGCGCGCTGCGATCACACAGCACCAACGAAGTGGTCACGGCAGAGAATACGGATGTCATTCAACATCAGATTCCGACAACACCTGGAACGAGTGGTTCCGCCCTGGTGCTGTGTGGGAAGGTGGCAGCCGTCCACAACGCGGGCACAGTGACGGTCATCGTAACCGTGAACGCGCAAGGCGATTTGATTCAGGACAGGACGGCGGCTGCCAACAACAACTTCGGCGTACATGCAAAATTCCTGCGGGAGATGATCAGCCTCTTCGAGGCTCAGTCGATTCAGGGATTTGAATTACCCCCTCCCTTTCAGGCAGACGGTGGACAAAACCCAGGTGGTGGCGCGGGTGGAGGCGGCGGTGGCCAGCAGGGACCAACCTTCAGCGGAACCTACGCAGGTGGTGTGACGACGCCAGCCACAGCGGCCCACAACATCGCAATCACCGTCGCGAATGACGGTTCGCTCACCGGGACCAGCAGTTGGGCCAACACGGGGAACTTCACGCTCACCGGCAGCGTGAGTGCCGCCGGTGAAATCACCTTTAGAGACAATGCCGACGTGCTGCTGAATTTCAATCAGGGCGTTTACGTTGGCACCGTCAACGCGACGACCGGTGTTGCAAGCGGACAGTATTTTGAAAGCAATTCGCAGACACCCCTCGCGAACTGGACAGCCAACCGCCAGTAACAGGTGGCTGGACCGTTCGTTGTTGAGGCCCGTCTCCGTTGTGAATCGGCGCGCCCATGTCACACACACCGGAGATCAGGGAAGAAAGTCTTCCAGCCTCAATGTCGCGTCGATGGGATTTTGTTTGAGCGCCGCCTTCAACCGATGCGGACAATTGCTTCGCAAGCAGCCGCGGTGTTCGGGCTTGGGTCCGAGCACCGTTGGCTGAATGTTCCGCAGCGCTGGGGGCGACGCACAACTGTTCGACTCGATGGCCAATGGCAAACCGATGTCGGTGCAGATGGCGACGTCCAAGTTGGAAATTTCGTTGCGCTCGCCGAATTCGATGACCGGATTCATCAAGGTCGCCAGATCGAGGTGCGCAGGGTCGGCCAGTGGAATGTTCGATCCGTGGACAGCCACGGCCGTTGGCCCGACAAAGAACATCGAACCACCGATGACCTCGACCTGTTCATCAAACGTCGAGCCAACTTCACCAACAGCCCCCGTATCCGGATCGCGCATTCCGTTGTAGGCCAGCGCGTGCCCCATTTCGTGTGCCAAGATCGAGTAGGCATCGAGGAAACAAATCCACTCGCCCACGAACTGACATTCCGGAATCGGCGCGGTGCGGGCGGCGGGGTCGGGATCGAACCAGAAATTCTTGATCAGCGTGTCGATATCGATATTGACCTGAGCATCCGGCGTGTCGCCATTCGGATCGAACCCGGTACGAATTTCCGAGGCAACACCCTGTTCAAACACCCGGAACTCGCCGTTGTCGCGAACGAACACCGACACCATGCTGGCTGCGGTTGCGACGGCGACCTCGTGATTGATGAACGATACCTGGATTTCGATGCTGACCGGGCTCGGCGCGGCAAGATTCGCTGCCCAATCGTTTGACGCTTGCACCAGAGACGTTTGGATGGGTTCATAGTACTCCGTAAATGCCACGTCGGGATCGTTGAAAATCACGTTGAACGTAATCGAAGCCCCGCCATTCGAGGTGATATCGACAACCCCGCAACCGCACGCACCGGGCTCGGTCTTGAGCGCATCATCCGGGCAGTTGTCGGTGCAATCGGGCGTTCCGTCGGCGTCGGTGTCGATATCACTTTCACCACATCCGCACGCGCCGGGATTGGTTTTGTTGGCATCGGTAGGACACCCATCGACACAGTCGGCTATGCCATCGGAATCAGAGTCCGTATCCTCCACCGAGCAGCCGCACGCTCCGGGGCTGGTTTTTGCAGCATCGTCGGGACAATCATCAACGCAGTCGGGCGTTCCGTCTCCGTCCGAGTCGTCCTCGTCCTCGGTGCAACCGCACTCGCCGGCAGCCGTCTTCAATTCGTTCGCGGGGCACTCATCCACACAATCGGCGACGCCATCCTGGTCGCCATCGGTTTCGTCCTCACCACAACCGCACTGCCCAGGGTCGGTCTTGTTGGCATCTTCGGGGCACCCATCCTGGCTGTCTTCGACGCCATCCCCATCAGCATCTTCCGCGAGCGTCAAGAAGAGTACACCCCGTTCGTTGCCGGTGTTCCCACCGCTGTTGCACGCACTAAGAAACAGGAAGCACGTCAGGAGCGAAACAACGGTCGTGCAGTTCATCCGGGACATCGCGTTCTCCAAACCCAACCCTATTCAAAGTGAAATGATCAAGACCTATGCACCCGCCACTCGCTCAACCATCCGAGGGCGAAAGGTGCTGGTTTGAAACTCGTTTTGAACTCTACGATTGTGGAGCGATGCCCTGAGCAGGATTAAGCGACAGTGATCGCGTTCGCTCGGATCAACGTCCGATAGTGAAGGTTGGCGGGAGATGGGCAGCGGCTGCATGCGAAATGCAAAAAGCCCCGACAGCGAGATCGCTGCCGGGGCTGGTTAGAACCTGACAAGATATGGACCGAACCGCCGGTTAGAACGGGCCTTGATCCTGGCCAACCGACGTGCCGCAAACCTCGACGAAGTCGATGAACGCACCTTCCGCTATCTGACTGGTGGACGTCCGCAATCGAAGATCGAGACATGATTCGCCGTCTGCAAGGGCGGAAATGTCAACGGTGTCCGTGACGAACACGCCCGGCACATGATCGAAGAGATTGAGGGTAGCAGCTTCGATCCAATCGGTGGTGCCACAAGGACGCCACTCGACAATGAATTGATCGTTGTCGGATTCGGCCTGCGACGTCCAACTGAAGCGGACGAACAACCCCGTGACACCGGCCACGTTGATGTCTTCCTGAACGACCTTGGCCTCTTCTGCGAAGACCGGCACGATGTCGAATTGGTCGTCGCTGAGGCTCAACCAGTTGTTCGCGATCGATGCGTTGTCATCGGCCACTTCGAACTCGGTCCAGTTGTTTCCGACGCCATTGCTGTCAGCACGGTTGAAGTCATCGCGGAACGGGCAGACTTCACTTGTACCGCAATCCGGAGGATTCTGGAACAACTCGTTGGCGGACTGATACACAGTGGCATTGACCGTCATCACCGAAGCATCGCCAGCCGCGGACTCAAACAAATCCACGCCGAGGAAGGTGTAGCAACCACCATCATCGAAGATTCCCAACTTGTCGTCGGCACCGAGACGGTTCACTTCAAACGCCATGAGATCGCCAGCATCGATGTTGTTGAAGAAGTCGAGATTGAGACCGGCTGGACCGAGCGGAAGATCGATGATCAACAACGATCCACCGGGAGCCGGAGCAGGACCGACGCTGATGAAGCGGGTGTTCTGTGTGCCCTGAATGGTGGGACGATTATCGCCCGCTTTTCCGAGAAAACCATCGATACGCAGTACCGAGCAGATACCCTCGCCACCTTCACGCCAGATGAACATTCGCATGGTCATCGGGTTGTTGTCATTGCCAACATCGTAACGCTGCGGAACCGGAGCGCGATAGGCTACCGTATCGACACCACAAGGTCCGAGTGACGGCTCGAAAGTATTGACTGCCGCGAACGGGTCAGCCGCGTTCTGATTGAATGCGGCGTATGTTCCACCGGGAACCGTGAAGAACTGGTCGATGAAGACACTGTTGAAGAGCGACGGGCCTGCGGCACCATCTGCACCATCTGCACCGTCTGCACCGTCCAAACCATTGCTGCCTGCGGGACCGGCTGGTCCGGTTTCACCATCCAAGCCGTTCGTGCCTGCGGGGCCTTCCGGACCTTGAGGACCAGCTGGACCTTGGGGGCCCTGCGGACCTTGACCGTCCAGAACATCGATGACACCGTCTGTATTGACGTCTTCACTGTAACCGCAGATGTCGTACAGATCGGTTGAAGGTTCAACAACCTCCGGGCAGAAGCAAATACCGTCGCCTTCGTCCCCACCAGTACCGCGGACTCGCGCCGTCTGGCCTTTGGTTCCATTGCCTTCGCACGGATAAAAATTCAGGCAGTTGCCGAATTCATCCTGAAGAATCGGGTGGCAGAAGTCTCTTCTGCCGTTCTCGTTGATGTCCCAAACGCTGATACCGTCTTCACCGTCTTGACCAGCAGGCCCAGTCGAACCACTTGATCCACGCGAGCCGGACGGTCCTCGCGGACCTTCAGGACCTTCGGGGCCTTGCGGACCTGCGGGACCAGGCTCACCATCGGTACCCGGCAGCGCTTGACCATCCTGTCCGGGTGCTCCGGGTTCACCTTGGACTCCGTCTTCACCCGGTGCGCCTTGCGCGCCAGCAGGACCAGCGGGTCCAACAGGTTTGGGACCAAACAACTGCAACGCCAATGAACCGATCCCAAAGAGATCGCGAACATAGTCTTGCACGCCGAACAGCCCGCCGCTGCCGCCAACACAACCGGTCATGATCAGACCGCCCGTGGGTACGGCAACCAAAGCAGCCGCCATGACGGTGCTCATTACCTTCCGTCGAAACTTACTCCGAATTTTAGCTTTCATAAGCTCTCGCTCCTTTTCTTCCTCAAGAGAAAAGTGGCCTTATTGCGATGGCGTGACAATGACCCAGCCTATCCGAGACACGCACGTTCGATGTCAACTTCTTAGATTGGATGTTTCTTCATATCCCAAACGAGAAAGATGCACGTCCACCAAATTGGGACTTGACGTTCCGCAATCGGAACACCACGACCGGTGGAACTAAATCTTTCTGAAACTGAATTCCCTAAAACTGAATGTCTCTGATAGGCGGGCAACCCAAAGCCCAAAGCTGATTTGTACCCCAGCACTTCGCTTTGTCCCCATCAGCGGGATCCGGCTTCCATGCCGCCCGATTCCCGTCGTCCGCCTCTTCCCCAAGAGACGAAAAGTTAAGCAATACAATCACTCCCTCCACAACCCAACCAACGTGGAAGAAAGCATCCCCAAGACGCTTAATGTTAAGCGGGGGCAAAAACCATGTCAACTTGCAGTTTACAAACTCAGATATGGACTGATAACCTTCCCCAAATCAACTCAGAATTCGAGGAGTTATAATCGAAGCAGGAGGATGACCCCCTGCAAAATAGGACACGATCGAAATCCGTCGAGCACGGCCAGCATTCGGGGGGATGTTCTTGCTTGACCAGTCAGCACGATCGCAGGGGCAGGGGGCTGGGGCGTTCGCTACACATGCTCGGGGGGTTGAATTTTGTCGATCGTACCTGCGGCTAGGCCTTCCTGATATTCGGACCAACTCATCGGCGCTTTGCCGGTGTCGACTTCCTTCATGCTGATGCACCGATCGACCGGACAAACGAGCGAGCACATGTTGCAACCCACGCAGGTGTCCTGATTGATCGTGAGGATGTTGACGTAGTCTTCACCCGCGCCGGGCACCACCGTGATACCACCGCTGCGCAGCAACTCGGCACGATGCCCGTTGCTTGCCAGATACTCGTCGACGGGCTGCTGCTCTCGTTCGATGGACTGATGGCAACCGTCTTCACATGCGATATAGCAGAGACCGCAGTGAACACATTTCTCCTGATCGATTTCCGCGACGACCTTGTAATTCAGATCGAGGTCGCCCCAGTGACGGATATTTGGCACTGACAACCCGACGAAATCGCTCGTCGATTTGTACCCGCGTTCGAGCATCCACCCCTGCATCCCACTGATGAGATGCTCGACGATTCTGAATCCGTAGTGCATGACAGCCGTGCAAACCTGAACGCTGCCCGCACCGACAAGCATAAACTCCACCGCGTCCTGCCAGGATTGGATTCCACCGATACCGCTGATGGGAATGTTGATATCCTTGTCGCGGGCACACTCCGAAACCATGTTTAGCGCGATCGGTTTCACCGCAGGCCCGCAGTATCCACCGTGGCTCCCTTTACCACGAACAGACGGTTTGGGCGCGAGCGTGTCGAGATCGATCCCGATAATCGAGTTGATCGTATTGATAAGCGAAATCGCGTCGGCTCCGCCCTCGGCAGCCGCTCGGCCTACCGTGGCGACGTGCGTGACATTGGGCGTGAGCTTGACGATGACCGGAATCGTCGCAACTTCCTTGACCCACTCGGTGATCATGCGGGTGTATTCGGGAACCTGTCCGACAGCCGCTCCCATCCCGCGTTCGCTCATTCCGTGCGGGCACCCGAAATTCAATTCGATACCATCCGCACCGGTGTCCTGCGTTTGCTTGACGATGTCGTGCCAGGTCTCGCGTTTGGTTTCGACCATCAATGACACGAACAGGGCGTGGTTCGGAAAATCGCGCTTCACCTCTGCGATTTCGCGAAGATTGACCTCCAGCGTACGGTCGGTGATGAGTTCGATATTGTTAAGGCCAAGGATTTTTCTGCCGTCATAGTCCACCGCGCCATAGCGCGACGACACATTGACGATGGGCTCGTGGTTCAGCGTTTTCCAAACCGCGCCACCCCACCCGGCTTCAAAGGCTCGGCGGACCTGATACGCCGAATTCGTCGGGGGTGCAGACGCCAACCAAAACGGGTTGGGGGCGCTGACTCCGCAGAACTCTGTTGTCAGATCCGGTAACGCCATGACAAATGCCTCACTTCCTCAGCGGCCTAACTTTCTCAGCGGTATGGTGGGCATGGCCCACCCTACAACGAAACCATCCTGCAACAAACGCACGCTACAACGAACCGTTGATTCCTCTTGCAGCGATCTTGCCTTGCTGCACCGCGTCGACAATCTCGCCACCCTTGCTGATGCAGTCGCCACCTGCGAACAGCTTTGGAATGCTCGTCGCACCCGTGGCGGGATCGATCGAAACCTTACCACTGTCCACTTTCAAGTTGGGGAGCGAATCAAGCAGGCCCGACAGTGGAACCTGCCCGAGCGCCTTCACGATCATGTCTGCACAAATGACAAACTCGCTGCCCGAAATGGTCGACAACTTGCTCGTTCTCGATGACGGGTCAGCCAGCTTCGTGCGGATAAACTCAACACCGGTCGCCACACCGTCGGACACAACCACGCGATTCGGTTGGGCGTGCCAATCAAATAGCACACCGTCCGATTTCATGTATTCATACTCATACGCGAATGCGGGCATCGCCTCTTCACCCCGCCGATACGCGATGGTCACCTTTTCTGCGCCGAGGCGGGTGGCTTGCGTCGCAATGTCAGCCGCTGTGTTACCGGCGCCGATCACCAAAACGTGCTTGCCGATTTCGCAATCTTCGAACGGTTTTGTATGCGTCTGAAAAATGAAATCGAGCGCCTCCCAAACACCGGGAGCGTCTTCGTTCTCGATCCCAAGCGGTGCAGTTCGCCCCAGCCCGATCCCCATGAATACCGCGTCGTAGTCGGCGACCAATTGGCGTAGCCCATCTGCATCCACATGATGGTTCAAGCGAATATCCACGCCAATCTGCTGGACCAGCTCGACTTCACTCAGCGAAAACTCGGTCGAAATCTTATAGGCCGAAATGCCAAGCGTGTTCAGCCCACCCGGAATGTCGCGGGCTTCAAAAACCACAACTTCGTGCCCGGCTCGCCGCAATTCGTGGGCGCAAGACAAACCCGCCGGACCCGATCCCACGATTGCAACACGTTTGCCCGTTGGCGGTGGCGCTTCAAAAAACCGAACGCCCTTCGCGGTGGCTGCATCGCAGGCGTATCGCTGCAAGCGGCCAATCTGAACCGGTGCTTTGAGCAGCGTATTGTCCACGCACGCCCCTTCGCACAACACCTCCGTTGGACACGCCCGGGCACAGCTTCCTCCGAGAATATTCTCCTCCAGAATTGTCTGCGCTGCGCCAATCGAATTGCGGTGCATGATCTGGCGGATGAATTTTGGAATATCAATGTGCGTGGGACATGCCCGCGTACACGGTGCGTCGAAACAATACAAACACCGCGCCGCATCGGTCAGCGCTTCGTCCAATTCCAGCGGTGCCGGCAAGTCAGCAAAATTCTGCTTCAACTGCTCTGCCGATAAATTGTCACCTGCGCGGGGCATACATAAACCTCAACAATCCAACTTCAATCAATGCGTTTGATTTGCATCGAAGGCGATCTACAAGCGATCTACAACTTGCCTGCCGACTTGCGGGGCAACCACTTTCCCCATCCGTTTTTGCCGCAGAACTTGTAGTCGTCCACGATCTTTCGACCTCGGCAAAACGTCGTCTCGGCAAACCCAGCCAGCGACCAACCCTGGAAGGGATTCCAATCGGTGTTGGTCTCCATCTTTTCATGATCGACCTTGATGCGTTTCTTCGGATCGAAGACCACGACATCCGCATCGCTTCCCGGCGCGATGACGCCCTTCTTCGGATAAAGGCCCATCACCTTTGCAGGGTTGGAGCAGCATTTCTCGACAAACTGCTGCATGGTCAGCCGTTTCTTCAACACGCCATGCGTATAGACGATGGGCAAGAGCGTTTCCAAACCGGGCATGCCCATCGGAATTTTCGTCCAATCGCCCTTCCACATTGCCTTCTGCTCGCGCGTGAACGAACATGTGTCGGTCGAAACCACGCACACGTCGTCCTTCCTCAGCCCTTCCCACAAGCGCTTCTGGTCGGCTTTCTTTTTGATCTGCGGACAGCACGCATAGAGATGCCCATCGGACAAGGCAAACTTTGAATCATCGAGCACCAAGTACTGCGCGCAGGTTTCAGCCAGCACGTTCACGCCCCGACGGTGGGCATCGCGGATAATATCAGCCCCCTCTGCCGTGGACATGTGAACGATGTAGAGCGTGCCGTCGGTGACCTCCGCCCACTTCACCGCACGTTGGATGGCCTCGGCTTCGATGAAGTTGGGACGGGTCATGCCATGCAAACGCGCACCGTATTTCTTCATCAACGGCTTCGTGTGACTTCGGGCAATCAACTCATCGAGGACGCGGCTTGACTCTGCGTGAATCAACAACATCGCGCCGAGTTTCTTGCAATTTTCCAACGCGCCGAAGATGGCACGGTCGTCGGACTGCCAACCTTCCGATTCGTAAATCATGAACTCTTTAAACGTCGGGCAGCCCTTCTTGACCATCTTGGCCATCTCGGGTCCGTGCTTGTCCCACTTGGTGATGGCCATGTGGAAGCAGTAATCGACGCAGGTTTTGGGGTCGGCTTTCTTGCGCCAGTTTCGGTATGCGTCGGCCATCGATTCTTTGCCGTAGGGAATCGCAAAGTCGATCACCGTGGTCACCCCACCACGCGATGCCGCCTTCGTACCCGAGTCGAAATCGTCGCTCGACACGGTTCCGCAGAAGGGCAACTCCAGATGGACGTGGACATCCAACCCGCCGGGAATCACATATTTACCCGTCGCGTCGATGACCTTCGCCGCAGTGCGCCCGCCCTTCGAGGACTTGCCACTCTTGACGAGGCCCTTTCGGACCGCAGAAATCTTTTGGCCTTTGATTCCCACGTCAACTTTTTTGGGGCCTGCCGCCGTGTAAACGGTTCCCCCCGTGATGATGGTGTCATACGCCATGGTGCGAATCTCGCTTGATCGTGATCCGATAGAATTTTTCCGCAACCCGTATCTTGCGCGCAACAGTAGCGCCCGGTCAAGTGAAAGAATCATTTTGCGAATTGAAGATCAACCTGCGAAGCGATTGGGCAGGCGGCAAACACAACCGGGCAACGCGCAAAGATCGCGCGGAGGTGATCCATTTGGGGTGCGAATCGTGATCGCAACGCGGTATGGCTGACAGCAATCGCCGCGGGTGCCCCATCCTTGAGCGCAGCGGAAGGGTGGGGGACGGACTTGGTGCGCACAGTCGGTCAAGCACACAGTCGGTCAACTTGTTCCAGATCAGTCCCCCAGCTTAGAAAGCTGGGGCACCCATACCCGTAAGTTCAAGCCAGACACGTGAGTTCAAGGTTGACGGAACACTAGCGGGTGTAGTATTCGATGATCGAACCGAACTCGACCTCGAACGGAAGACGCACATCCTCTGGCATCGGCAACCGCACCACGCGCGCTTCGAGCTTGCCCTCTTCTGCTGCGAGCCACTCTGGGGGCAGCGGGCCTTCGCACGTTTCGGAGCAGTCCTTCACAAACTTCTTGCTCCGCTCCTTCACCGAGATAACGTCGCCAACTTTCACCTGCTGCGAGGGACGGTCGGCTTTGCGACCATTGATGAGGAAGTGACCGTGCGCCACGGCTTGACGAGCCTGCCAAATCGTACGCGCCCACCCAAGTCGTCGGACGGTGTTGTCCAAACGGGTTTCGAGCAATTGCTGGATTGCGGTCAGCGTACCACGCTTTGACGAGGTGGCTTTCTGCATGTACTTGCGAAACTGACCGTCGCGAATGTTGTAATAGAAAGCGATCTTTTGCTTTTCGATGAGCTGCTTGGCATAAAGACTTGGACGTCCGCGTCGGTACCCGTGCATTCCGGGGCGATTGGGCTTGTTGGGATTGAGGTGCTTTGCCGTCTCACAGATCGGCACGCCAACGCGGCGCGTCAACCGCACCTTCGGTCCTGTATAATTACCCATGTCCGAAACGTCCTTACCAATGTCACTAGTTGAAACAGCCGTCACTTTGAAACGGCCATGCCTCTCGATTGGCCCACGTCAGCCAAAAGACCGAGTCGAGTATCATACCGACCGCGGAAACGGGGTCAACCACATGGCAAATGGTAAAAACGCTTCATTTTGCGGTTTCGACGGGCAGGCTCAGTGCCCCACAAACAGGCTCTCCGGGGCATCTGCGGTGGCTGCATCGACGAGCCACTTTTCCAGCTTCTTGATATCCTTGCAGGCATAGACTTTCTCGGCCATCGTTTGATCGACGGTGAAACCACGGGCTTTGAGAAGGGTGAGCACACCGTCAGCGATGGCCGACCGCTTCAACTCCTCAGCCTCCGTAGCCACTTTGTGGGCTTCCTCTTCCTGCTTAAGCTTCTTCATCGCAAGCCGACCGCCCGACGCCTTGGCCACTCGGCGATACCACGACTCTGGATAACCCGGATGCGTGACCTTGCCATGCTCATCCTTGACGTTGCCATCGAGATATTTGAAGAGCAGTTCTTCACCAAGTTTGCGCCAACGTTTGACCGTATCGTCGCCCGCCCGCACTGAATAATCAGTCAGGTAATCGACCGCGAGGCGAGGCGATTTATCGTAGAGGGCTTTGGCTGCCGCATCGATTTCCGGCTGGTCGGCCAGGAATCGGCCTTCCAACTCGCGCTGAACAATCTGCACGTCCTTGATCATGTCGCTGTAACGAAGGTACGCATAGTTTGAAACATAATTGAAAACCCAGAAACCCGATTCCCAGGTGAACTCCTCAAACGAACCCGTGCCCACCGCAAACGAATGGGGCACGCGCGTGATGCCACAATACATCGGTGTGTACACGGTGCTGTAGGTATCGTCGACGCCAAACCAGAGCACCCCCCCCACCGGATCGGGCAGCCATGACCTCGACTGCGAGACGAATGAAAACCCCGTCTGCTGCGTCGATGTCGCACGCTCGTTGAAATATTCCTCACCCTCAATTTTCCAAGTCAAAGGCCGCCAACGATACGGCAGCTCATACGGGCCCGCACCGATGTCCTGCGTCATG
>JAADIU010000269.1 GCA_013151185.1 Planctomycetota bacterium
CGGGCGCGGTTTGGTTTTTTTGACGGCGCGCTTCGATTGCGAAGCGCGGGTCTGCGCCGATGATCGGCGTTTGGCTTGCGTCTTGGCCGCAACGGGCGGACGCTGTGTTGGCTGTGTTGGCTGTCGAGGTGCCGGTTGCCGTGGTGCTGCCGGTCGGGGCAGAGTGGGCGGACGCAGCGTGGGCTGTGCGACCGGAATTGCGGGTGCGGCAGATGCGGTGCGTTCGGCGCTCGCAGGTCGCAGCACGAATTCGTCATCGTCATCCAGGCTGACGTCGAAGACCACTTCTTCATCGGAGCCGGCTAACTGATCGCTGGCGTCGTTGTCGCCGGCTTGCCAGTCTTTGTATTTTGACGCCAGCCAATTGAGGAGCGGAAGGATCAGGAACATGACCAAGTAGGCAATGTTCTCGTAGCTGGTCCCACCTTCCTGAGCCAGCACTTGAGCCAGCATTGTTGACGCCAGAATCATTTGATTCACCCCTTGCAGCGCCGCCCTTTGCAGCGATCAGGTACACGGTGGGCCCGGCCCACCCTACCATCTCGGCCACCCTACCATCATGTCGATTTTCCGCCGGTGCCTTCACCGCCGATTGAGTTTCTCATACCGGTGTCGGACTCGATATTTCTCATGCGGTAGTGATCCATGATGCCAAGGTTTCCGCTTCGGAATGAGTCCGCGATCGCCTTGGGAACCTCCGCTTCAGCCAAGACAACCAATGCTTGGTTTTCCTGAATCTTGGCTTTGTTTTCCTGCTCGAGTGCGACGGCCATCGCGCGACGCTTTTCTGCTTCGGCTTTGAAACGCTTGCTGTCGGCTTCGGCTTGGTCGGCTTGGAGACGCGATCCGATGTTCTCACCGACATCAATATCGGCAATATCGATGGAAAGAATTTCATAAGCGGTGCCTGCGTCCAAAGCGCGGGCGAGCACGGCTTTGCTGATTTTGTCCGGGTTGGCGAGCACGTCAGCGTGCGTTGGCGAAGAACCGATGGCGCTGACAATACCCTCACCCACCCGGGCGATGATCGTCTCTTCCGTTGCACCACCCACGAGCTGCGAAATATTGGTTCGCACCGTGACGCGAGCGCGGGCCCGCAATTGAATACCATCCATCGCAACCGCATCGATGGTGCGCTTGCCCGACTCCGGATTTGGGCAGTCGATCACCTTTGGATTCACGCTGGTGTGGACTGCGTCGATGATATCCCGACCGGCGAGGTCGATGGCGGCACAAGTTCCCCAATCCAGTTCGATTTTTGCCGACTTGGCTGCGATCATTGCCCTGCAAACGTTGAGAACCCGTCCGCCCGCGAGATAGTGACTTTCCAACTGCGCTGTTTTGATTTCACTCATGCCCGCCTTGACCAGCGCAATCTTGTTCGTGACGATTGTGGACGGATTTACCTTCCGAAAGCGCATGGTGGCCAGGTCGAGCAGACCCACATCGGCCCGCGTGAGCCAAGCCTGAATCCAAATGCTCACGACGTTGAGAATGAAAACCAGGAATATGAGAATACCGAGGACAGCGATACCGCCAACAATCCACCACAGGTTGTTGCCTTCCATCAGGATCGATGCGAGCGCGGGATTCGGAAACATAGATTGACCCTTTCATGCTGCTTGAGGCGAAAACGGGCTACGTCGAAGGAGAATCGTCAAGTCGAACCTTGAGCGCCCCCATCTGGAAATCAACACCGCGAACACACTTGCCCGCGTCGATCATGCCCGATTCAGCGACGCATTGTATGCGGCACCCATCGAACTCACAAACACCGCTCGGACGCAACGGCCCGAGGCTCTTACCGGAAACGCCAACGAATCGGCGATACTCATCCTGACGAAACGAAAGGGCAACCTCGTCGCGCGTCGGATTGGGAGGCGCGATGTGATTCCCCATCGGCAGACGGGTGACATATTTTAGACCCAGGAACAACATGGTCGGTACAAACAACACGCATCCGAATGCAGCCAATGTCCCCAACGTTTGATTCTGGTCGAACGTGAAGTAGACGGCCAGGGCGAAAGACGCCAACGACCCGATTGTTAGCAACCCATGCGAAGGGATCACCAACTCTGCCGCAATCAAAACAGCACCGACAACGTACAAGATGATGATCGGGCCTACCGAATCCATGACTGTGTTTCCCGATGCGGCTTCTATCAAACGCGCCCGTTTGTTCCTCAGCAAAAAAAAGCCGCCAAAGAGCACGCCAGTTGTATGATTCAACCTGTTGGGACTTTACTCAATGACGTAGGGTCCGCTGTGCGGACCATTTTCCAGTATCGAATTCTCGGCCTCGAACAGAGTCCCCGTGATGGTCCGCACAGCGGACCCTACCAGAAACCTCGAACGCAGCGGTTGCGATTCGATCAGGCTGTTTGCACCGGCCTGACCACAACGCGGTTGCCTTGACGCTCGCAGACTTCGACCTCAGCCCCCGGTTCGATGAACACACCTTCCGTCACCACGTCGACCAACACCGTACCGAAACGAACCTTTCCAGACGGGCGAAGCGTCGATTCAACCAAGCCCACATCGCCTTCGCGGGCGTAGCCGTCGTACGGATCGACTTGGCCAAGGTCGTCGGAGACCGGATTCAGCGGCATCGCCCCGTGCATCCAGGATAAACGCGGCATGAGGCGGCTTATGATGACCATGCCAACGATCGCCGCCATCATTCCCGACGCCAACGTGGTCACCCCGACCTTCAACCCGCGAATGCCCGGCTCGAACTGTGGCCAATAGATGGGCAGGGTGCGGCCCGGTTCTTCGGGAACGAACGTAGCCAACAGCCCGACCACGATGCACACCATCCCGCTGATTCCGGCGACACCGAATCCGGGAATCACGAAAACTTCGACCGCGAGGAGCGCGAACCCGATGAGAATGATCACGATTTCCCACACGCTCGCCAGACCGGTGAGGTAGGGTGCGCCCACAAAAATCGCCAGACAAATCAGAGCCACCAGCCCAGCCACACCCACACCGGGTGTGTGGAATTCGACATAGGCACCCAACAGGAGCAGCGCAAGAAGGAAAATCCGCACGGGCATCGACGTCAGCCAACTCGTCAGGCTTTCGGACCATGATGATGTCAATGTCGAAAGTGAACCCGCAAGACTGTATCGCGTTTGCAAGTCCGATTCGCTCGAACAAATCGCTTTGTTGAACCCGAATGCAGCCGCTTTGCTTTGACGCATGGTCAAAAGTTCGGTCGCGGGCACCACCGGCTGACTGATTTTGACCGACTTTCCCGAAACAATATCAACGTACGACTCGACGAGTCGCCATTCATACTCCCGCTCGTTGTCATCAACTTTGGCAAACGAGTCTTCCCTGCGGGTACCACCCACGAGTTTGATCTTCTCGTCCTCAGAAACAAATCGGCGCTCGCCCGTTTCGATGTGTTCGATCCAAAAGACCACGCGCTCCTTGACCACCATCGCCTCGCAGAGCAACGGATCGTAATCTCCGCGAGCGGCAGAGTCGCGGAACTCTTCGATGACGGGGCTCTCCGCCTTGGCGCGAAGCTGTTCGGGAACTTCCGACGGACCGGTTGGACCGCCGAGAATCACACCGCAATCGCCAATGGTTGACGCGGTGCTCATCACGATTTCATCACACGCGAGGGAAATCATGGACCCGGCGGAGTACGCTTCGGTGTGAACCCACGCGACGGTTTTGATCTCCGTCAGGTGTTTGATCAAATCGCAGATGGCCAACGCGCTGTGGACCGCGCCACCGGGCGTATCCAGTTCAAAAATGATGAGATCCGCGCCTGCCTTCTTCGCAGCACTCACGCGCCGCCGAAGGCTTTCAAGCATCACATCGTTGATCTCCCCGCGAATGGGGATGAGGAATCCTTTGTTGAACGCTCCGGGCGACAACGATCCCACCTTCGCAAGCTCTTCTTTCATCAGCCGAGCCGACGCTTCCAACGGGACCGATCCGTCCAGAATCGCCGATTGATCCTGCCGCTCGGTGCCGCCCTCCGACGACGCCAACAGAACCTGCGGGACAAGACCCACCAACCCGATGCACAACAGGAAAGCGAACGTCGCCATCGGAATACCGGCGATGTGAACGTCAGTCGATTTGAATCGTTTCATGACCGTTCTCGTAGGAACCATGCAAGCAATCAACCAGCCCCGACCAACCAGCCACTGTTTGCGAATTCAAGGCGTTTTGGAGACTATGACAATTGTAAGACGCGCTTCGAGCGGCGGCAAGTTGAAAGAAGGCTCCGTATTATAGTCACCGCAGACCGCCCGCCCAAAAGCAACAATTTAAGCACACACCGCGTGGGGCTGACTCTGCGATTTTCGCTACAATGAAGTCCGCAGCCGAAAGAGTTCCTCGACCAGAAGAGTTCCCCAGCCAGGCAGTGGTATGCGAAATGACCCACTCACAATCAAAATGGAGAGTATTACCACCATGTCCGCACGAAACGCAATTTTGGGTTTGATCGTCGGTGTGTCAGTCATTTCGTCATCTGTGGTTCGAGCCGACGATAATGACATCAAGCGATTCGAGAAGCGCCTTCGCATTTCCGCATTGTCGGATCATGTCATCTACGGGGCAGCACCATCCCGCACCGACATCGCGTTCCTCGCCCGAACCCGAGGTGTCAATCGCATCATTTGCCTGCTCGCAGCCTCTCCCAAAGTCGACGAAGAAAAGGCAGCCGCCAAAGCTCTCGGCGTTGCGTTTGAACATCGTCCCCTGGCCATCGGTTTGGACGGTCCGCTGGATAAGGCGCGCATCGATCGAACCGTCGCCCGCAGCATTGTCGACGATCTCAAATCCATCACCGACGGTGCAACCTACGTTCACTGCCAATCGGGGCGAGACCGTGCGGGGTTCATCCGCTTCGCCCATCGAATTCTCATTGACGAATGGTCGTTCGCTGCCGCCCTCAAGGAATCGCTCGAACTGGGTTTTGCCTCGGCGAAGCTGCCCGGATTTTTCCTCGACATGAAACTACTCGCCTCGGGTCTGGATGAACTTCCAAAGTTGAAATCCATGCCGATCGCCGGCGACGATCTCAATGCCCGCGCGACCAACGCGAACATCGGCGCACAAACCCTGAACGTCAAAATCATGGGCGAAGGTCCGCCGCTGTATGTGATCCACGGTGGACCGGGCGAATCGCACAAAATGTTTCGCCCTTATTTGGACGCCTTCGCCAAGACGCACACGCTCGTCTATTACGATCAAGTTGGTTGCGGCGGATCAAGCAAGCCGCAGTTCGCCGAAGCCTATACGCTCGAGCGCCAAACCAAGGAACTCGACCTTCTGCGCAGTGTCGCCAAGCATGAAAAAATCTCGATGATTGCTCAGTCCAGTGGATGCCTGATCGCGATCAAATATGCGCTGATGTTTCCCGATCGGGTCGACAAAATGGTGCTCCTTGCGGGTTGGGCAAACGGGGAGGAGTTCAGAGCGAACCTTCAACTGCTCGGCGCAGTCATGCAGCCGCCCGATCGTGCCGGCTTTGATCTGGTGATGGGCAAACTTCGCAAGAGCATGCGTCGCCCCAACGACCGCGAGCTGGTTGGCCTCGTCGGGTTGCAGGTTCCTGGAATGTTTTTTGGCGAAGTCGACTACGCCTTTCGCAAAGACTGGCAGCGCCACATCGAAGTCAGTTCCTTCGTCAATGCCGCCATGGAAAAGGAAGTGTTCAAAGACCTCGACATTCGTTCAGACCTCGCCAAAATTAAGAATATTCCGACGCTCGTGATTGCAGGCAAGTTCGATCTGATCACACCGCCCAGCGTGGTTCAATCCCTCGCGGAAGGAATCAAGGGTTCACGGTTTGAAGTGTTTCAACGCAGCGGCCACTTTCCGATGGTCGAAGAGAACGAGCGCTTCATCGAGATGGTCAGTTCGTTCCTCGCGTCAGGAGAATGACTTCTCTGGGCTGATTTTCCCGGGCGATCCACAATCTCAGGAAGTCGCGCCCTCGCCATTTTCTTCGCCCGGTTTCAGGGATGCCTTGTGTTCAAGTCGCTCGCGAATGGCTTGGAAGTCTGCGGACATCCGACTTTTTGGAAACAGCTTCACAATAGACTCACCCGTATCAAGAGCCGCGCGATAGTCCTCCGTACGAAGTTGCACGGCGAAGCTTTGTCGGAGCGATTCCGATGTTCGCCGGTCGAGCTTGTCGAGGTCGGCTTGGAGTGCTTCGATGCGGTCCGGGGCAAAGGATAGTTTCAGGAGCGGCCAAAGTTCTCGACAGGTCTCAAGGTTGCCAGCATCGAGGGCCTCGCGAAACCGATGTTCGTCATCGCCCTCCGCCAAACGCGAAGGTGTTCCAGATGCGTCTGTTCCAGAACCATCTTGCGGTACTGCAACGTCATCGAAGCCGCGCACAATCCGCGTCTCGCCCGAGTCCGTTTCAAATTCCAGTTCCAACTCTTCGATGCGACGTTTGAGTCGCAGCAATCGACCGCGATCATTGTTGACCCGACGGACCATGCGAATCGCCCCCGAGCAAAGGACTGTCAGGACAACACCCGACATCGTCGCGACCAAACCCACGAACGCAGTTCCGAACTCCGCTACCGCACACTTGGCAATCACGAATCCCAGTCCGGCCAACAGCACCAGCAAGCCGTAGACCCAGACGGCTGTCTCGCCAATGCGAAGCCAGTCTTCGAGTGAATCCTCCAGAATGTCGTACCGCTTTGCCATCAAATGAAACCTGGGTGGATGTGGAAACTGCCGGCTACCGGAGTGGGTAGCCAATTGTCCATCTTAGCGATGTCGAGGGGTGGCGCTCAACGCCTGCGAGCAGAACAATTCGGCAAAATCAGGATTGCGGTAGGGTAATTTCAAGCCATGTACAGTCCGATAGGGTTTGAAGATGGCTGCCCGCAGCACCCGGAGGGAGCAACACTGTATCACCCGCGCCGATTTCGAGGCGGCCATCGCCGCCATCCCATTCGATCACCGCGTGCCCTCTTAGGACCATCCACACAACCAATTGCTGGTAGGGAATGTCCTGGTCGAAACCCTCGGTCATGCGCAAACGCTCCACCACGAACGAATCGCACGTCACCAACCGCGTCACGGTGGTCCAGACTGAAGCGACATGCGAACGTTCTTCTCCGACAATGGTTTGATCGCCAAAATTAATGCACGCCATCGCCTCTTCAATGTGCAGCTCGCGCGGTTTCCCCGTAGCAGCATCGACGCGGTCCCAATCGTATGCGCGGTAGGTCGTGTCTGACGGTGTTTGAATCTCTGCCACCAACACACCACCACCCAACGCATGAACGGTTCCGCTCGGAAGGTAGTACGCCTCGCCCGGTCGAACCGCGATACGCTTCAAGAGTTTTTCAACCGCCCCACCACCCTCTCGAAGTGCGCCGGAAAAATCGTCTCGCGTGACACCTTCAACCAAACCCCGATAGAGGCAGCCGTCAGGTTCTGCATCCACGATGTACCACGCTTCGTTTTTGACGCGGACGGTACCGCCGAGTTTTGCGGCTAACGCTGCGTCGGGATGCACCTGCACGCTGAGATGATCGCGGGCGTCGAGGTACTTGATGAGAAGGGGAAAGCGACCTTGAAAAAGCGGCGCGCCACCGAGCATACCGTCGCCCCACAACCGAACCAACTCTCCGATAGACTTACCTGCGGCTGGTCCTTCAGCCACGACGGACTGATCATTCTCCAGGTCAGCCAACTCCCAGGATTCGCCGATCGCTCCATCGGGCAGGGCTTTGCCAAGACGCTCGGCGAGCTTGCGCCCGCCCCATATCCGGGGTTTGAAGATGGGTTTGAATATCAATGGGCAGATACGCATATTGCTTCGCATTGTAGCGGACGCGGATCACCCCACCATACGCGGGGATGCCATTGGCGATTCAACGCAATCGCGATACACTTCCGCCTCGCAAGACTGAGGAGAACCCCTGATGACTGAAAATGACACCGGTTTGATTGGTATTGAAGATTTTGTCAAAGTCGATTTGAAAGTCGCGCGCGTGGTCGAGGCATTTGACCATCCCAATGCCGACAAGCTCATTATTCTCAAGGTTGATCTGGGCACCGAACAGCGGCAGATTTGCGCCGGTCTGCGCGGTCACTATGTGGCTGACGATTTGGTAGGCAAGAATGTGGTCGTGGTGGCGAACCTCTCATCCCGCAAGATGCGTGGCGAAGAAAGCCAGGGGATGCTGTTGGCTGCATCTTCGGAGGATCGCTCGCAGGTGATCGTATTGACCCTGGATCGTGACATCGCCCCCGGCAGTTCGGTGGGTTAGCCCCAAGCCAATGACGCATCCGATTCGCGAGCGATGGGCTCCTCGCCACCGAACGCCTCCGTTTCTGCTTGGTTTCTACCTCCGGATCGGTGGGATCGACACAAAAAATGTACGTCATTGACCGACAAAGCCCGCATTTGTAAACTGGGCAAAATCGTTAAGCGTGGGTATCTGCACCGCCGATGACGCGGCTCGCATGGATTGGCACATGGTTTTCGGCCACCAAGATCAAGGTTCTGAGGCGACTGTGCTTTGCGTGGATATCTCTGCCGACGAGTTGCCTGCGTCGATTCAGGATTTGGTCCACGACCACCCGTTCAAGTTGATCCACTGCGATACGGTGTACGCTGCGATGGCGAAAATCCGATCCGTCGAGCCCACGTTCGTGGTGGTGCGGGTCGATTGGCTGACGGGTGATGAGTTCGAGTTCTTTTCAATCTGCCGACGATCGTATCCCGAGGTTTGCGTGTTCGCGACGGGCCACCCACGGTCGGCATCCAAGGTTCAACAGGCCATCGATAGCGGTGCGACGGCAAAACTCTCGCCATTGGCCATCGCAGACTGGATGGGCGGAAAGAATAATTCGGAAACATTTGCATTTGCCGATAACGAATTCGATGCTGAATCAGAGGCCTCGACATTTGGGGGCGTTCCCATCCCGCCGGGGGAATCGGACCCTGCCGATCTGCGGGGTATTGCTCTTGATGATGTGGTTGACCCCGGTGATGCGGGGGGCATAAAACATTCGGGGGAACCGCCCGCCGCGCCCAGTGTCGAAGAGCCGGACAGTATCGACGAACCGGACAGTGTCGAAGAGCCGGACAGGGCCGAAGATTCAAAACTCGCCGAGGGGGAATTGCCTGCTCCTGATCTCATTGATACTAGTCTCATCGATAATGATTCTAGTGACACCGATTCTGCTGATATTGGGGAGGTCTCTGACGATTTTGACGACTGCGAGGGTGAACGCGAAAACAGTGTTCGCGCGTGCGTGCCGTGGTCGAACGTAGCTCGGGGCCCGGTCAGAACGCCTCCAACACGATCAAAGCCCATTGCGCCGGAGTCGCTGGCACCTGAAGTACCATTACCTGAGGTACTGGTGAATGATCCACCACTTTTGTCGCCGGAGGAAATGAGTCTGCTTTTGGGGGAAGCCTGACTGTGTGTTGAGTGAGGGATGTTGTGTTGGGCGGGGGATGTATCTTAGCCATTCTTTCTAAAAGATTTCTGGCTTTCTAAATGATTTCTGGCTTTCTGAACGATTGCCGGGCGCGCTCGTACTCAACCACAGGACGAAGGAACGCGCACACAACTAAAATATGGGATCGGGCAAAATTGATTTCTTCAAAACCAAATATCCTGGAGCGTGATCGACTGCTTCTCATCGAGTCGGCTGGCGAATCGGCGGAGGCTGATACAGCTTCCGGTGGGCAAACAGATACCGGCCTTGCCGACACACTGCGCGATCGATACCAGAACTGCACGCTGGTGCGTACGTCAAGTCTTCTCGAAGGCATCGACGAGTTGGCCCATCACGGTGCCCGCGCAGTGATCGTTCACGTCAATGACAATGATCCGCAATTGGCGCACGCAGTCAGTGCCCTTCGCGAAGCAGCCGGCAAACACGCACGGGTGCTTTTGTGTTGTCCCGTCGAATTGGAGCCGCACGTTCGCGAAGTGGCCCAATCGGGTGCCGACGACTACCTGCTTCTTCCGATCGATCATGCAGAGTTGGACACGGCGCTCGGATTTGTCGGGACGGCAGACATTGCGAAGGACACGCCTGCGAATCCGACGGCTTCCATGGAGGAGCTTTCGGTATTAAGCGAACTGCTCGCCCAACTGGGTCAGGACGGTTTTTCAAATCTCGGGCGGTTGGCTGACTTGGTGCGATTGGCGATGGGGAGCGAATCCGTGACGGTCGTAGCCGACGGCACGACAGCGTGCAGCGGTGGAACGGTTGTTGAACCCGTGCTGATCGAGCAGATCAAGCGCGGCACAAAAACCATCGGACAAATTTGCGTCGGAACGCGCGCCCTGCCCTACCGATCTGCCGACGTTGAAAAGCTAAAGCACTATGCTCGGCTAACGTCGCACCTGCTCGACGCTGCCGCCAACCAACGGTCGTGGCGTCACGAAGCGCTGACAGATGAGGTGAGCGGGTTGCACAATCGGCGATACGCCCTGCGCCTGCTCAACGATCTACTTAAGCGCGCCAAGAAGGAACGATTCCGAGTCACCGTCCTGCTCTTCGACATCGACAATTTCAAAAGCTACAACGACTCGTTCGGCCACGCTGCCGGCGACGAAATCATCCGCACGATTGGCCAGTTGTTCCAATCGCACTGCCGCGATCACGACATCGTCACCCGCTATGGCGGTGACGAATTCTGCGTTATCTTCTGGGACGCAGATCAACCGCGTGTTGCGGGCAGCACCCACCCGTCCGACGCACTCAGTGTGCTCAAACGTTTTCAAAAGGAACTGCTCGGTTGGCAATTTGAATCACGCAAGTGCGAATCGTGGAAATGCGAATCGCTGCGTGACGTGCCACCGGGCTCACTGACAATCAGCGGTGGGTTGGCTAGCTTTCCGTGGGATGCCTCCACGGCAGAAGAACTCATCGCCCAAGCCGACCACGCCCTCCTGCGAGCCAAAGACGCCGGAAAGAACCGCGTGCTGATCTTCGGCGAACACACCGACACCCCATCGACCGCATAATCTGAGCGCATAATCTTTCGCCATATCCTTTGTTGGGTGGCCCGCCCCTTCCAGGGGTGGGGAACAGATTGCAGCACTGCTCAGTCAATCGCGAGACCCGCTTGGTTCTGTTCTCTTATGGTGTGATTCAACCTGTTGGGAAATTATTCGACGATGTAGGGTCCGCTGTGCGGACCATTTTTCAGTATCGAACATTGTTCCTGCGACGGTCCGCACAGCGGACCCTACCAGAAACCTCGAACGCAACAGCATGCGACGAGGAGTGTTCACATGAAGATAATGCCCGATCTTTTTACTTCACGCCGTTACACGAATGTCTCGCAGGAAACGAAACTACCGTCGCGTGATGTGGTCGGGATACTTGCGGGCGTAGTCTGCGATGTTGTCGGCGTATGTTTGCAAGACGCGGCTTAGGACTTCGGGCGATTCGTCTTTGGAGTCGGCATCGGTGAACGGACCCAGAAACTCAATGCGATACCTGAACCCCTTACCGCTGATCGCAAAATTCTGAAGGACCGTCGCCTGACATCGGATCGCAATTTGCAGCGGGCCAACGAGAAATGGGTGCTCTTCTCCAAACATCTGCACGGGAATTGTGCGCATTTTCTTGTCCGGAATTTTGGACACGTCGAGCGAACTGCCCAGGACGAAATTATTCTTGAACAACCGATAGATAGGCCGCACAAAATCACCCGTATAAATGAGGGTGATCCGTGGTAAATCCGGATACTTCTCAACCCAGCGCTGCTGCATGTATCGCCGCACGGCTCCCTCTTTCGGCGTCCGTACGCCCGACACGCGGTACCCTCGAAACGACAAGAGCATCCCGATGACATGACCCGACCCGATGTGCGAGGTCATCACATACACACCTTTGCCGCGGGCGAGGGCATCGTCCAGAACCTTCTGGTTTACGATTTCAAAACATGGGTCGAGCTGCTCTTGGGTGAGCATGTCGAAAATCAGGTAGAACACTTTGTCGCAGCGGAGTCGCATGAAATGTTCGCGCACCCACTTGCTGCGAACATGCTTCGGTGTGTCTTCGTCAAACACAACGCGCTGCATTCGCCGCACGCGCTTCCTGCGTTTGTGGTTGATCG
>JAADIU010000009.1 GCA_013151185.1 Planctomycetota bacterium
AGGTTCGAGCGCCACCGCGCAATCCTCTCCGCCCCCGGCACCCACAAACATATCGAGCAACGGCGCACCGCTGATCAAAGACATAAACACAAACGGTACGGTATCCGAAACTGTCGACGTTTCGACCACCGGGCTGGTGACCGATGCAACCGACTCTGAACCCGAACCGCCGGGACCGTTGGATTTTCAACCACCGAGTCAATCGGGTTTGGAACAAGGATGGGCATCGATCGACGAACACGCCGACCCGATGCAACGCGCCTGCCTCGAAGGAACGGTCAACAGGAGCGACAAAATCGTCATCGACACAAACAACGTCCGCCGCTTCACCCTGGAACTACCCCACCTGCACGTCAACTGGAAAAAGCGGATCGCGCTGCGCATTGACGGCTCGACCAGCGAACTCACAAGAAAACGATGGCCCAGAATCACGCTCGAAAGAACACCCTCCGGCGCATGGGTAGTAGTAAAGTAGATAATGTCGCAAGCGGAGACGAGAGTGCGGGTGCCCCATCCTTGAGCGAAGCGGAAGGGTGGGGGACTGATCGGCAACATACGATCTCAAAAACAACCACGACAGCCAAGGACCACAGCATGACGTACATACCCATTCCCTACTCAATCCCAAAGCAAGACCCGGCTACCATGTTGCAAAATACGCAGCAACTCCTAACCCGCATGAACACGCGGCGAAGCTGTCGCGAATTCTCCGATCAACCAATCGCCAAGGAACTGATCGAATCGCTAATCGCTGTCGGACACTCTGCCCCCAGCGGTGCCAACCGTCAGCCGTGGCACTTCGTCGCGGTGAACGACCCAGCCATCAAACGAGAAATCCGCCTCGCCGCAGAAGAGGAAGAAAAAGAAAGCTACACCCGAAGAATGCCGCCCGCATGGTTAGCCGCCCTCGAACCTTTGGGAACGGATGAACACAAACCTTTCCTCGAAATCGCCCCGTGGCTGGTAATAATCTTCCAGGTGAACTGGGTCATGCTCGACGGCGAAAAGCAACCCAACTACTACCCGGTAGAATCAGCAGGCCTAGCCGCAGGCATGTTCCTAACCGCCTGCCACCTAGCCGGACTGGCTACCCTAACCCACACCCCAAGCCCAATGAAGTTCCTACGAGACATCCTAAAACGCCCCGAAAACGAAAAACCCTTCCTACTAATCCCAGTCGGCCACCCCGCAGAAGATTGCAAAGTACCAAAGATCGAAAAGAAACCCATCGAAGAGGCCCTGCAATGGAACCGGTGATGTGGCAATGCAAATCGTCGCGAGAAAAATAGGAAACTCGCTTGACTACCGGCGAGCGTAACGCATAATGTCACTGGATTCAGTTCAATGTTCCTGACAGAAAGGAGGTGTCGTGTGCATATCATTGCGTTCATTTCAAACACGGGGCCTCGTTGCGCAAACTGCTGCTGATTTTCATTTCATCACCGGCTCACTTGATCACCGGCGCATTTCATCACCGGCTTATAGCGGCTTGGCTCCCGTATTAACGATTTCAACTGTATGAATTTAGTGGCTTCATAGGGCGGCGCTGTGCGCGTCGCACCTGTACACGCTAAACCAAGGAGCGTTTATGCCATCGAGCAAACGTGATGCAGAGGATCTGCGCGCACTGTGTGAGCAGACGTATCCCGATGACGGTGTCAACCCGCGCGACGACAAGAAACGCGAAACCGTCCGAACCAACAAACACGATCGTAAATTGCAACAGCTTTGTAAGCAGGTGGAAAGTGCGATGCAACTCGCCTTACCGAATATCGATTTGCCGTGCGCTGCCAGAATATAGAAGGTGGTACCCGCGCCCGATGCAGGTCGGCTGGGCGTGATCGTTGCGATCTCCGATGATGGAGACCACCATCAAATCGCAACGTGCCTCGAACACTGCAAGGGTTACCTGCGGTGCGAAGTGGCGCAGATGGTATCAAGGCGCCGAATTCCAGAGCTTCTATTTTCAACAATCTCGGAGGGCGCAATCGATGAGTAATACAGCCGTCACAAAATCATGGTTGGTCACCCCCGTTCAGCCAGCGGTTCGTCAAACCATCGAACGTTTGTCGCGAGCACCAGACGTCGCCCATGTGGCTGTGATGCCCGATGTACATCTGGCGGCTGGCGTGAGCAACGGTGTGGTGGTAGCAACGAATCAATTGCTCTACCCGGCCGCCGTCGGAGGCGACATAGGATGCGGATTTGCGGCTGTCGCGTTTGGGGGAAATGCGTCGATGTTGAATCGCAGGCCAGCCGCCGAGAGCGTACTCGCGTCGTTGCCCGATTCCATTCCCATCATTCGCCATCGTAGGCGAAATGGCCTACCGGAATTGCGCGATGAGTTAAGCGCCGACACGCTCACTGCGCCCGGGCGCATGGCGTCGGCCGGGAGGAATTGGGCACGCTTGGCCGAGGCAACCACTTCCTCGAATTTCAGGCCGACGACGAGGGACGCCTTTGGATCATGGTACACAGCGGTTCGCGGGCGATGGGACAGCACATCACAGCCGTTCATCTTCGCAATGCACAATCGGTCGGAGGAGGATTGGCATGGCTGGATGCCGACACCGATGTCGGGCGGGCATATCTCAACGATGCAGAATGGGCAAGGCGGTACGCGGCAGAGAGTCGTCGCCGAATGCTAACCGTAGCCGTCACCCTCATCGAAGACACGCTCGGACTCGAAGCAGACCAAAGCACATGGCTCAATACCGATCACAATCATGTGCAAAACGAAGAGCACGGCGGCAAGCTACTGTGGGTGCATCGCAAGGGAGCAAACAAAGCCAGTGCGAATATGCCCAACATGATCCCCGGCTCGATGGCCACGCACACCTACCACGTCGAAGGTCGAGGTGAACCGATGTCGTTGATGTCAAGTTCCCACGGTGCAGGCAGAAAGCTAAGTCGTGGAGCCGCACGCGCAAAGATTCGCCGCAAGGATTTGGAGCGCCAACTCGCAAACATCTGGGTCGATCCGAGAACCGCAACAAAGCTAACCGACGAATCGCCAGCAGCCTACAAAGACCTCGACGAGGTCATGCGAGCCCAAAGGCCACTGGTGAAGATAGTCCGCCGGCTGCGACCCGTTTTGTGTTATAAGGGGACATAGCCAATCGAGATTCAGACAGGTGCTCCATCCTTGGGGAGCGGCGTGACGAGGATTCGATAAGCCGATCAAGGCTCAAGTCAGTCCCCCACCCTTCCGCATCGCTCAAGGATGGGGCACCCGTGCATTTCAGAATTGAGCATTGACCATCAATTGAAACAGTCCGTAAAATGCCGGAGTAATGAAGAAGATACCGCAGAGTATTCCCTGGGTTGACTGCTTTCAGAGACGTGTCGCGAGGTTTCTCTTATTCTTGGCGAACGCTCTCTTTTGTTTTTGGGTGGTGGTAATCGTTTTGTACATCGTTCTATCCATCATCCGAGCTTCTTGCTCCATCGAATAGCGTAAAGAGAGGTACTGAGTGGGAAATACAGATTCAACGGTCGTAGCACCTGAGCCGATCCTGCGAGCGGCACTGCATGTGCTGTATGTCGCTTCATATACAACTCGGAATTGGACGCTCAACGACGAAGTTTCTCGGAAACAGATCAACGACCTGTGGGAAGCAATTCACGAAATTCCCGACTTGCTATGCCGTTGGCGGGATGACGCCGAGGACGAACTACTCAATTACTTGGCGTGCTACGATGAAACGTGGTCGGGACCCAGTTTGCGTGGCATCTATGATCAGGTGAGATGAGGCCACATGCTCCGTCTACCGAGGGTATTGGCCGGACGCGAATTCAACGTACTGTTGCCCCATCCTTGAGCGGAGAGGTAGGGTGTGTCCCGGACGCACCGAATCAGCAAGACGATGCGGCAGGGCCGCACCCTACAAACTACAACCTGTATTGTGTCACAAGGGCGAGTGAACGGTCGAGATTGCACAGCGCGAGCCCCTCTATCGCTCTCGCAGAGTCGGGAGGTCATGGCAACATGAAGGCAGAACCAAATCCGGCATCAAATGCTCGCGCTACACGCGGCTGGCATATGTTGATTCGACGTGGCGTTCAAACGGCTGCGATATGCTTGTCCGCCGGTCTGACCATTCGCAAAGCCATGCGCAGTGACTTGTACGCGACGCTTCACTTCGTCCAATATGTACCGCCAATGGTTCTTTTTGCCGCGGCGATGATCTCATCGCGGCTTTCACATAGCCAGCGAATTCGGTTATGGGACGGCGGCCTTGATCTGGTCGCCATCGGAATTGCAGGGTCACGACTGGTCAACTCCGATACGCCTTTCTCCGGGCACATGGTCCTACTCACATACGGGATTATCTCGTCTCAAGGGCGGAAGCTACGCTTGTTCGCACTGATCCTGCTGATTCACACAACTTGCCTGAAACTCTTCGTGTGGGGCGATTTCTCAACATGGGCCATCGGTGCAGGAATCGGTATACTGCTGTCACTGATTCAACAACTACATCCGTGGGGCAAAGCCGACGTACGAACGAACAATTTTTTGTGAGTTCTCAAATCCCCCAGGCCTCCGCTTCGCTCAAAGATAAGGCACCGCCACAAGGTGAAACCTGCCTTTGACATCAAGATCACACAAACATATCCGGGTTCTTCGCAAATCGGCGGGCGGTTTCTTTGCTTATTCTTCCTGTTGATAGTAGGCCTTGGAGGCTGTCGTCGAGGCGGATCATTCCGTCGGCTCTTCCGGTTTGGATGGCGGACTCGATGGCTTCGAGCTTTCCGAGTCTGATGCCGGCTCGGACGGGGTTGTTGACGATCATGGTTTCGAGGGCGAGCGCTCGGCGGCGGGTTGGGTCAACATCGGGTAAAAGGTGCTGGGCGATCACCATCCGCAGGTTGTACGACAGTTGCACGCGAATGTCGTCCTGCGCCGAATGCTCGAACAAATCGACGAATCGGCTTATGGCGCCCTTCGCGTCTTTCGTGTGCATGGTGGTCAAAATCAGATGCCCCGTTTCCGCAGCCGACAGCGCCATGCGCGCGGTTTCGCGGTCGCGAATTTCGCCAACGAGAATCACATCCGGGTCCTGTCGCAAGCCGTACTTGAGTCCGTCGAAAAACGAATCGCAATCGACCCCGACTTCGCGCTGCGTGATGATGGTGTGGTCGGTGCGTTCGTACTGATACTCAATTGGGTCCTCAGCCGTGATGATGCGGTACCCACCGCGCTCGTTGAACAGATTCATCACCGCAGCCAACGTGGTCGATTTTCCCGAGCCCGTCACCCCCGTGACAATCACCAACCCGTTCGTCAGGTCGCCGATATTGCGGGCGATGTGCTGCGGAAATCCCATCCATTCAAACGTCGGCACCATTTGCGGGATGAACCGAAAACATCCACACACGTTTCCGCCCGTTCGAAAAGCGTTCGCCCGATAACGAAAATGTTCACCCGGTTCTGTCGCGGGAATGCTGACCGAAAAATCCATGTTGGTGGATTGCTCAAATTGCGAAGCCTTAGCCGCAGGTATCACCGAGTTGATCATCGCGGAAACGGAATCGGGTTCGACCGCATCCCAGGTCGTGGGGATGAGCCGGCCATGGACGCGGAAAATCGGTCGGTATCCCGGAACCAAGTGCAGGTCCGATGCCTCGACCTTGACCATTTCGGTCAACAATGTTCGCATGGTTTCGTGCGCGTTGGTGATCGTATCGGGCGTTGTCATTTATGGAGACTCCCAAAGGCTGCGGAATGTTCTCATCGTATCTTCTGTTGCAAGTTTCGGCCAAGTCCGGTGAGATACAGCCCCGTCGATCAAGCAGATTGGCCAAACTGCCGATTGAGATTGACGGGTTCACAGGACGCACTCAACCGAAATCGTTTGCACGCGTTTATTCGGTGCGTCCGGGACGCACCCTACCAGGGAAGTTGCGCTAGAAGCATATATACCTTACCGGCAACGGCACTGGCTATGATTTGGGCGAGCATCTATGGGTTCCGACGAAACGACCATTTCTGACTCACCACACATCTCAAATTCACTGTGGGCGCGTTTCGGGAAGCGGCCTTTCGATGTTGTTTGCAGTGGCACGCTGATCCTGATGCTGTCACCGGTGTACTTGCTCACCGCGATCGCGGTGAAGGCAACGAGCCCCGGACCGCTCTTGTTTCGACAGGAGCGCACCGGGCTTCGCGGAAAGCGGTTCTGCCCCGCGAAATTTCGCAGCATGCGTACCGACCACGTTCACGATACGAAGGAAACCGTGCCGTTGGCCCATCCCGGAATCACGCCTGTGGGTCGGTTCATTCGCCGATTCAAGATCGATGAATTGCCACAACTGTTCTGCGTGCTCACGGGGGAGATGTCGCTCGCCGGTCCCCGGCCCACGATTCCCGAGCAGACCGAACGGTACAATGATTTCGAGAAGCGTCGGTTACTCGTTCGACCCGGTGCGACGGGGCTCGCTCAAGTCAACAGCCCCGCGAGTCGCCCCTGGGAAGAGCGCATCAAGTACGACGTGTATTACGTTCAACACCTCAGCTTCAAGCTGGATGCGATGATTCTGCTGAAGACCGTCTTGGTCATCCTACTCGGCGAAGAACGCTTCGCACGCCCCTTCGACAAAACGCCCTACGCCCGCCAAGCCGCATCCGACAGCCGCAACCAAACCGAGTAATCTGGTGCTGCTTCGAGAAAGGATACTCCTACCGGCGGGCATTCGTCGGGTGGGCCTTGCCCACGATCTAACGCGGGATCGAATCTTCGGTGGGCACAGCCCACCCTATTCACGAGTGTCGCAAAGTCCCCAATGAGAAAGGCCCGCTCCGAAGTCAAACTTCGAAGCGGGCCATGAGGTCAAAGACTAATCCATCGGGCTACGGAACGGTTGGCGTAATGTCCGCAGGCGATCTTGGCTTGAGGTTGAAGTTGCCGCTGAACGTGGTCACAACACCCACGATGTCGACAGCCCCAGCCGGGATCGGTGTACCCACGAGGGTATTGTCACCCGAAAGCCGTACCGCCCAGGTTTCGGCGGCGAGCGGTCCAACACCGGTCACTGTTGTGTTGCCAGAAACCCAATTGGCCGCACCACCACCTGTGATCGTAACGTTCTTCAGCACGACCAGGGTGCTGATGACATCGTCGTTGACGCCAACGTTGATCGGGACATTCATCTGATTGATCTGTTTCGGGAACGGCGTGGGAATACCGAAACCACTTTCAATCACCTCGATCTGGAACGGCGCGATAATTTCCTGCTCGTCGAAGAAAGCTTGCAACGTGCCGCGAAGCTTGACTCGATCGCCAGCCGCCGCAACCAACAACAATGCATCGACATCTGCGTTGTTCCCGAAGATCACCAAACCGTTGGTGCCAACGATGTCCTGAGCGTAGATCGTGCGCAGGGTTCCACTTGAAGCAGAATCCACATCACTTGAAATCACGATATCAACCAGGCAAGTCGGCAACTGTGCCGGGAAGGCGAGAACCGGCTTGGAGCCGATGTTCCCGCAGGAACACGGGTTGTCCTCGGGCAGCAGGCCACAACTCGTACCCGGACCGTTGAACGTACCGTTTGAAGTAATGCAAGCGGCTTCGGTGAGCACCTTGCATTCCTGTTCATCCACACCCTGGCAACACGATCCCGCGATCAAACTTTGGGATGAATTCGTCGCGCCAGGTGTTGACGGATCAGCAGGATCAACGGGATTCGTTCGTTCAAATCCGAACTGAGTTTCCCAGTCGCCCGACCCATCAGTATCGACACCGTTCGGAATGCGGTGACCGTGATCGATCGCGAATCCGTTGTCCTGAACCAGTGGTGCAGCACCAACGAGGTAGCGATGATCGCCAACCGAGCCATCGAGCGTAGCCACGGCATCGAACGCATTCGCCGTCAGCGCTGCTTCCGAAGCTGCGGTCAACTGAGTGCCCGCACCGTTGCAGCTCGCATCGGGCAACCCAACGCTGGTGCAGAACGCGATGTCAGCTGTCGGTACGAGAGCGTACGTCTGCGAACCGTTCTGAATGTCGTCGGCAGCAGCGTTCGCGTTTCCACCGAGGGCATCAAGGTCAACATCGATGGTGCCGATGTTTGCTCCGGTACCCACCAAGAGGAACCCAGTACCGCCCAACACGTCCAGGGCGGTGAAGTCGATCTGCATGGTGACGCTGCGATACTGGGAGGCTGTGACATCGCCAGCAGTATCACCGTCGATGATGATCAGACTGCGTCCGGCAAGATTCACGCCGGCTGTCCCGAACAACTCGATGAATTCAACATCGTCAGCACCGGGATCGTCCGCCCAGATTTCGTTGATGAGAACGTCACCGGGGGTCGGAGGTGTGCAGACCGGAATGAGACCGGCACAGACAACGCCATCACCTCGGTAATCGCCACCATCAGCAGCACAATCGAACTGACTGATCTCGACACAAACGCCATCCGGGGGACAGCACGCCCCAGTGGCAGCCGGTGCACATGTGTTCACTTGGAACAACGCAAAGTCCGCCAAGTCAACGTCGGCGGGTGAAGCACCGTCAAGATCCTGAGGATCGCAACCGGTTGCCAGCGGTGCACCGGGACCATCGAGACAAGCCTCGAACGCCTCGTAGTCGTTGCAAAGCGTGTTGTCGCCATTCCAACTTCCACCGAGGATGTTCTCGCAAACAGCCTGATCAACATTGTCGGTACAGGTACCGTCCGGATTGCAGCAGGCACCACGCGGCAAGCACGGATTGAAATCGCAATTCGTGCCGTCGCCCTGATACGCAAACCCGTTGCTGGTGCAGGTAGCCTGTGTATCAAGCGAACACGTCAGGCCATCGCAACAAGCGCCGAAGTTGCCCGCGTCGAAGTTGGTTTCACCCGGTGTGTTGTTCAATGTTGAAGTGAAAGTTCCGCCATCCGGAATTTTCTGGAGACTGGTGGCGGAGGAATCGGCAACAAGAATGTCCGGCAGGAAGGTTCCGTCGGCATCACCACCCACAGCAGTGAAACCACTCGTCCCGATGTCCTGACCATACGACAGGGCTTCGACCACGATCCCGCTGAAGGAAAGTACAACACCGTCGCCACGGCCACCACCGTTTTGGATGGCTCCCGACTTGATGATGTCCACGTTGGCGACATTAACATCGCCCGCGACAAGGTATCCATCAAGCGGAATCATTCCACTGGCAATTGTCGAAAGATCGATCGTGTTGTAGAGGTTCGTCCCGGTCGTATCGTTACCGTTGTAGAACTCGAGCTTCCAGCCAGCGGCTGACTGACCGCCACCGATCGGCGAGAACAGTTCGACGAATTCGAGCGCGTCGGCTGTGTCGCTTCCGGGCGTGTTGTATTCGAGTTCGTTGATGACCAGAGACACTTCCACCGGGCACTCATTCGGAAGGAAGGTGCAGTTGGCTCCACCGTCAAAATCGCCACCGGCCAACAGGCACTCGCACTCGGTCAACTCGGCGCAAGTTCCAATCGGCAGACAGCACTTGTTCGTCGCGACAGCGTTACAAACGACCGCATTGCACATGCTGCCCTGAGTGAACGAAATACCACAATTGTCAACGAGGCACTCCGCCTCTTTCAGGCCTTCAACGCAACTGCCATCGGGCAGACAGCACGCACCAAAGCACGCGGGATCAAAGACGTAGGAAGCTGAAGGAATGGTGCTCAGAATGTAACCTGGGTTCGCGGTATCGGTTGTCGCGTCGCCAATTTCGAGACCTTCGGATATTCCGCCGACCGAGGCGACGCAATTCCAATTGCCGTCGTTGTCATTTTCTGCGCTGTCCGGGGTCACATTGAAGATGTCAAAGGGGAACGGATCCAGCGCGTAACTCTGTCCGACGCAGTTGGGAGCAGCGCCACCGGGGCGACCGAGGTCCACGGCGTCCAGCAGATCGCCGTTGGCAGCGAACAGCAAGATGCGGGAACCGTTTGCGGTACCGCAATCCGCACCCGAAATCGCGAACATGGTTTCATAAAGTTCCAACGGAATTCTAAAAATGTCGGCTTCGTTGAAGTTCCAGTCGCAACGAAGGCTTTCGTTGTCAACGCCAACAATCCCAGCCGTCGTAACGTCGGTGGCAATGAACGCAATCGAATTCGCCGCGATCGTCATGCCAACCAAGTTGCCAGCCGTCGGTCTGCTGAAGTTGGTGTCGAGGCTGGCAGTGGCATCGATGCTACCGAGCGAAACCGGAGAACCGGACCCGTTGTAAATCTCGATAAATTCAAAAGCACGTTGATCGCCAGAAGGTGTGTGCATCACCTCACTGATGTAGACACTACCCACCAACTGCACCGCAATTTCCTGGGTGACGATGGCAGAGGTCAGGCCCGCACCGTTGCCATCAGTAACTGAAAAGTCGAACGTATCCACACCGCTGAAATCCGGTCCGGTGTCGGGATCGTAAGTCAACAAGCCTGTCACGACGTGGGGCACTGCGAAGGCAGCACCACCGTCAAGCAAGGTCCCGTTTGTCGGCAGTGTGCTGATTGTGAACTGATAGGCGCCGTCGCCGAAACGGGCACAAAGATCGATCGCGGCAGTTGTTGTCGCGGTCTGCGTAACCGTCATCTTGCCCAACGCCTCAGGAGCGGCTGCACCGTTGGTGGCACCGGGGGTCAACTGCGAACCCGCAGTGAATGGCCCTGTACCATCCGGGATCCTCGATATGCCGCTGGTGAGGGCATTGCCGAAAGCGCCTCCATCAACCAAGTCACCGGGATTCAAACCCAATGCGGTCTCCAAAGCCGGGCCGCCCGTTCCAGAACCTGCATCGGTGTAAACAATCGCATCGACCAAGTTAACCGTGGTCGCGGCGGTTCCGCTTGGAAATGACGCCGTTGTCCCCGTGTAGAGCCCAACCGCATCCTCACCGTTCTGCAACGTGTTGGCGCATCCTGCGGAGGCGCAAAGGAGAATGTCTGGCGCTGGCATGACATCGTTGTTTCCCAGAACCAGATACTCACCCGCAGCCAGCGTGCCCGAGTTCAGGTCGAAGCTCGCGTACGAATTTGTGCTGCTGCCATTAAAGAATACAACCACATGCGGGGTTGCGGCAAAATCGACGGCGGCCCCGCCGTTGTTGGAAATCTCCACGAACTCGGTCGTATCGGTTCCCGTCTGGTTGGCGTCGATTTCGTTGATCACCAACGCGCCCCATGCCGGCTGGGCGATTGCCAACCCGACTGCCAGGGATACCCCTGCCAGGCCTTTGAACATCCTCAATAGTGTCTTCCTCATCACCAATTCTTCTCCAGGTAGAACGTTGAGTGAACAATCAGAACCGTAAGTTTGGTCCTAATGCCAATAGCGGAAACTGTCTCTCCCAATACCTGAGGGAACCCAAACCACCCGCGCGCGCCACCCCAAACGAAGTACACACACGTTCTGCATTGGTCTATAGTCTGCTTCTATGTCTGCGGGAGACGATTCGATCACGCACTGAAGTCGATCATGCGCTACCGAAGAGTCGCTTCTTCCTCCCGTTGACGCTTCTTTCCCCGCGCAATTGTTTTGGCGCTGGCGCGCCAGAAGAATTGCGGCGAGATATTGAGAATTCTTTCCGAGCACTGAGTATAATGAAACTCGGGAGGAATTGTCTAGCTTAACCCCGAGGGAAATGCGTAAACATTCCGCGCCATACCGCACATCTAGTGGGTATTCGGACGTTGCGTGGAGAGGAAAGTGAGGCCGCCGATCTGCCCGATGAGCGATAACTCGTTTGTCTCGATGGGGTTGCGGTGGTTCTAAATGGAGAAAAGGCAGATGTCAAAGATTTTTGTCACGTTGAGTCTCGCCGTGTGCTTCGCCTGTACAGTTATCGCACGCGCCGAAGTTCGTGTCAGGGTGGGTACTTTGAATATCCAAACGTTCAACGGAGATCCCACTCAGCAAGCGGCGGCAGTGGCCGTCCTTCAGCGCGTCGGCGCAGATGTCGTGTGCGTTCAGGAAATCGACAACTCGCCGGCGAATGCGTTTGACGACCTCGCCACCGCTGCGGGCTATCCCTTCCGTATCCTCGCCAGCGGGAGCAACACGTTCGACGGGAACAAGCACACGGGCATCATGAGCGTGTTCCCGTTTGCCACGGCTCCACAGACCCTGGATGCCATCGACCTTTCCGGCGACCCAACTGCGATGGATCTCACCCGCAACTTCGCCCTCGCCGAACTTGTCGTGCCCGGTGCGGCAGAAAATCTCGTCATCATCGGCAACCATTGGAAATCGGGAACCGCAAACGTGGATGAATTCCGCCGCTCGGTCGAGGCGTTTCGCACGATGCAGGCGACCTTGCCCTACGATTCCACCACGATTCCATACATCCTCGCGGGCGACCTGAACGACGACATCAACGATTCGCCCGATTCGCCCAGCGAGTTCTTCGTCATCCCAAGTGGGGCGCCCATCGCTTACAACCTGGGCAATGACATTTTCTTTCCCATTTCAAACGGCGTCTTTCTCCCAATACAAGCCAGCACCGGATCACAACGGCTCAACGTCATCCAGGCCTTTCAAAAAGACGGTTCCGACGCCACGCGCCCCGCATCGGGCAGACGAATCGATTACCTCTTTCGCAGCAACGCCATGACACTCGTCGGCACCGAAGTGTATGACTCTAACGATGAAGGGTTGCCCGGCGGATTGGTGAAATTCGGGGCACCCTTAGCAGCCGGCACCAGCGCAACCGCCAGCGATCACTTGCTTGTATTCGCTGATTTCGACATTGCCGACAACCAATCCGGCGCGTGCTGCACCGCTTGTGGTTGCGACGACACGGTCAACGCAGCCGAGTGCCTTGGACTGGGTGGTGATTTTCGCGGAGCTGGTGTCGCGTGTGGCATGGAAGTGCCAGCGTGTGACACTCTCCCCAATAACCTGATCATCAACGAAGTCGTCATCTCGCACGACGGCACGCAGGATCAGGAATTCGTCGAGATTTTCGGCGACCCGTTTGATCTGCTGTGCGGGGTATCGATCCTGGTCATCGAGGGCGAAACGCTTTCCAAAGGGAACGTCGATCTGATCGTCTCGCTGGAGGATTGCGGCGGCGGTACCCCGTGTTCACTCGATGCGGAAGGCTACTTCGTGGCAGGTGGATCGGGCGTCGGGGCAGACCTGGTTATTGGCAGCGGTATCGGAAGGTTTGAAAACGGTACCCAAACCATCGCCTTGGTTCGCGACATTCTGGTAGCCGCCAACGACGACATCGATACGGAAGCTGGCGGTGGTGATGGCGTGGAAGACGTCAACGTCGGAAACGTCCTCGACGCAGTCGGAATTGTAGACAGCGGTTTCCCCGCAACGGACGCCGTTTACTTCGGCGCGGTGGCACTCGGACCCGATGGCTCAACCGTGCCGGCTGGCGGTGCCCGTTGCCCCAACGGCTTGGACACCGACACCCTCGACGACTGGGTCATCCTCAGCAAAGCCATCGATGGCAGTGACGGCTGCGTACCGTTTACGCCGGGCGTCATCAACCCTGCCGCCTGCGGTGGCGACTTCAACGGCGACGGTGACTACGACCTCGACGACTTCGCAGCCATGCAGCAGTGCATGGGCGTGTCATCGCTCGCATGTTCCGCATTGGAACTCGACGGTCTGTGCGGTATCACAATCGAAGATTTCGATATCTTCGTAAACCGATTGGCTGGGCCATAGAGGCCAGAAACCAACGCCCCATGCACCACGTCGCACTCGTTCCATTCACGGGCCTGCGCGTCAAAGAACAAGAGATGCTGCACCTGGGCATGTCCCTGCCGAGTCTGCGAAATCGGGCGGTGGGGATTTCGCATCTACCCGCATTGGGCTTGCTCACCTTGGCTGGCATGACGCCCGACGCATGGACACAAAGCTATCACGAAGCCGAGCCCGGTTCCGGCCATCTGCTCGATGACATCATCGCCAAGAAACCAACGCTCGTTGCGATGTCGGCGCTCACCGCATCGGTCAGCGAAGCATACGCTCTCGCGAAACAAGTCCGTGATGCCGGTATTCTCGTTGTGCTTGGCGGGCTTCACGCAACAGCCTGTCCCGATGAAGTTCAACAACACTGCGACGCCGTGGTCGTCGGTGAGGGCGAAGGCGTCTGGCTGGAAATCCTTGAAGACGCGAAGACCGGTTTCCTCAAACCCATCTACAAAACTAACGCGCCGTTCGATCTTGGCCGCTCACCCTTGCCGCGTTTCGATCTCCTACCGAAAGGTAACAGGCCGCGAATGACATTGCAGACGCAAAGGGGTTGCCCGTTTGCGTGCGACTTTTGCGGTGCAAGCCGACTACTCGGTCCCTTCCGTGAAAAACCCACCGAGGCGATCGAAAAAGAACTGGAAGCATTGACGCAGTTCGGTTCTCATCGCCTCGTCGAACTGG
>JAADIU010000215.1:0-12040 GCA_013151185.1 Planctomycetota bacterium
CTCGGGCAATGCTGCGGCCAAGTGAGGTTTTACCGACACCCGGTGGACCCGCGAAGCAGAGGATCGAGCCTTTGCCATCGGGCTTGAGTTTTCGCACGGCGAGGGATTCGAGAATGCGGCGTTTTATTTTCTTGAGGCCGTAGTGGTCCTCGTTCAGAATTTTTTCAGCGCGATCCAGGTCAAGATGGTCGGTCGTGCTTTTGTCCCACGGAAGCGATGCCAACCAATCGACGTAATCGAGCGCGACGGAATATTCGGGTGACGCCTGCGGGATAACCGCAAGCCGCTCGACTTCGCGGTCTGCTGCTTTGGCGGCTGCTTCGGGTAGATGGGCCTCTTCGAGCTTTTGTTTGATGGCTTCAAGCTCACCGCTTCGCACGTCGGTCTGGCCCAACTCGGATTGAATCGCCTTGAGCTGTTCGCGGAGGTAGTAGTCGCGCTGCGATTTGTCCATCTGCTCGCCGACCTGCTCCTTGAGTTTGTTGGAGAGTTCCAGCACCTCCAACTGACCGGACAACGCAAGGTAAACTTTGCGAAGGCGGTGGGGTACGCCAAAGGTTTCGAGCAGTTCCTGCTTGTGGACCAGCGAAAGCGAGAGGTTTGCCGCAAGAAAGTCAGCCAATCCGCCCGCCGCGGTGATGTTGTCCAAAACGACCTTGGCCTCTTCGGGAACGGTCGGGGACAGTTCCATGATGCGGTCGGCAGAATGACGCACGTTGTGAACGAGCGCATCAATTTCGGTTGACTCTTCTTCCTTGTCGACCTTGTGGTTGACGCGGGCTTCGAGGTATGGCGTGTCTTGCGTGATCTCTTCGATACCGACGCGGGCGACGCCATGAACAATGATGGTTTCGGTCCCGTCGGGAAGTTTGAACATTTTCAGGATGCGACACGCGCAGCCAATGCGGTACAAATCGTCGAGTTTGGGATCTTCGGTGTCCGACGATCGCTGCGCAAACACACCGATCATCCTGTCCGAAGCCAGCGCGAGATCGAGAACCAGTTTCGATTTTTCCCGACCCACGTTGATCGGCATTACCGTTCCCGGAAACGCCACGTTGTCTCGAACCGGGAGGATCGGGAGCTTGTCGGGAATGTTGGCAGCGTCGTCTGCGCGCGAATGCTCGTCGTCATCGGCATCGGTGACAACGGTAAGCACGGCGTCGGGGGTGAGCACAGCGTCGGGTTCCGTGGGAAACTTCGACGTGATCTCGTCGTGATTGGAGTCTTTCGAATCGCTCATGTGCAGGATCCAGATTACTCGGATGAATCAGCTTGCTCGCTTCGACGAGGCAGGCTGATCCAGACGAAGCCGGTCTTGTAGTTGGCTTTGCTTTGGTCGAAGTTGATATCGCCTGGAACGGGAATCTTTCGATGAAACTTTCCGGAATCGATTTCCATGAGGTGAACGCCAATATTTCCCGAAGCGTCGGGGATGGTGGGTTTACCACGATGGCCTCGGATGTGCAGGATGCCTTCGTGAACCTGAACGTCGAGTTCTCCCGGTTGGATGCCAGCCAACTCGACACAAATGACGATGCGGTCGGCCAACTCGTAGACGTTGACCCTTGGGTCCCAGGAGTCTTTCCCGGATGAGTTGAAGAAGCTCGGGCTGCTCATGCCACCCATGACGGCTTCCATGCTCTTGACCAGTTCGTCGAAACTGTCTTCAAAAGGGCTCATAAATGCAATCGGGGCCTCACCGGGAACACCATGGCTTTTCGTCTCGCCGGAATTGTACGGGTTCCGAACCGCAGGACATCGGCCATGATAAGCCGGAAGGGGTTTCGGTCAAACAAAGTGGGCGTGCAACATTTCACAAAGGTGGCGCTTGTTTGGCGCGGTGTCGGGACATATCCTAGTGGCGTATGAGCGATCAAAAGAAAACCACCATCGCGACGTTGCAGTCCTACAAACGCCAAGGCAAGAAATTCGGGGTCCTCACCTGTTACGACCACACCACCGCGCGGTTGATGGCCGAGTCGGGCGTCGAAGTGATTCTGGTGGGCGATACCTATGGCGAAGTGTGCCTGGGGCATTCCTCAACGCTGCCGGTGCGTCTTGATCATCTCTTGACCATCACCGAAGCGGTTCGCAGGGGAGCGCCCGATGCGTTTCTCATGGGGGACATGCCCTATTTGACCTATCAGGTTTCGCCGGAAGAGGCGATTCGCAATGCCGGTCGCTTCATGGCCGACGCTGGCTGCGATTGCGTGAAGCTTGAAGTTGATCGGCGGTTGATCAAGACGGTTGAAGCGTTGTCAGCGGCTACGATTCCGGTGATCGCGCATTTGGGCCTGCGTCCGCAGTCGATCCATTCTCATGGGGGTTACCGGGCGCAGGGCAAAGATGCGGAAAGCGCCTTGCGATTGATCGAGGATGCAAAACTTCTCGAAGAAGCCGGGGTGGTCGGGTTCCTGTTGGAGGCTGTGCCGACTCAGGTCGCTCGAATGATTACCGAGAACACAACGCTTCCCGTCATCGGTTGTGTTGCGGGTCCGTACTGTGACGGGACGGTCGTGGTGATGCACGACATGCTGGGCTATTCTGCCGGCCATCCACCACGGAGTGTGAAGCGGTACGCAGATTTGCACAGCATCCTGACGGGTGCGTTTCGTGAGTATGTGGATGATTTGCATTCTGGGCAGTTTCCGAAAGAGGAGAACGGCATCAGCATGCGCGACGAAGAGTTCGAAAAACTGTGCGCCGTTCTGGATGATCGAAATCTTCGGAAGCTGGTCCAGAAGAAAGTCGTGAAGTGAATTTCGGAAAGAAGTTAAGTTTCGGAAATAAGTTTCGCAAAATAGTGGTGCAGTAGGTATCGTTGAATTCGGTTGGCTTAGTAATTGTTGCGACTCCCGCGCTATCCGGCGCTTTCTTGAAGTGGTTGATTTAGTATTCGTTTCTCTCTTGTTCTTGACAGTGTTCCGCGCGCGGGCTAGCTTGACTGGCGCTCTATCAAAACGTCTGTCCATCAATTGAAGGTGCGTCCATGCTCATCCTGATGGACCTTGTCCGAACGATCATCGTTGAAACAAGCGACTCGCAGGTAATCGTCCTAAAGGAGCGCGATGGCGAACGGCATCTGCCGATCCTGATTGGCATGAACGAGGCACTGGCGATCGATCGGCGCTTGAAGGGATTGCGGACGCCCCGGCCAATGACGCACGATCTCTTGGCGAACGTTGTTGAAGGGCTCGGCTGCGAGTTGGAACAAATCGTGATCTCGGACTTGCGTGAGCACACATTTTATGCAACGTTGGTGATTCGTCAGGACGGTCGATTGATCGAAGTGGACTCGCGACCGTCGGACGCAATCGCGCTGGGTGTTGCGAACAGTACACAAATCTTTGTTGAGAGCCATGTTCTCGACGAAGCAGCCGGCAGCGAGTAGTAGACGAAGAGTGATAGGCGAGAAGAGTAGTAGACAAGAGTAGTAGACGAATTATCCATATCTGTTTTTTCGCGTAGGCGTCTTGCAACGAAGGCAGCAGATGAGCAACGAGTCAAGCCAGAGCGTTGTTGTTGCGGGAGCGCAGTCAGAATCGCAAACCGCCAAGCCGGAAGCACGCCAACAGACGACCGACCAAGAAAGCATTCAGTCCGATCACAAGATCGCTTTGTCCGATTGCGGGATAGCTCAATCAGAAGTTCATGGCAGCTTGGACGTCATGGGTGGCATCGCGGAGTATTGCGGTGCGATGACGTTGAGTACGCCGACGCTTGACCGTGCGGTTGTCAAAGTTTCGCGACGCGACGATCAAAAAATCGCGATCAGCGTGACTCTGTGCGACACACCGGCGTCGGTCTGCGGTGAGTCCACCCCTTCGGCAAGTAACGGCCGCAATGGTTTCGACGATGGTTCCGGCTCGGGTTGTAAACCGGAAACGGTTCGGCGAAATGAGTTGCCGTTGAGCATTTTTTATGATGACGACGGTGGGCTCAAATCATCATCGGCGATTCTCGACATGGGTGTTTCGGAGAAACCGGAGGTGGCAGGCTTGGCGGTTGTTTCGCTGCGTGCTCTGCTGGCGGCGAAGGTTGTGCCGCATTTTTCCGGTGGTTTGGCGCTGAATATCGAACTGGGTCTGACCGGTGACATCTTGCGTCGACAGGCTGCATTGGTGGTGGCGGTGCTGCGATCGACGGTTGCGGCATTTGGTGTTGAGTGCCCAAGCCGCGAATTGGCTGTGATCGCCCAAGGCGTCTTGGCTGTGGGTGTTGGGGCGCAAGCAGGTGGGTATGCGTGCGGTTTGGCGACGGTCACTGCGCCGTCGATTGATCGCCCCGGTTTTCTTTCTTCGATCTGCTGTCGCCCGCTCGAAATCGGCGAGCCGCTTCCGTTTCCCAAAGGCGTGACCATGATGGGAATCGATTCGGGCGTTCGCCATCCCAAGGCGATCGAGAAATACCGACACGCCCGAACCACCTCGATGATGGGATGCGAAATCGTTTCGCGCTGGGCCAAATCCTTTTCGGGTGACGGGTCCGGTTGGCATGGTTACCTGGCCCGCGTCTCCGTTTCGGAATACGTTGACCGTTTTCGCGATTGCCTGCCGACCAAGCTGAAGGGCGCACAGTATCTCGACCGCTTCGGTCCATTGGCTGATCCCTTCGCAGTTGTCTCGCCAAATGAAACGTACAAGATTCGGTCGCGTACAGAGCACCATATTTACGAAGACGATCGCGTGCGCCTGTTTGTCGAGCGTCTTTCCCACGCGACGCGCACCGGTGATTCCCAAGCCGTCATCGATGCGGGCAAGTTGATGTACGCATCCCATTGGAGCTATGGGCAGCGCTGTGGTTTGGGTTGTCGTGAGACAGATGCGTTGGTTGGATTCCTTCGCAAATGCAAACCCGAGGGTGGTGTATTCGGCGCGCGAATTTCCGGTTCGGGTGCCGGTGGAACGGTGGTTGTCCTCATGCGCGATTCCGACGAGACACGCATGACGATCGCAAGAGCCGTCCGCGAGTATGAACAGGCATCTGGTTTTCAGGCAACCCTACAACCCGCATCTGTATTGAGCGCGTAAATCGCTCAGCCTCAGCAGCACTGCGTCTAATAATTCCCGCGTCCCCAATTCCGTTGGTTCGATCAAAGCGTTCCACTTGTCAAAACAGCGCCAACCGCCTAGAAGTAGAGCGTGGTGGTTCGCAGACGAAACCCTCGATCGTTGAATGCCATCCGTCATACGAATTGTCTAAACCAGTCGCCATTGTGGATGGGTTGCTATGCCCCTCGATCGTTTCGGTCGCAACATAAACTACCTGCGCATCTCGCTGATTGATCATTGCAATTTGCGGTGCGTGTATTGCATGCCGCTCGACACAACCGCGTACGCGCCCAGTTCCGAACTGCTCACTGCGGGTGAGATTGAGCGCGTCGCCCGCGCTGCTGCCGACGTGGGGTTTCAAAAAATCCGGTTGACCGGTGGCGAACCGATGCTTCGGAGTGACCTGGTCGATATCGTCAAACGCATTTCGCGTACCGACGGGATTCGCGAAGTGGCGATGACGACCAACGGGGTGCTGCTGGCTCCAAAGGCCGACGAGCTGGCCGCGGCTGGTCTCGGTCGTGTGAATCTTCACATTGATTCGCTCGACCCGGAGCGGTTCGCCCGCCTGATGCGCTTCGGCACACTTCGTCAGGCGTGGGCTGGGTTGGAAGCGGCAGAGCGAGCGGGTTTGTCCCCCATCAAAATCAACTCGGTGGTGACGCGCGGTTACAATGAGGAAGATGTGATCGAACTGGCACGGCTGACCCTCCGCAATTCGTGGCATGTGCGGTTCATCGAGTTGATGCCGCTGGGCGAAGGCGGTTGCGCAAAAGTTGCCAGGGACAACTTCGTCTCTTCTGCGGAGACCATGCGTCGCATTGAAGACGAACTTGGTAGCCTCTCTTCGGTTCAGAACACACACCCGTCGGATGAATCCGTGAATTTTCGGTTGAAGGGTGCGAAGGGGATCGTGGGCTTCATCTCACCCGTCAGCGACCCATACTGCGGAACCTGCAACCGCATGCGCTTAAACGCCAATGGCCGCTTCCATCTATGCCTGCTTTCCGATGACGAATTGGACGTGCGCGCAGCGCTGCGAAACGGTTCGGGCGATGACGCAATACGCGACATCCTGTTGCAAGCGGTCCTCGCCAAGCCCACCGGCCACCGTCTCAGCGAGGGCATCTCCACCTCGAATCGCAGCATGTTTCAAATCGGTGGGTAGTGCCGTGTCCAACAAGGTCGATACACTTCTTGCGAGACTTCCGTGGTAGGGTGCGTCCCGGACGCACGGTCTTGCGTTTATTCATTCGGTGCGTCCGGGACGCACCCTACAATTGACCCGGGCACGACGCATCCCTAAAATCCTTGTGCGCATGATGCGCGTATTCATCGCTTACGAGGGAGTGCATTATCATGGAACAAAAGCGGTTCTGGTCGCGGATGCGGGGTTGGTTTCAAGCCGGGCCGGGTGGCGATGTGGTCGATGAATCTGGGGTTGGGGATGCTGGAGAACCCAACTCAGTCGCCGATGCGAATCGGCTGACACGGCGCGCCTTCGACGGCTCGACTTCCAAAGGTGATCGCGCGGTAGCCGATCGTACTGCGAGCCCGGTCGCAACAGTCCGTAGCTCCGAGAGCGCCGTGGTTGAAAGCGCAGGGCCCCTGTCGAAATTGAAACCCGCCGAGCGCCGATTGGAAAAGCTCCAGGATGGATATTTGAAGGTCATCGATCTGGTTGAGTCCATTCGTGAGCATCAGGGTCGCCAAGACGAGCGGGCGGTCGAGTTTTCCAATTCTCTTTCAAAAATGGCCGAGACACTCGGCGAAATTGAACAGGGCAACCGCCAGCAAGTCGACCGATTGGCGAACATCGCGGATGAACTTCGCGCGGGCAACGAGCGGGCGGACCATTGGCAGGAAGTTCTGGCGGAGTTTCCGAAGACGGCTCAGGCTCAGCGCGAGGCGTTGGTTGGTGTTACCAAACAGATGGAAGCTGTGGGCGATCGCGACGAGAAAATGACCGGTTCGCTCGATTCCCTTCGAGAAGCGGTGACCGCGCTGGGCGATGCGACGACGGCATCCAGTGTCGCGGTCAAGAATCTGCAAATGACTGCGATCGAGGACAATGAGCGCACCGCGAACCTTCTCGAAGCACAGAATAAGCGGTTCAGCATGTTGTTTGCGGTGACGGTCATGTTCACCGTGCTGGCATTGATCTTGGGCGGCTTCGCGATCATGCGCGGTGGCGGATCAGTCTAACGGGCCAAACGGGTGCGGGTGGCCCATCCTTTCAGGGTGGGGGACGGATTCGGACCGTCACCGTATTCGCAATCTGGCACATCGGAGCATCGGGCCATGGACCAACAAGCGCTGGGCGATCCCGTTCAATTGATCTTGCAGCTTCTCGATACCATGAGGAAATTCGGTGCTTCCGATTTGCATCTCAAAGTCGGTTACATCCCGACGTATCGCGTGGGCGGCTACCTTCGCAAGCTGGACATGCCCGAGTTGCCCAACAGCGACTATGTGCGCGACATGATGCTGCCCTTAATTCCCGAAACGCGCAGGCAGGAATTCGTGGACGGTGGCGACATCGACTTTTCATATGGCCTTGATCAAGGCGACCGATTCCGGATCAACGTGTATCGTTCCGGCAACGAGGTGAACGCAGCGATTCGTCGTGTGCAGAGTACGATCCCGAATTTCACGGACTTGAAGTTGCCCGCAGTTTACGAACGAATTTGCAGCATTTCTTATGACGGCTTGGTGATCATCAGCGGGGTGACGGGATCGGGAAAAAGCAGCACGTTGGCCGCGATGCTCGATCATATTAACCATGACCGCTCGGCGCATGTCATCACGATCGAGGATCCCGTCGAGTATCGGTTCACACCCGACAAGTGCATCATCTCGCAGCGCGAGGTGGGTATCGATATCTCCAGCTACGCAGAGGCGCTGCGTTATGTTGTTCGCCAAGACCCGGATATCATTCTCATCGGTGAAATGCGCGATCGCGATACCATGATCGCAGCGTTGCAAGCCGCAGAAACCGGGCACCTTGTATTCGGTACCCTGCATTGCAGTGACGCCCAGCAATCGTTCAACCGCATCCTCGAATTCTTTCCGCGCGCAGAGCATGCGTTCATTCGCTCGTCGTTGTCGAACAGCCTGCGGGCGATTTGCGTGCAGCGACTTCTTCCTGGGATCGAAGAGGGATCGCGGTTCCCAGCCACCGAAGTGTTGCTCAACAATTCGATCGTCAAGGACAAGATCCGCAAGGAAGAAGACAAGGACATCCCTGCGATCATCAACCAGTCTACCGAGGAAGGAATGCGCAGCTTCACCCATTCGCTGGCTGAACTGATTGAGAACGAGCTTGTTCACTACGACACCGCGATGGAATTCGCCCCCAATCGTGAAGCCCTGGCCAGCAAGGTCAAGGGCATTCAAACCGCCACGGAAGGTCTTGTTTAACAGCGCGTTCTTAACAGCGCGTTCGCTTTCTGCCCCCGACGTTATCGCCCTTCATCAGCATGTTGCGCATTTCGATTCACGCCCGACGTCTGAGAATGTTCAGCATCGCTTGCATCCACACGCGGTTCCCCAAGAACACCGATCACCTGCAACAGAAAAAACGATTCCGCAGAAATGTGATGCCCGGTTTCCGCCAAGGTCATCGTGTCGGAGCGAGGCTGGCTTGCTCGACACGGGAACAACATACGGGGGAATGAGATGAAGAAGCCAACGAAGGCCGCAGTGAGGGGAATGGTTTGCTCGCTTTGTTTGGGCGCAGTGCTGATGGTGGGAAGTGGTTGCGACAAGGAGATGTTGGGTCTCGTCGATGGACTGCTCGGAGAAATCGCGGGAGCACAGGGGGCTGGATCGGCTTCGAGTGGTGGCGAGTCCCTGCAGGAATATTCGAGCACCGGTGGTCTCGTTGAGGTCAAGCCCAACCGCAATGGGCTGATGCTGATCGAGTAATCGGGAGGTGAGCGGGCACCTCCGTCCTGGCGAGATTGTCGGGGTCGGGGGTGCCGTTGTCGTTGAACAAGTTTGATAAGAGCGAACGCATTTGAAATCAGACGATCATTCCGACGGCAGAGCGTTCGCAACCGGTATTGCTCAACCGAAAATGATCCGGTGACGCGAACGCAGCCGCGGCTATCAAGCTCAAACATCGCCATGCCGATGACTTACCGACGACGCGCATTCGCGCGACAAGTGAAGAAACAATGGAGAAAGTGATATGTTCGGAAGGCTTCGATGGGGCGCTTCATGCGCGTTGATGGTTTTGGCGGGTGCGGTGTGCCTGACCGGTTGCGAGACACCCGGTGCGACGGGCGGCCCGAACAACCCGGGTGCAGCCGACGGTGATACGCAGGTCGCCGTCAACGGCGATGCGTCGAGCGACTTGGTGGCTCAGGCAAAGGTGGCTGACGGCAGTTCGTTCTCGATTTTCGGCAACAAAGCCGCAGATGGAAGCGTGGAGCAGTTGGGGCAGGTCGATTTGCTCCTGGCTGACGGCGAATCCGTGACGTTGGAACTCGACGACCAGGAACGCCCCATTCGCATTGAGGGCAGCGAATCGACCACGACGTTCTCCTACGATGACAGCACAGCCACGGTTCAGGCTGAGGTCGTCGACTCGGCGGGCACCTCAAATCTTGATGGTGATGTCGCGGCAACGCAAGCCGCCAAGACTGTGGGCCCCGTGCAAACGTTCAACCCGACAGCCCAATCGCTTTGCGAACGACTGGGTCAGTCGCAGGGCGTTCTGTCGAACCTGTTCCCCTGCGAAACCGACGAAGCCAGTGATGGCGACTCGGATTGCAGAGGCCGTGGCCCCAACGTGCTGCGCGTGTTCAGACAATTCTGCGAAGGTCAGGCGGAAGCCGTCGACAGCATTGGCGGAAACCTTTCGGACATTCGCAAGGAAATACCGCTGGGCGTTGAAGGGTTCTTTACTACACGTCCGCGTGACGAAGGTGCGACCGTCATCTTGGTGGCGGTAGTTTTCGGTGGCGTCAAACCAATACAAAGCGTGGTGTGGGAATTGACCACTGGTCCTGAAGTTCCGATTGAAAACCTGCCGCGCGGTGTGGCTGTGGGTGACGTTGGAGAGGAAGGGCCGTATACGTTTACAGCCACCGCCACCGATGCGAATGGCAATACTGCCACTACAGAAGTTGTCGTGGCGCGAGGGCAACGATTGGACATCGAGGTGCTCGCCGATCCTCCTGTGGCACCGACGGGAGAAGAAATCTTCTTCTCCATCGAATCCAACGTTGAGATTCCGGATGATGTGTTGGCCAATGCGAAGTGGCGTTTTGATGACGGGTCTGAAGCCACAGGCGCGGAAGTCAGCCACTCATTTGCCGAAGATGGTTCATACGTTGTGGTGGTTCTTCTGCGTGGAGAAGGACAGCGGGAAACCGGATCGACCGTCGTTCGTATTGGTGGCGACCTGGAATGTTGGGAACTCTGCCAAATCGAAGCTGAGCAGGTATTCTTCGAGTGCGATGCTGCGGGACGTCCGGACGTGAACTGCGCCGCCCGTTCTCGCGCGGTGCTGGCGGAGTGCGTGGTTGAGCGCTGTGGTGAGGAACTGGACTGTGATCGACATTGTTTCCGCTATGGCGACAAGCTGCGACGCCAGTGTATCGCTGCGGGCGGAAGACCTGGCGTATGTGCCGCGCTCTCAAGAGAGGCGAGGGGGTTCTGCGCTCAGGAACAATGCGACGAAGGTATCGACTGCGAAGCGTTTTGCGAGGAAGACTTCGATCTGTTCGCAGGAGACTGCGCTGACGACTCCGAAGCCACTCAGGATTGCGAACTCGTTGCAGAAACCGATGTCGATGAATGTGTTGTCGAGGAATGTGGCGACGATCTCGATTGTGAAGGCGGATGTGAAGATCAAGCCGACCGTTTGTTTGGAGCGTGTCGAGATGGTGGTGCATCATCCGACGAATGTGCTGCGCGGTCGCGGCGGTTCTTTGAGAATTGCGTGTTGGACGAATGTGAGGGAGAACTCGACTGCGCCAGTGGGTGTGAGGCTCAATCCCGGCAGATCGTCAAGGAATGTGAAGCCGAAGGTTTTCCGACACCAAGATGTCGCGAACGAGCCGACGAGTTTGTTGGCAATTGCCTGGATATACATTGCGGGATTTCGGTCGATGATGATGTGATCGATGAACCTGTCGATCCGGACGCGGTCGATGAGCTTGACGAGACACCGGAAGAATGCGCCGATCTCTGTTTCGAGGATGGTGATGTTGTTTTCCGGAATTGTCGAACCAACGGTGGAAGCACGGGTGAGTGCAACCTGCTGGCTGACGCCACGTTTGAAGATTGTTTGGCCGAGTTTTGCGGGGCGGACGGGGCAACGACCGACGATCCCCTTGGCGACGATCCGTTGGGCGATGATCCCCTCGGCGATGATCCGTTCGGTGATGATTCACCCGGTGGCGGTTCGTCGGGCGATGGTGGACCCGGCGACGGTGGGCCCGGAGACGGTGGACCCGGAAACGACTCGTAGTCGCTAGAAGCCATTGACGTCTACAAAACAAGCAGGCAGTCGATCGTGTTGCATTCGATCGGCTGCCTGCTTTCTTTAAGGATGGAGCAGAGTCTAGCTAACCCTCACTTGGTTCGTCGTCGGTTGTGCATTCGGCATTGCACTCACCGAGAAACGTATCGACCTCTGCCGCGCACGCTTCTTCAGTTTGTCCGCTGTGCAGGCATCGTCGACCGACGCGGTGGCTTCGGGCTTTGCAGCGGTCTTCACAGGTCAACGGTTCGCATCCCTGGCGACAGTCGGCAAGAAACGCCTGTGTGGCGGCTTCGCAATCGACGTCCGTGTCTCCATTTTCTGCGCAGTGCTCGGCGAAGCGTGCGGCTCGTACGGCGCAGCGCTCCGGGCAGGGTTGCGGACCGGTTCCCGATAGGCACGACTCAACGAAATCGGCAGCATCGGCTTGGCAATCTTCCGCAGATGTACCGTTCGTATCGCAATCGGCGATGATGCTTCGAGCGACGACATG
>JAADIU010000215.1:12126-16191 GCA_013151185.1 Planctomycetota bacterium
CTGATCCACCCGCATCGAGGCACTCCGCTTTCACGTCAGCCGCTTTGATACGACAGCGGGCTTTGCATCCGCGTTGACGACAGGATTGCAGGCACCTTCGCTTCGCACGCCGGGCTTTGTGGGCGCACGCGTCGGGATTGCCACCGTTTTCGAGGCATCGCTGCTCGACGCGTTCCCCCTTTTGACCGCATCGATTCTGGCAGGGGCCACCCCGATCGTCGGCGCCATCTTCGCCGGCTGGTGCATCGGATTCAAACATCTCGATGTCGGAACCTTCAAAGCCATTCGGTGATCCGACGGTGTCGCGCTCGGCTGGCCTGCCAAGCATTCGGTTCGCGTTGCGCTGCGCCTGGGTTGCAGACGCAATCAACAGCGTGCCCATCACCGCGAGGCACAGCCGGTACGACATATTTGGTACGGCAATTACACTGCTACGTCGCTTGGTTCTCATGAGAAATCATCCCCCGTATTGGTGGTGAACTGCGTCACCGTGATCAAGGTTTTGGGTCAGACGGCACCTGTTGCCGGCAGTCAGGAAACCAAACGCTCGAAGTCGATGGATATTGCGAGATTTTTTTTCGACCGAGCGAAGGCGGTGTAGCCCGCTTCAGAATCCTGCATATTCGTGCGGAATACGACTGAATGCAGCGGAGGTGTAAGAATTATGCGGTGGGCGGAGCGCTTTCAACCGTGCGGTCAATCCACCCGCCACCGATGACCTCGTCGTCGTTGTAAAGCACGACGGCTTGGCCGGGTGTGATCGCGGACTGGGCTTCGTCGAATGTAATACAGAGTTCGCCATCGGGCCGCGCGGTGGCAGTGCAGTCGGCAGCATCGTGCTGATAGCGGATTTGTGCCTGGCAGCGAAACGCATCTTTGGGCATTGCCGATACGAAGTTGGCATCCGTCGCCACCAAGCTGCGGTGCATCAGTGCGTCGCGCTCGCCAAGGGTGACGGTATTGCTGACAACATCGAGGCGCGTCACATACATCGGTTTGCCGGCAGCAACCTTCAAACCGCGTCGCTGACCGATGGTGAAATTGGCCACGCCTTCATGCGTTCCAAGCCGATTGCCTTCGTCGTCCTCAATGCTCCCGGATCGAAACGCGTCGGGTCGACGCTCGCGAACCACACGGGCATAGTCGCGGTCGGGAACGAAGCAGATTTCGACCGAGTCGGGTTTGTTGTGAACGGGCAAGTTGAATCGTGCTGCCTCCGACCGAACCTCGCTCTTTTGAAGATGGCCAATCGGAAACATCGCCCGGTCCAGCATCTCGGGACGCACGCCAAACAAGAAGTACGACTGGTCCTTGCTTCGATCGATGCCACGTCGCAATCGCGTATGACCATCGGTGCGGTCCAGACGCGCGTAGTGCCCCGTGGCGACGAACTCGCAGCCCAGCATGTCGGCATAGTCGACGAGCTTGCCGAATTTCAACCAGGTGTTGCACTGCACACACGGGTTTGGCGTTCGACCTGCCGCGTATTCATCAGCGAAGTAATCGATCAAACGATCGAAATCCGGTTTGAAGTTTAGCACATAGAACGGGATGTCGAGCATGCCTGCGACGAAGCGCGCGTCGGCAGCGTCGGACGCACTACAACAGCCTTGGTGGGTGCGCTGCGGTGTCTCTGAGTTCGTCTCGCAGGTTGGTGCCTCCGGCATTTCGGCACCGACGCGCATGAACAACCCCATCACGTCGTAGCCCTGCTCACGAAGCATGAACGCAGTGACGCTGGAATCGACGCCACCACTCATCGCGACGAGGACCTTGGGCTTGCTTCCTGATTGGGCTGAGTGTCCGCTCACCCCCGTATTGTAGCCGTCAGCGAATCATCTGCCATCGGGGCTTCGGGCAAGCGTTTCACTGTTTCTTTGTTGGTATCGATGCAGATGGCGAAGGTGAGGGGCTGGCGGCAGGTTCAGGCTTGGCTTTCTGTTGCGACAAAATCCTTGATCGTTGCCCCCGCGTGGGAAGTCGTTCGACCCGGGCGGATAGCTCACGAAACAACCGGTCGAGAGGACCATAGAGTTCGACCATGTCCTGTTCGATCTTTTCGGGATCGACGCCCGCGGGGTTTGCGATTTTTGCTTCGAGTTGGGCGATGAGATCTCGACGTTTGTACACATGGCCGTGCGCGCGGTTGAGCATTTCACGCAGGATGGACGTTGCCGTATTCCGCTGGCTTTGATCCAATTCGAAATGATCGCAGAAATTTCGGACGTACTTTTCCCACGCGAGCAGTTCATCGCGGACGCGCTTTGGTGCATGATAGTCTGGAGCTGCTTTGTCTGTCGGGGTTGACTCGTTCGCCCGATCGTCCGCCGACAGCAGTGCGGCAGGGTCGATGCCTTCCGGTAGTACGGTGTTAGACTGATTCCACCAATCTTTTTCGTCGAACTGGCCAACGCTCCAACGTCGAAGTCGACTCTGGAATCGGTCAAGCGATTTGCGTCGTTCCAACCGCTCTTTGTCGAAGAGCGCCCGTTGGTTCGGAGTCAGCCGACTCCGCATTTCGAATTCGCCTTCGAGAAGATTTGCCCGAACGCGGCGAAAGATGGGTGTTGCCTTTGCGGCCCATTCGGAAACTTCGTCAGCCGTGGGCGGTTTGGGCGCCATGTTTGCACGGACGTATTCGTTGACGAGCGGCTGAATGTCGTTTCGGTTTTCTCGAAGGAATCCCGACCACCGATCTGTCATGCGTTCTTGGATTTCGGAAAGTTGCTCGGGCGACAGTTCGTATTTGCCTGCCGATTCTTGCACCGCATTTTGCACGAACCGTTCGACCATGTAATCGGTCGGCCAAAACCCGTCGAGCAGCGGGGCGTCCTCGTTTGGGTCGGGCTGCATGGGCGGCAGATCGGGCGGGGCTGTTCGCCGAACCTTCGGAGGTCTGTCGGGGTAAGAGGGGGGCACGGATTTGGGTTCGGATTGTGCGCGAACCTGCGTCGGGGAAGCCAATAGTGCAGCGGCAAACAACAGGATGATGACAGAATTTTTCATGGCCGATATTGTACCCCAATCGCCCGCCGGTGTTGCAGCCGAGTTCGTCGCAAAGCCCGCTCTACTCGCCAAATCCAGAGATTGTCTCAATCACGCTCATCATTTCACCACTCTGCTGCGATAGCCCCGCAAGCGAATTGCGGGCTGCGTCCCGATTCTGGCCTGATTCGTTAATGACGCTGCTCAGGCGGTGTGCATTTTTGGCGCTCTGCTCACAAAGCTGCCTAAGCGTCCGTACGTTGTCTTTGAACTGCGTTCGCATTCCTTCCGCGTGCTGTTCGAGATACCGCGCTGCCGCACCGCGCCGAGCCGCAAGTACGGATGCGACATTGCGGACGACTTGAAGCGCTTCCACATCGGGGCTGCGTTCCAGAACTTTGGCAACACCCGCGAGTGTCTGCGGAGTCAACAAGAGGCCGGGGTACACACGCGGCCCCTCTTCAACAAGGCGCACCGCAGCCCGAGCACCGCACAGTAGCACATCATCCGCTTGTGGTTGTTCGGGGTGTACCTCTTCGATCACATAACATTGCAGCGCAGGTTCCACAAGGGGGATAACATCCCGAGAACCGCCGGCTACGCCGCGAAGTGGGTCATTGCCGCATTCGTCTGGGAGGATCAATCCCCACGTTGCGCCCGATTCCGCTGGCCAACCGCGCAATGCCAACACAGGCTGCCCATGCGCAACCGCCCGCTCGATCAACGGAACATAGCTGTCCTCAAAATGTTCCGCGAATTCGGCGGAGTGATCCAGCCCGAAGCGCGCGCGCGGTGGATGAAGCGCGCGGAGTCGAATTCCAAACAGGTCAGCCGCCTCAGGTAGTGCCAAGTCATGGCACTCCGCCAAAATGGGAAACTCCCCGTTGGCCGACTCGTAGCTGCAAAGCGAGAATGCGGCTCCCAAGGCAACGAGCAGGTCCGCCTCCGTTGCCTCACCACCGGTATCCTCCAGCAGTTTCACCAAGCACGCCGCAAGCGCAGTTGCTGAATCCGTAGGTCGCTGCAATGATTTCGATTCGGGTTGCATCACCGGATGTTATCTGCCACAAAAGCGGCTGG
>JAADIU010000111.1:0-11971 GCA_013151185.1 Planctomycetota bacterium
CAAACAACAATCCAACGGGGGCGATGCGCGGTTTCGGCGCGTGCCAAATGGCCATCGCGTATGAGGGCATGATCGATCGCGTCGCCCGCGCCTTGCAGATGGATCGCGAAACGTTTCGACGAAAAAATCTGATCAATGATGGCGATGTCGTCACGACCGGCCAAAGAATCAATCACGTCAGCGTTCAACAATGCCTCACGCGGGCAATCGAAACGTTCAAATCCCGACCGTATCCGAACAACGATGACCTGCCCCCGCGATTGCGCCGTGGATGGGGGATGAGCGCGATTTGTTTTGGCCTCGGATACGGTGACGGATTTCCAGACTGTAGCCGCGCCCGCGTCGAACTCAACGACGACGGAACCGCAACCGTTTACACCGGCGGCGTCGAGGTCGGGCAAGGTTTGCTGAACACCATGATGCAAATTGCAGGCGAAGAACTGGGCCTGCCGATCGAACAAATGAAAATCGTCGCTGCCGACACAACCCGCACCGAAGAATCCGGTTCATCCAGCGCGACACGCCAAACTTATTTCACCGGAAACTCCGTAAGGATGGCCGCCAGCGAACTGCGCGAACAAATCCAGGACGTCGCCGGAAAAACACTCAAAGTTCACCCGCACGAAATTTCGCTGCAACAGGGATGGGCGTTTGAAACCGCAAACAACACCAACCGCATTCCACTGCAAAAGGTATGCACAGAAGGCCTTGCCCGTGGCTACAGCTTGAAAGCGACCGCACTGTTCAAACCGCGAACGCTTGCGGAAACACATGGCACCGGGCAATCCACCCGCGCCTTCGTCACATACCTGTTCGGTGCGCATGTATCGCAGGTGTTGGTCGATGTAGAGACGGGTGAAATCAAAGTCGAGCGACACATTGCCGCACACGACGTTGGCAAAGCGATCAACCCGCAATCGGTGGAAGGGCAAATTGTCGGCGGTGTTGCGCAAGGCCTGGGAATGGCGTTGATGGAAGAGGTGACCTATCGAGATGGCGTCATCACGAACCCCGGTTTGACCGATTACATCATCCCGACGATCAAAGATTTGCCACCCGTAGAAGCCGTCATCGTCGAACACGACGACCCGGGTGGGCCATTCGGTGCGCGAGGCGTGGGCGAACCGCCCCTCATCGGCGCGGTCCCCGCGATCCTTTCGGCGATTTACGATGCCATCGGTGTGGCCCCGGCTGAACTTCCGATGAACCCGGAACGCACTTGGCGATTGATCAACGATGTGAAGGAAGTCGATCCGCTAAGCAAAGTGTTTTGATTTTCCAGCGCACCATCGCCCACGCGCTATGGCGTGCGTTCCTGAATGAGCGGGGACTCCTGTACTCGCTCTGCTGGTACAGGCGGTTCTGTCGGGGTGGGCAATGTCTCGTCGAAAGCGACATTGAACAGGGGCTGCTCCGCGATGGCTTCTTGTTCCTGTCGTGCCATCGCATGAATGCCCACAAACGTTCGTAGCAAGACAACCCCTGTCGCAACACCCGCGCCAGCCAACAACACATCGGTGACAGAAGGCGTTCTAGCAGGCAGAAACAGTTGGCACACCTCCATACCCAGCACAAGAACTCCGAACACCGCAACTGCCTGTGGCAATCGACCCATGTTCTTGTCGAATGCGGCTCGGCTTCGCCACGCTACGAACAAACCGCCAAGCAATGCGAACCGGCCCAGCTTTGACAGAATGTCGTGGGCAGCCACCGGTAGGCGAGCGGTTTGGTACATGCGAAGTGGAAGGATTTCTGCCTGCTGCAACTGTTGCCCGATCTGTTCCGCGCCAAACGCAAAGCGAAACGGGCTGAGTTCACGCGCGATGATGACAGCGGTGATGCACAAACACACGGTGCCCAGGATTGCGACTCGGCTTGAAGAATCGGTAGGTTGGTGGTTCATCCACAACGCGGTTAACCGATCTGCGATCATCACACCAACGGTCGCCCCCACCAGAGCGAGAATGATATCAGTAACGTCCGGAGACCGCGAAAGAACGAACAGTTGCACACCGAAGCAAAACACAGCCAGAAGCACACAGGCATGAATCGTCCACGCGGTTCTTCGTGTGCCCGTCACGCTGCAATGTTTCTTGAGGTATCGACAGGTGAACACCGCGAGCAGCAAATACCCCGCGACGGTCATCGGATAATCGAGCGTTCGCTGCCACCGATCGTTTGAACGGCGGGCAGCGCTACGCCCATCCACGCCGGCCTGCGTGTTTGTGATTGTTGCACTGAGGCCCGCGTGCTGATCGAACGGAGCCCAGTTCGCCTGCGACGCGGACTTGTAAATCAGATTCGGCGAGAACGTCAGGTCAAACGGCGAAGCAGCCGCAAGAAGCAAACCCACCGCACACACCTGCGCTAAAACGGCTGAGGGTCGCGAAAGCAAACCTTCTCGCCACCGGTGCCCAGACGACCACAGGATATCCGCAAACGCAAAACCCGCGGACCGCACCAACGAAACCGACACAACCCCAACGAACCCGCCCGCAAGATTGCACGCGAAATCCGCAGCAGAAGAAACACGCATCGCAGAATAAATCTGCGCAAACTCGATCGCATAACTGATCACCACGCAGGACAGAACACTCACCAGAAACGAAACGCCCGACCACCATCCCCACTTCCAAAGCGTCGCACGAATCAACAAACCAAGAGGGATATACAATGCGACGTTGCTGGCGATATCGGCCCAGTGCGTTGACTCGACGGGTAATCCGAACCAAGTCGAAGCGGCTAGAGGAGAAGTCGCAAACGTAAGATCAAATGGAACGAGCCCGCCCCACACCATCACAATCAGGTATGCGAACGTAGCGATTTCAAGAATGTTTCGGCGCAGCGAGCCCATTACCGTAAAGAACCTCGGCTAGACAAGGTTTCAGTCAGCGCTTCGCAAGAAAACGCCATCTTCCGTCTCGAATATCGGGTCGCATGTATCCCCGCTGAGGTTCGATTCTCAGCCAACCGCAGCGCCTTCGACGCACACCGATTATGGGCGAATCATTCGCAATCGAACGACATCTTGATACCGATAACGATTCTCGCGTATCCTCCGCTCCATGCAGACGAAGCGGATGAATCTCGAACGGTGCTGGCTTGCGATGTTGACCGTCCTCTACCTGGGGTTGGCCGCCACCGGTTTTACATGGGGGCTGCCCGGCGCATCGCAGGATCAATACCTTTTTGACGGTCCGTTTGATTGGTCGGCGACCGATCCGGCGCAACCTGCCCACAACCTGAGTCGTCACAACCCTGCCGTCGGCGCAGATGTCGATCTCAATCCCGTCGATTTCCAAAACGGAATCACCCCGCTCAACGAAAATCACCTTGCCCAAGCCGAAATCTACCGACGCTATCGCCTATTCACACGCCAACCCGACGAGATGATCACCATGATGGCACTCTCGGGAATGAATCCGTCCGAAATGCAGTTCGACCCGAAACTCTATCAATATGGTGGTCTGTTCGTGTACCCCGTCGGAGCGCTGGTGCGCGTGGCGGGGTGGCTGGGAATCATCAGCGTGTCTGGCGATTCGACGTACTACCTAAAACACCCCGACGCCTTCGCCCGGATGTACTGGATGGCCCGAGGATACGTTGCAGCATGGGGCATCGCGGGTATCGCGTTGATGTTTGTCATCGGTCGAAGAATTGGAGGGGGCTGGGCGGGGCTCTTGTCCGCAACATTTTTCGTACTGCTGCCTGTCGTCGTTTGCATGTCGCATGAAGCCAAACCCCACCTGCCCGGCGCTGTGCTGATGTTGGCTGCCGTCTGGTTCGCCATGCGGGCGCTGGATCGACAAACGTATGCGGATTGGGCGGGACTATTCGTCTCATGCGGAGCCGCCGTCGCAATGGTGCTGTCGTCCGCGCCGATCGTCATTCTCATACCGCTCGCGATCGGAATGCACAGCCGCAACCAACACCTGCGTCAAGTCAACGAACTCCCCGCCTGTTCGAACCGACACGTCGACTACCGGCCCATCTTTCTCCGTGCGACTGCGGGCGGACTTTGCGTTGCCGGCTTCGTTTACCTGATCACCAACCCCTACATCGCAATCAACGCCTTTGTCAATCGCCCGGTCCTTGCAAGCAATTTTGGAAACTCGATGGCGATGTACGAAGTTAGCCGCATCCCCGAAGGATTCCTCCGCGTCCTGCAACTCACGATCGAAGGGGCGACGATTCCGATCACGATGCTGGGCATCGGTGCGGCGATCGCAGCCCTCAGATGCCGGTCGCACAAGAGCCTCCCGCTCCTGGTTGCTGCCGGTGCGTTCGCCCTCCAGTTCGTTCTCATCGGCGCGGGAAAACCCGATGAGTACGGACGCTTCGGCATTTTCTACGAGTGTGCCCTGGCTATCGGTGTCGCGTGCATTGTGGTCGAAGTCGCAAGGCGGTCCCGTCCCGCTTCGATCGCGCTCGGGGGTACGGTGGCAGCGTGGTGCGCCATCTTCTCAGCCGGTTACCTTTGGAGTTTTCATGTCGATGCGACCGGGCAAGGAAGTCGCGACCTGGCCGCCGCCCACCTGAACCATCAATCGAGCTTCGCAGTCATCGCAGAACCCGCGCCCTACGCGTGCCCACCGGTGAACTTTGAAACAACCCGCGTCGTGATGTTTCGCAATGGCCCGGACGAACCCATCGAGAGTCGGCTTGGTCGCTGGTTTGAATCGCACACGGCGCGCGACCCTGTGTCTGCAACGTCACCCACCACGATGGTAGCAATCATCGACGACCCGGAGTCGTTGCTCAACAGGTTGAATCGCAGCGATGAATTCTCCGCAACCCTGTTTGAAAATCGACCCAACTGGCTACCACGCGCCAACATCAGTTGGGCGAATAAACCCGTCCTCGTCATCGAATACAGCCCGAATCAAAAACCGCGTCGCATTCTTAAGGAGCTGGATTAGGCTCGGTGGGTTCCGCGGCAGAAGGCGGAACAACGGGTGTTGCCGCTTCGTTGGAAATACCAATTTCCCGTTCGATGTGGGATCTCATGCCCGCAATAACCTGACTGGTGGGCATCGCGATCTGCGCCCGCAAGACAATCGAATAGATGTCCTGCGGATCGCCCCCGTGTTCGATCGCCCGATTGATCCGCTCGACGGTTTGTTTCTCATCCCTCACATGCAAAGAAATGTCGGCAGCGAGAAACCAGGTCGGCGCCGAATTGGGATCAAGCTCGATCGCCCGCTGACTCCAACCGTTGAGCTTGTACGGAATCCGCTCCAACGCAGTACCGAAAACACTGTACGCCATTTCCACATACCGCCTTGCGATGTTCCGGTTCAGTTGCTCGGGTTCCAGATTTGGCGATCGCTCCAACAATTTTTCCTTCACGAACGACTCATGGTCAGCCGCAAGGTGATAGGCCAAAATGCGATCCGTCAACTGACTTGTCAGCCGTCGACCCAACTGAGAACGCGGAGCCAACGTCAACGAAGACTCCGCCGCCTTGATCGCCAACTGCGGGTCCTGCGGGCTCGCAAAAAACAGCGCGTCCGCCAGTTCCGCGTAGCAACTCGCACGGGCAAGCAGTGGAATACGCGGAGCGTCTTCGTAAATACGCACCGCCTCCTGCAAGTATTTCACCGACTCTGCGTGCTGATTCTTCGCATAAGCCACAACCGCCCCAAGACGAAGAACCTCGGGCGACCAACGGTTCATACGCTTTTGAGAATCCACCGACTCCGGATTGCTCAAGGCGCTTTCGATCATCGCCGCACCGGCGGATTGGTACGCCTCGGTCTGCGCAAGTACAGACAAGACCTCCAAGTAACTCGGTGACAGCGAGTTCATTCGGAGCGGTCTGGCCATCGCCTCCAAGCCAGCCGTCACCTCAACGGAACCCATCGAAGCGCGGACCCATCGTGCAGCCAGCTCCGGTTCAAACGGTTGACGCTCAAGCTGGGCAGCAATGGCTTTCGTCGCCATGATGTGTTCGTTGGATGCATCCTCCGCGCGCTCATCGACGGTTGCGTAGACCGCTCGCAACTGACGCAGGCCATACTCCAACGTGCCAACACCCATTTCGCTGGAACACACGGATCGAAGCAGCGCCAGATCCGCGAATGCCTGCTCGATCATTTCCTCGCTTAGGGCGCGATCATCTTCGGTGCGCTTTTCCAAAAGCGCATTGCCGGGCGGCCCACTGCTTTGAATACTCAAGCGACGCAGGTACTGCCGTTGCAACTGCTCTGCCGAATACAGCTTCGAGCGGATCTTCTGAAAGAGCGCGATCAATTTTCGCTGAGGTCGCAGCCGATACTCAAATGCGTTGGAAGACAAACGGTCGGCTTCGTCCCAATCGCTGTCCGAAAGTGCGGTCTTGATGTCGAACAAAGATCGGGCTGCGGAAAAATCGCGCCGCGACCATTCTGCGGCCCCCATCGCCAAAACGGCTATCCCCAGTGCGCCAAGTCGCCTCACCCATCGATGCCGGGAAAGAAACAGCGGAACGGAGTCGGGAACAGGACGGGCTAGGCCCCACACCAAACCGACAACCGTAAAGAAAACAAAGGGCAAACCTGTGATACGCAAGCCCACACCAAAACACTCTTCGCACACGAGCGCCACCAACGCGCTGCACAACCCGATCAATACCCATTTTTGAACAGGGTCACTGATATCAGGAATCGCTTTCGCACCGCCCAAAACTGCAAGCATCAACGAACCCAGCACCAGAACGAGGCCGATTCCGCCGAGTGTGCCAGCCACCTCCAACCACTCGCTGTGCGCATGGCTGATGCGGCGATTCAGGGATGTCCGGGCAGTAAGAACATCTGCGGTTGCAATTCCGTCTGCGAGCAGCGCGTAGGTACCGGCTCCTTGCCCTGTGAGCGGGCGCTCGCCCACCATGTCCATCGCGTAGTTCCAAGTGTAGAACCGAACGCGCATCGAATCGGTTCGACCGGTTGCGGAAGAAGTGTCGCGCAGGTTCACGAAGTACATTCCAACGACTGCGATGCCAATGGCGCCCACAACCGCGGCAACAAGTTTCGCGTCGCGCCCACCGGCGAAGGCGAGAATCGAAACCAAACCAACGCCCAGTGCCATCCCCGGACCACGCGAATTCGTAAGGTAAAACGCGTACAACATCGCTGTCGCACCAAGCCCGAAAATCACCCAGAAGCCAATGCCTCGGCTCACTTGTTTTGCACGAACCGCAGCAACCCCTCGAAGCACGCACGCGATAGCCAACAACACACCCGGCATCAAACACGCGGAAAGAATGAGCGGATTTCCCAGCGGATATGACGCCCTCAAATTCGGGTTGCGCTGCTGATGGTAGAGAATCGCAAGCACGCCCGTGACCACCAACACACCGACAAGCATGTAACCCGCGATCGCTGCCGCCCGACGATTCAACCCATACGCAAGCGCGAACGCCCACAGCACGTTGATCCCCAGAATGATCGCGGCCCCACTCGAAAACGCTGGAGCGTGCGACCAGAGAATCGAAGCGAACGCCCACAAAACGTACAGCAACATCAAAACCTGCGAACCAAGGATCGGATCGAGATGCTTCTTCGGTGCGTCGAAAGGATGTTCTGCGTGGGGCGATTCGGCGGCACTTGCCGACTGATCCACTTCAATGACGGTGTCGACATCGTCCGGTGCGTCTTGATCTCGGGAACGAAGCCACAACCCGATCATGGCAAGGAAGATCCCGACACCCGAAGCTGTTCCCGCCACCAACGACTTGATAGCCGTGCCGTTGGGGGTCGGCTGAGCGTATTGAAGATCGAGGATTTCGACGACCGACAGGAGCAGTGAATCGGGATCCCACTCGTTCGCACCGTCATGAAGGACAACGGGTTTGCCCGCACTGGTCAGCAAACAGTTGCCAGCCAGCGCCAGAAAAAATAAGCCGAGCATCACAATGTGCGCGGGTCGAAGCTCGTTGGGATTGACGATTCGGATCAAACGGGCCATGGGTGTCTTCTACAAATCGATTACGCAAAGAGCCCGGTTCATTTCGACGATGCCGACCAGATGATGTTTGCGACGCCTTCGCGATGATTTGCACCGAGCGCATAGGCAAACAGCAGGTCGCCAAGTCGATTCAAATACGCCTTCACAATGTCGGTCACTTCGGCTTGTCCAGCCAAGGCAATCACATCACGCTCGACGCGTCGACAAATCACCCGCGCCTGATGCAAGCGAGCCGCCAACTCACATCCGCCCGGCAGCACAAAATTCTTCAATGGCTCGACCTCGGCCATCAGTGCATCGAGCTGCTCTTCGAGTCGAGGCAGGGTGTCACCTTGCAACTCAAGCGACTTCGCTTCTCCGTCGGCGGTTGCCAACTCTGCCCCCAAAGTGAACAGATCGCGCTGAATTTCTTGAAGCGATTCGCACCACGCAGCGATGTCGCAAGCAACGACAGCCAATCCAATCGCGGCATTGAGTTCGTCAACCGAACCGTAACACGCGACCCGGGCGTGGTCTTTTGAAACCCGCTTCCCGCCAATCAGCCCAGTCGAGCCGTCATCACCCGTCTTCGTATAAATCTTCATCCTGATGGCACCGTCTGGGACGTGGAACCTGACGTCAGCGAGCCATTATAGCGCAACCAACGATATCCGGAAGAGCCTCAACGCATTCCGCCCCGCATCTGCCACCAACAAAGCGACAAAATCGCAAACAACAAATCCGCATATTCCCCCCGACACGCACAGTGATCATCATACACGCGGTGAACGGCTGCAGGGTCGAACACGCCAAACGACGCAAGCCGCTCGCGCGTCACCGTATCCATGAACAACTCACGCAACTCCCGTCGCAGAAATTCGCCCACGGGAACCTCGAAACCCATCTTGCCCCGATCAAGAATACGATCCGGAATGATGCCCCGATACGCGTCCACCAAAATCCGTTTCCGCATACCACGCGAAACCTTAAACCGAGCCGGCAAAGGCAACACCGCTTCGACCAACTCGTGATCGAGAAATGGCACCCGCACCTCCAGCGAATGAAACATGCTGCCAAGATCGACCTTGTGCAGCATGTCTGCCGGCAAAGAGTACTGGAGATCGAACGCCAGAATCTGATTCAGATCACCGTCGGGAATCGCGCCAACCAAGTCGCGCATCGATCCATACACATTCCGCAGCGTCGAATCGTTCTTGTCAGCAAGATTCAAAACGGATGCAACGTCGCGCGATAGAATCTGCGACCACGCCAAATGCCTTCCCGGCAGCGATGCAGACGAAGCCCGCAGCAATTTTCGCACCTGTCGCGCGCGCGTCCCAATCACCGATCGCTTGGAATTCGGAGCCAGCGCCAACACGGGTTCGATGATGCGACGTCGCAAGAAACGCGGAATGCGTTCGTATGCGTCCAACGAAGCATGGCCCATGTACCGCCAGTAACCGCCAAACAATTCATCCGCACCATCGCCCGAAAGACAAACCGTCACATGCTCGCGCGCGAGTTTGGAAACCATCGCGACGGGGATAATCGAACTGTCGAAAAAAGGTTCGCCCAAATGATCAAGAACATCCGGAATCACAGCCAACACGTCGTCGGCTTGGATCATCAACTCGTGATGCTCGCTGCCAACGTGTTCAGCCATCGCTCTGGCATACTTCGTTTCGTCGTAGGACTTCTGGTCGGCATAGCCAACGGAGAACGTCTGAATTTTTCCCGGCGTGCATTCGGCTAAGTGCGCAGCGATGATGGAAGAATCAACCCCACCCGACAGGAATGCCCCGACCGGAACGTCAGCCACTCGGCGCCGAGCCACCGATTGAAAAATCTTTCCGCGAATCATCTTGCGAGCCTCGGTCCAATCGGGAGGCACGGATCCGTTCGACGCATTCACCGGTTCATAATAACGCTGCGGGGCGTGCGGACCTTGGGCGTCGAACTCGATACACGAACCGGGCCCGAGTTTTCTAGCGTGCTGGTGAATGGAAGCGTCAGGAGGTGTGAAACCGAATCGCACATAGTGCAGCAGTGACGCGGTGTCCGGGCTGCGATCCCAATCACCCAAACCCCGAAGCGTCAAGAACTCACTTGCAAAATAGAATGAACTGGCGTCTGTCGCATAGCACAGCGGCTTGATGCCGAAGCGATCACGCGCCAAAAAACCGCATCGCTCCTGGCGATCGTAAAAGCAAAGCCCCCACATGCCATTGAATCGCGTCAGCGCCGACAGACCCCACGTCGCGCAGGCAGCCGCCACCACTTCGGTGTCGCACTGCGTTTCAAATCGCATGCCCTCCCGCTCCAACTCATCGCGAATCTGGCGATGGTTGTAGACCTCACCGTTGTAAGCCAACACCCAGCGATCCTGATACACGAACGGTTGGTGGCCACCCGGTGACGGGTCCACAACCGCCAACCGAACAGCCGCCATGCCCAACGAAATTGGCTCGGCGCTCGTCGCCCAGGTTCCGCAATCATCGGGTCCGCGGTGTCGCATGGTGACACAAGCGCGCTCGAGCACAGCCCGGTCAATCGGACCGCCCTTAAAGTCGATGATGCCGGCAATTCCGCACATACATGAAGGGTAACAACTGGGGAAGGATTGATCGAATCGGGGCGGAAGAAGCCGCCCCCACAGCGGTGCCTCATACAGACGGCGAGCCTCCGTGTTCACGGCATCATCAAGCAAGCCATCAAGGACCGTACTCTACCGACGGAACAGACTCGCCCATGTCGCGCAGCATCTCCGCAACATCCGCCTGTGTCGGATCAAGCTGCAACGACCGATGAAGCGACCGCATCGCGAGATCGCGGCGACCCGTGTTGTATTGCATCATGCCGATGCCCTTGTGAACGCCCGCATTTCTCGGATCAATCGCCAACGCTTGGCGATAATGCAGAAGCGCACCGTCCACATCGCCGCGCCGCTCGTACTCCTGAGCCAGAAAAATGTATTGGTCGGCTGACGGCCCAACGTATGTCGCAGCCCAGTGAGCGGAATCCAGCGCCTCGTCGAACTGCCCCTTCAACTCCAGCGCCCGATTCTTGCCGATCAATGCCGGCTTGAATCCTGGATGGGCGTTGATCGAGCGATTGAAGTACTCGATCGACCGGTCGATTTCCCGAAGAGCCGCCGCACGATTCTTGTTCTCGATGTGATCCCGAGCCAGCATCATCGAACTCACGCCCATGTCGTGAAGGTTTTCCGGATCCTCGGGCTGTTTGAGGTGGGCTTCGATAAACAACTGCCGAGCGGCGCCATAGTGATCGTGGGCAAACTCACGCTGCCCCTCAAGGCGAAGCTCAGTAAACGTTGGACCGCAACCCGCAAAGATCGTTACACTAAAAATCGCACCCACAGCAAGTTTGAACCAAACGCAACGGGCGGCATGCCGACAATCGGGTGCCCCATCCTTGAGCGCAGCGGAAGGGTGGGGGACGGACGCGCGACAAGTAGACCGAACCGGTCCTCGACGAAGAAGTTCGTGCCAAGACTCAATAAATCGCATGACGATACCCTCAACAAAGTGCATCCGAAAAAGTGCGTCAACAATCGCCTTTGAAACCAAATTCCAAGCAGCACGCATGAGCAAACCAACCAACGAAACGAAACCCCAGCAAACCGAGGAACCCCGGCGCGTCCGCTTCGTCATTTTACACCACCAACCGAACCACCGCGAGCATTCAGATTCAGCATCAAGCGATCCGCCCAAACACTTCGACGAACACTGGGACCTGATGATCGAAATAAACGAAACCCTCGCCACCTGGCAGTTGCAACAAAACCCGCTCACCAACAAGTCAACCCCAATCGCAGCCAAGCAAATCGCCAACCACCGAAAGGCATACCTAGATTACGAAGGCCCAATAAGCCAAGGACGCGGCAAGGTTCAACGAATCGAACAAGGCCGGTGCGAGATCATCAAAACCAAACCAACCCGCTGGCTCCTCAACCTCGAAGGCAACCAACTGAACGGCCAATACAAACTCCGCCATGTCCAAGACGAAAACTGGACGTGGGAGCCTATAC
>JAADIU010000111.1:12028-12975 GCA_013151185.1 Planctomycetota bacterium
CAGTCCTCGAACGCAGCAATGCGGGCTTCCTGTTCCAGATCAAAGAGCAGTACACGAACCGACTCCATCTGACCGCCTCCGATGTTTGAGCCCAGAGCCCGGATGGTGAAGATCGGGCCCCAGGGAATACCCCACCATCCACACGTCAAGCTCAGAAGGGTCATTCCAAAACGGTAGTAGGAGCAAATCCTGGATTCGGGGAGAAGTGGACGTGATAAGAATTGAATCGAGCCGACCGCAAAGGAGACGCACCCCATGAACCAAACGCGCTGGGTATCCAACGATACGGTTTGCCCACAATACCGAGCCTCGCCCACCTCAATCTCGTTTCGGTGATCGATCAACCACGCCATGAAATGGCGAGACGCGCGTTTCTCTCGCCAAGTGAAGATGCCCGCAGCAAGCAGAATGCCGCCAATGATGGCAAGTGGCAAATGCCAGGATTCCCGTGGAGGCATAGACCACCAATGCAGAGCCGCAAACGAGAGAAAAACAGGACCCACAAAGAGTAAGATGTAGTCACCCGCCCGGCTCTTGCCGATTGATACGCGCAACAGTTCCAGCAAGCCCAGCGAATCGGACATCTGCGAAGACTCCCCGTTTTTCAGTTGCGTCGATCACCAATCTGACTTGCGCAGAAGGCCATTCCCAATTCATTGAGAATCACCGCGATGTTCGCGAGCAGTTCAGACGGTCCCATGAGACATCCTTCGCGACACCTCCTGCTGGATTCTCTCCGCCCCCCACTCCGGGTGCTCGTTGCGTAAGTGTGTCCCGAGCATCTCCCGTGTGCTCGACCACATTCGCCATGCAATCGCCAGCCGCTCCACACCACTCTTTTTGCGCAGGACGTCGGCCATGACTTCGATTTGTTCCTTATCAAGCCGCACGAACTCTACTCCCCTAAAGCTGCCGATCCAACCTTCGGTAGTGAATGGCTTCTGAGA
>JAADIU010000322.1 GCA_013151185.1 Planctomycetota bacterium
TCTTGGCGACGTTGTCCGCGACGGTGTTGTTGTTGCCGGTCATCACGATCAACGAAGGAGTCTCGTTGTCGAAGTCGACGGTGACAGCACCGCCAATTTCCCACTCTTCCACGCCGACAGCGGTAAGGTCTTCGATCGTTACTGCGCTGGTGGTTGCGACGCGGTCGGTACCGGTACCGGTATCGATGTCGTCGTCGTTGTCGAGGCCGCCTGCCGTGCGAATCGTATCATTACCAGTTCCGGTCTTGACGGTAACATCTTCACCGGGATCAAGGGTCAGGTCCAGATCGCCTGTGGCGGCTGTTCCCGTGACGGTCGTGGCGTTGTTGAGTCCGTTAATCCGAACGTTGCTGGCACCAGTGATGTTCACCGTGGCACCTTCGTCATCGGAGCCATCGCCCGAGAAGATGTCATCGAGAACGTTGTCCCCACCCATGCCCATGACATTGATGATCTCAGGGCCTTCATTGTTCGTAGCGAAGTCGTTGAGGTTTAGGTCGTCGATGTCAGAACCGTTGAGCGTGACGTTCATGGTTTCGCCAGCCGCGGTGTCAAGCAAGTCATCGTCGAACGTGACGTTGAAGTCGTCTGCACCGCCGTTGCCACCGATGATGTGCACATCAAGCAGGGCACCAAAGTTGTTGAGCGTCAGCGCACTAGTGCCATTGTTGTAGGCGACGGCATTCACACCGTCGTAGTTGGAGCAATCAATCGTAATTGCGGCGGTCAGACTGCGGACATAAACTTCCTCAACATTGCTCATGTCGATCGCAGGAACGGTGTTGCTCGTCGCGATGAAGTTCGCCCGATCCATACCACCCTCGCCGTCGATGTCATCACCGATTGAAATCGTGTCACCGTCAGCTGTTCCATCGCGGGTACCAGTGATGGTGTCATCACCAGGGCCGGTCATGAGAAGGTCAATCAGGTTCGTCAGCACGGTGCTGGTCGCCGGATTGTTGTTGTCGCAGGCATCGGTGTCTTCGTTGCAGGTCTCTTCAGGCAGGCAAGGATCGCCCGAGGACTCGCAGCTCAGTGAGTTCGTGTTGCACGACTCGGTACCGTTGCAGAACAAACCGTCATCCGGGCAGTCGCCATTGCTATTGCAATCGGGAACCACGATGGCCACGCAAACGTTGTTCAAGCACTCTTCGTTGGCTTCGCAGTCGCCATTGCTGTTGCAATCGACGGCAGGAAGATCGCAGGTGTCGGTGTCATCGTTGCAGGTCTCGTTTGCACCCGCGTCACAAGGATCGCCGCTTGATGCACAGAGGCCATTGCTGTCACACGTTTCGGTACCCGTGCAGAACAGACCGTCATCGCAGCTGGCGTCATCGGAGCAGCTTGCGACACACTCATCGGTGTCGTCGTCGCAGCTTTCGCCATCAGCACAAGGATCTGTACCGGCGACACATGCGCTATCAACGCAGGTCTCGTCGCCGTTGCAGAAGTCGGCATCAGCACAACCCGCGTCATCAAAGCAATCGACGCACTCGCCGTCGGCGGGATTGCAAACCTGACCCGCACAATCGACAGCCGTGTTTGCACATACCGCCGCACCGTCAACAACCGTGCATGTGTCGGTCGTACAGGCATCACTGTCATCGCAAACACCAGCCACACCGCAGGGGCCTTGGTCTTGGCACCCGGTGGCCACCAGCATCGCAAAAGCCGGCACACTGTAGAGTAGGGCAGTTACGATCCGCCTCTTTGTCCAATTTCTTGAAGTAGCTTGCATCAGTCAGAAACCTCCAGCAAAAGAGTTATTTGTTTTTGATCCTTGTGTACCCAGGTACGCGGATTCAATGTCTCGAAACCAGTTCGTGTTCAACAGTTTGTGTTTAGCACATGTTCACGCACCCGAAGGGCGTGCCTTATCCGTTTGATCGTCTCCATCCCAACCGAACCGACAGCGAGCCAAGGGGCGATAACCCAAGACCTCTATCGTCGGCTGAACTTAGTCAGATGATTGACCCTTATATTGTTTTGATCCAGCACGCTTATCTAAAACTCGCCGAAAACCGCGACCACGCGCCAACGGAACCATCGGTCTGAGCGAGTCCAAGTGCAACCAGCGTTTGCTGCTCATTGGGGGATGCCAAAACGTCAACAGCAAACTTTTCAAAGCCGCAACCCGCCGAATTGAATCATCCAACTCCGACTTGTACCCAAGCCAGCTCGAATGATCCAGAAACGACGAAGCAACGATGACGACGTCTGTAAACGCCGATGGCTGTAAACGCCTTTGCCTCCGTGCATTTCAAGATGGCGTAAGGGCAGGAGTGATCAACCCGCACAATACCCCGATCTGCGTCCAACGCGGGCGAATTGTAGGTATTGGCGAATTCAAGTCAACACCCAATTTCCAAATTACCTCACCAACCGCACACCGCCTGCCGACTCCGCAGACCTTCGAACACAATGTCAAAATGTTATGCCCGTATCGACGCGAAACGTGTGGCACCTTGAATAATTCGTCCCTTTCAGCACGCCTGAAACTGACGATCACCGTCACGAAGATGTCAAGAATCGTTCCACAACGCCGTATCCACCCACACCGATGCTTCCCCGCCCTACCCAAACCACGCAGCCTTCGGATGTGCGTTCTCAATACTGGCAACACGTCTACCTAGTCTTCCGAAACAGCCTGCTTTCAACCCGTGGTCCTTGAGACTCGGCTGGCATCCGGTTGCGGGTCGCGAGCCTGCCCCACCGAGCGACGCTTCAAGTCGTCGAGGATATTCATGAATACGATATAGGCGTGATACGGACCATCGAGGTGGGGAATCAAACGGGCCGACTCAGCCACCGCCCGATCGTGCATGCTCATCGCCAATAGATAGTCGGCTGCGTGGAGGCACTGCCAATCGCGGAAAGCCACCGAATTAGCCGGATCGCCCATCACCCCTTCCAACGCGAACAACTGGTGGGCTGCATGGGATTGCATCGATCCACCCAGCCAGGGAGAAAGACCTCCCCCCCATTCTGCGGGCGAGACATATTGCCCCAGTTTCAACTCATCCATCCGCCCGCCATTCGCAACCACCTGCGATGGCGTCGCGAATCCGACAGCCCCACGCGCCACGACCAAGTCGGGCAGGTGCCTCAAAAAATCAAAAATGCCACTCTGTGTCACAAACCGAGAACCGAATGTTTGGTAATTCCAGAACAGACCGGCGACCGCGTTGTGCGACACGTTGGCCAATCGCGCTGCAAACTCGGGAGCGGTCAAGATCGCGCCCGATGGGCCGGAACCATCGAATGATTCGGACACCGCACACGCAAGCTGCGGATCGCGAAGAATCATCGGCAAGTTTGAATGTCCGCAGGTGTAAACGCGCTGGCAACTGCGGCCAGCCAGCGCTTGGTTTGGCGCATCGGACAAAATCGCATCGAACCCCAAGTGGGCGGCGGTGTTTGCAACCTGGTCACCGCAAATCAGTTCGGTGTTGCGAAAGACGCGCGGTGCCGTGTCGAACAAATCCGTCATGCGGTCGCGGTGGCGCACGATTTCTCCCGCGAATGCCTGCATGGAATAGGCGAATGCAAAACCCTGGTCGTATGGCGTCGCCAGAACTTCTACGCAGCCGGTCATGACCAATTCTCGAAAGGAGTCTATCGCCTCGGGTGCGTGCAACTCGAACAGGTCGGCTGCGATGCCGGAGATGCTGATCGAAAACCGAAACTGATCGCCCAATCGATCAATCGCTGCAAGCAAAACGCGGTTGGTGGGAAGCACGCACTGCTCGACATAGTTGCGACAGTGGTGGCGCGTGCGATAAACGTCGAAGTATTCTGCCTGTCGATCAAACGTTCTATAGCATCGAAGAATTCTTGGAACATGGGCGTGAAGCGCGAGAACGATCGAACCCCCCGAACGTCCACCGTCGTTCTCAGTCACGTTTCTCCACCCCGTTGCACGCTCATCGATGGGTTCTTGCTGACGGCTTGATAGACGTCCATCACACGACATGCCGCATCCGCCCAGTTCAGCCGTCGAACCTCAAATCCTGCGTGCGTGCGAAGCGCCGCCTGCAACGGAGGATGCTTCAAGACTGCGGCCATTTTGTCGGCCATGTCGTCGATATCCCAAAAGTCCGTCTTGAGCACATGACGCAGAACCTCCGACACGCCCGACTGACGCGACACAAGCACGGGCACGTCAAAGCTCGCCGCTTCCAATGCCGCGATCCCGAACGGGTCCGACACGCTTGGCATAACGTAGAGGTCGGCCGATCGAAACATGCGCTCGACCTCATCGCCTCGCAGCAACCCCGGAAAAATAACGTGGTCGGCAATACCCAATTGATCGGCCAGCGCCATCGTTTGTTCGAGCAATTCTCCCGTACCCGCCATGATAAACCTGACGGGGCTCACGACCTCCAGCACCTTACGGGCTGCTGCTAGGAAATACTCCGGCCCCTTTTGCAATGTCATCCGCCCCATGAACAGGACGATTTTCTCGTCGCGCACGATATTGGGGGGAACGTTGCTGCCCATCGACTTGGGGCGATCGACCGCGTTGTACACGACCGAAATTTTTTCTGCGGGCACGTCGTAGCGCCGGATGAGCACATCGCGGGCCATGTGGCTGACGGCGATCACCGCATCTGCCGCGTGAAACGCACGCCGTTCAATCTCGAAAATGCGGTCGTGAACGTGGTTGACCGTCCGCTCATATTCCGTCGAATGAACATGGGCGACGAACGGTCTTTCGCTGGATTGTGCGATGGCCGCCGCAGCCTGAAACGTCATCCAATCGTGGGCATGAATCACATCGAACGTTCGCGCAGAAGCCGCTTGTATGGCTTGATGGGTGTAGCAATCAACCTCGGCAAAGAAATCCGCCTCGTTGACTTCGCCGAACCGATTGGCGTCGGCGGCTTGGAAAACCAACGGTTCGCTCCTTTGTCCTTCGCGCACGGGGAACGGCAGCGGATCTGCCGGCGAAACTTTGTGCGCGACAGGATCGGACGATGCGGGTCGTTGATAGGGATCGAGCGAAACGCCAATTCGGACAAACGCGAACGGCGCGGGTGTGCCACGGCTCTGTGAGCCGCGGGTCGTAGTAGGGCTCTGCTGCGCCAACGCGCGGGCGTGCTGGTCGGCTGAATCCCAGCTATCGCAAAACTGGGTTTGACTCGACGAACCAGCCTTGTCCAACGACGCCTTCGGCGAACCCACCAAAGCCAACGCATCCACGCCTTCGGGCACGCAACCTTCATCGGGGCTGGACATGACGAAGTCGATCGCCACGCCCGCGCGTCCGAGAGCACGACACAGTCCCTGACATGCAGTCCCCACGCCGCCCGACAAATGCGCGGGAAACGCCCAACCCAGCATGAGAATTTGACGAGACTCCGTGATGGCCCTGGCTTCGCTCTTGGCGGAAGAACCGGCGGGGACTTCTTTTGAAACCGTTGAACGGCATGGTTTGCGCGATGACTTCATCGGCGGTGTAGCCCAGCGCCTCAGTGCGCGAAACCTCAAGGAATTGAGCCAAAACTCACAGTAAGGGCGAGTATAGCGCGGGGCAGGCGCGTGTCAATCGCATCGAGGGCGGAACCGAACCAGATCAACTCCAAGCCCGTTGACGCCTTGCCAATCCCTGCGCACTCCCGCTTCACTTTCGAGAACAGGGGCGCACGCCAATTGGGATTCAGGTCATCCCGATTCAGCACACAAGTCTCATCGAATACCACCCGATCCATGGGTAGTCGTTGCACGATTCAGGTGCCTTCGGCGATGGCGCTTCGGCACCAGAATTCTTCGACTTGACTTTTTAGTACTTAGCCCGATCATGCCGCCCTCAAGTGGGCTGCCACGGGGCGTTCGCTTCATCGAAAAAGTACACAACATTAACGAGGAGGAACAAGAATGAAGAGAGTATCAACGGTCTTGGCCTGGGTACTTGTCTCGGGGGTATTGTCGACCGGGGCCGAAGGCAGCGTCGTCTTCGTCGACAACTTTGATGGCGAGAACGGCGGAACACCCACGACCAACTTCAACGGATATTCAAACTGGACCACGACCGTCGGGAGTACGGATCTGATCGGAAGTGGTTTTTTTGATGTGTACCCAGGCAACGGACTTTATGTGGATCTCGATGGGACCACATCGGAGGCGGGTACGCTCGAATCCACCGCAAACATTCCACTCACCACGGGGCAGTACCTGTTTGAGTTCGATTTGGGTGACACAAACTTCCTACCCGGCTCACCCGGAACGCCCAATGGCATGACCGTAACACTCTTCGATTCGGGCGGTGGCGTGCTGGCCAGCGCAAACTTTGACTCGAGCGACACTGCCGCCAATATGATGCTGACACAAAGCATCCCCTTCGACAGCGTCAGCGACACCGGGCTGACGATTCAGTTTCTCCATGATCCAGCACCCGGCGGCCCGGGTGACACCTTTGGACTCATCATCGACAATGTTCAGGTAACTTTGATACCCGAGCCGGGAACCATAGCCCTCTTTTGCCTCGCCATCCCTGGAATGCTGGGAAGAAGAGCACGCCGGAACTCAAACAGCAACTAACTTCTGGAATCCTGACACCCAAGGGAATCGCGCAGAACACGCACGATAACTTCTGGCACCCGCCCCGATTGCTGACACCAAGCGGGGCGGGAGTGCCTTGGTTTGGGGCGGTCTCGCCCGATCCGTCTCAGCCGATCCACAGCATTTCTATGCCTCACGTCCTGGGGCTTGCCTTCATTCGTGTCCGCAGGCAGCTCAGCTTCGTCGCGCCGCGAGTTCCTCGACCAGATCGACAATCGCTTGGCCGCTCTGTTTTTTGTCGAGCGTCACAGGATCGCGCCATGGTTCGCCTTCGACTTTGATCTCGATGGTTGACGACGAATCCTCCATCGCCTCCAGGCGATTCATCACGATGGCGTCGCATTGTTTGCGGTGCATTTTTTCCTCGGCTTTGGCTTGGGCGTTTTGATCCTGGAGGGCGAAGCCGATCACGATCCGTTTGCCTTTTTGGCGTCCCAGTGCGGCGCAAATGTCTGGTGTGGGTTCCATCTCGATGGTTGGACTCATCTCGTCTTTGGCGGGTTTTCGGGCATGGCAAACGACAGGCCGCCAATCGCTGACGGCTGCTGCCATCACAGCCGCATCGCATGACGCAAATTGACGGATGGCCTCATCGTGCATTTGCTGAGCACTGGTTACATGGATGACTTGCACTTCAGGCGGCGGGAGGCACACGGGCCCGGAAATCAAGACCACGTCATAGCCGCGTTGGTGGGCTGCTTCTGCGATGGCGTAACCCATGCGGCCTGAGGAACCATTGCTAAGAAATCGCACCGGGTCAAGATGCTCTCGGGTGGGACCGGCTGTGATGAGGATTCGCAACGGACCGCTCCAAAATACGAACGAGTCAATACTTAACGAGTCAGTATCTGGGGTCGGCACCGGGCGGGAGCATTTTCGATCCGTCGTGTACGCATCAGTCCCCCACCCTTCCGCTGCGCTCAAGGATGGGGCACCCGCCAACGATATCGCGCATCGCTACACGGTGCTAAACATACTCTACGCCTTGCCTCGCTCGGTCGCAGACTTGCAACGTTCTGCGAGCATGTCGGCGACCTTCTTGATAATCGCTTCGGGTTCTTCAAGGCGTCCGCGGCCGACCGATCGGCACGCCAGCCAACCTTCTGCGGGCCCGATGAAATGATATCCCAATTCGCGCAAACGGGCGACGTTGTCAGCCACCACCTTGTTCTCCCACATGCGATCGTTCATTGCCGGGGCAACCAACACCGGGCAATCTACGGAGATGAGCAACGTCGAAAGGGTATCGTCGGCCAACCCACACGCCATCTTCCCGATCATGTTGGCGGTGGCGGGTGCAACGAGAAACACGTCGGCAGAGTTGGTCAGTTTGATGTGCTGCGGGTCGTAAGAAAACTGCGGTTTCCAGAGGCTGGTGAGAACCTTTCGACCGGACAAGGCTTCAAAGGTGAGCGGTTTGACGAACCGGGTCGCGGCTTTCGTCATCACACAGGTCACACCCGCGCCGCGCTGCACCAACTGCGACACGACAGAGCAGACCTTGTACACCGCGATGCCACCGCAGACCCCGACAAGAACCTCGAATCCGCTCAGGTCCCCAGCGGCAGGTTCAGCAGCCGTCAGTTCAGCAGCATCCCTCGCGCTGGGCGAACCGCTCGATTCCGGGCTAACCGTCATCCTCGATCTCTGAGTCGAACACATAGTCTTTCGCAGCGATTTTGTCTTCGGCTAATTCTTTGACGACAACTTCGATGTCGGTCAAACCCTTGGTCTCCACCATGGGGCGAGCGCCCTGGAGCAACTCAACCAGACGCCTTTGGATCAATGCCGTCAACCGGAACCGCCCGCCCACCTTGGTGATCAGGTCGTCATTCTTCAGTTCTTCAATCATCTAATGGGTCCTCACAAAACGGGTCCTTACAAAACTATTGCGTCAACACGGTGCGTCCGGGACGCACCCTACGCGAGTTGCTTATTTGTAACCCCTACGCGGGTTGTTTATTCGTGATGATGTCGATGATCTCGGTCACCGTATCATCAAGCACGTCGTTCGTTACAAAATGTTGATAGCACGCGGAATCCCTGGCGATTGCAATTTCGCCGTCGGCTTTTTCCAGGCGACTGGCCATGTGCTCTGCCGACTCCGTTCTTCGACCCGCAAGCCTTGCCTTGAGCGACTCGAAGTCGGGCGGCAACACAAAAATCCGATGCGACTCCGGCAAGCGCGCCGCAATCTGCATACCGCCCTGCACATCGATCTCGGTGATGACGATCTTGCCCTCGGCGATCCACCGCTTCACCGGTCCAATCGGCGTGCCATACCAATGACCGCAGTACTCCGCGGATTCCAGAAAATCATCGTTGGCGCGGCGGCGCGCGAACTCGTCCGCATCGATGTATTCGTAACTCGAACCGGCAGACTCCTCACCGCGCAGCGGACGGGTGGTCGCCGAAATACTCCAAACCGCCTGCGGCAAGCGCGACAACAGAAGATTGCATATAGACGTCTTGCCTGTTCCGGAAGGCCCGCTGATCACGACCAGATTACCCCTGCCCCCCGCAACCGCGTCCTTGCGATCCGCGCTACTCGACATTCTGAATCTGCTCCTTCAATCGATCGATGGCACCTTTGACCTCAACGACATTCCTCGCGATAGCCGCATTGTTGCTCTTGCTGCCGATCGTGTTCGTCTCCCGCAACATCTCCTGAGCAAGAAAATCCAACTTGCGCCCGACCGCGCCTTCGCTCTGACACATCTCCGAAAATTGGCTGAGATGCGAATCCAATCGGGACGTCTCCTCGCTGATGTCGCACCGGTCGGCATATACCGCCACCTCACGCAGCAACGTCTCCTTGTCGACGTCCAACTTCGCGACGCTCAACAAGTGCGACACGCGCTCCTGCAACCGCGTGTGATACTCTTCGATCACCGAAGGTGCCAATTTGGCGATTTCCTGAGTCAGGGCCCGAATCGTCTCGCAATTGTCGAGCAAGTCCGCCCGCAGTGCGTTGCCTTCAACACCGCGCATCTCGACCAGTTGACCCAACGCCCGCTTGGTCAGCGATTCGACCAACCCCCAACCGTGTTCGCGTTTCGACTCGTCAATTTCGGGGGGGTCGCAAACACCCGGCAATGTGAGCATATACGCAAGGTCAACCGTTCCGCTCAGGCCCGACGGCAAGCGCGTTTCCTGCATTTGCTCCAGATACCGATCCAACGCAGCCCGGTTGATTTCATAGGCTGCCGCAGCACTTTTGCCACGGACCCGAAGAACCAGCGTCACACTCCCGCGACTAAGCGGACCACGCAGCAGCTTCTCGACGTCGGCTTCCATGAACTGGAACTTGTCGGGCAGCTTGATCGATGCCTTGAAGTACCGGTTGTTGAGGCTGCGAATCTCGACGCAATAACTGGTGTCCGAATCAACGAGGCTCGCTTCGCCATATCCTGTCATGGATTGGATCATAACTGCACCCGGTGGGCCAACCTGCGATCACACGCCGGCAAATTCTGTCACGATCCGATCCCGGTTTGGCGCTACGGCAATTCTTCGGTATCGACATCAGAGTTTCCGGCATCAGCGTCCGCTTCGGGAGCAGCCGCATCATCTGACGGAGCATTCTCTGTGGGAGCTTCTTGCGAGGGAGCGTCACCAACAGGGGCAGCCGGCTTCTGCTGTTCGGTCGAGGTGTCAGTTGTACCTGCATCTGCACCAGTCACGTCTGCGCCGTCTGTGTCTGCACCATCTGTGTCCGCATCATCCGTCCCTGTCTTGGCGCTGGGGATGAGTACGCTGGGTGGCTTTGCTCCACCCGCCCCTTGCGCGGGAACGCTGCTGACCGAGTTGCGACCTGTATTCGCAGTGGCTGGCCTCATCACATAATTGCCAAACACCGTCAGCAGAAGGAACACCAGCGCGAGGACAACCGTGATGCCCGTAAACACATCACCCGTCTTGGCACCAAAAGCGCCACCGCCCCCGCCGCCAAAGGCGCTGCTAAGACCACCACCACGCCCCTTCTGAATCAAAATGATCAGCATCAAGAGAACGCAAACGCCCCCAAGAGCCACACCCATAATTATCTGCAAAGCGGTCGCTGCCAACATCACTGTCATCTCTATGGTTCCTTCACTTCGTCAATAGCAAACGACCCACCCCATCGATCGGGCCAATCAATCAGGCCAATCAACATGAGCGGGCGGCTGATGATTCAATTAAACCGAGTCCTGCGCAGCGGATATAATAGCGACAAAATCGTCGGCCACCAAACATGCCCCCCCGACCAATCCGCCATCCACGTCCGGGCACTCAAAAAGGGCCTTTGCATTGCCCGGTTTCACGCTTCCCCCGTACTGAATTCGAAGCCGCTGAGCCGTTTCCTGCCCGAAAACCCCGCCCAGCTTCGCCCGGACAAACGCGTGAACGCTCTGAGCCTGATCCGGGCTGGCTGTCTTGCCCGTCCCGATCGCCCAAACCGGCTCATACGCCAGGGTCAAAAGATCGGTATTCAGGTCGGCTGACAGGGCTTCCTGCAATTGCGATTCCACCACCCGCTCGGTGTTGCCAGCCTCCCGGTCGTCGAGTTGCTCGCCGATGCAGTAGATCACATGCAAGCCCACCGCCTGCGCGGCGACCACCTTCTTGCGAAGCATGTCGCCCGATTCGCCGAAGACGTGTCGCCGTTCGCTGTGGCCCACAATCACATAATCACAGCCAGCCGCCACCAGCATCGGCGGGGAGACCTCACCCGTAAACGCCCCCTTCGACTCGAAGTGGCAATTCTGAGCGCCAAGCTTGATCGATGTCCCGTCGATTTCCCTGCCCATCGGATACAGCAAGGTAAACGGCGTACAAACCGCAACGTCAACATTCAACGCACCACCCAACTCAGCCCGCAACCCGGCCATCAACGCCCGAGCCGCCACCAAATCGTTATGCATCTTCCAATTACCAGCAACAAAAGGCCTACGATTCACGAAAGATTCTCCTCATCAAAGGGCAAAAACATATACGAATTCCCGTAGGGTGCGTCCCGGACGCACCGTCTATCAGATTCAGAAAAACATGCAACCGCAACGCTCGCTAAGGGCTCGGTTCGCGCAAAGCCTCATCAACGATCTCCGTGAGGTCTGGATATGCGCCTTCATCTCGAACGCAGAACTCGACAAGAAAGTCCTCAATTCCCTGAGTACGAGGACACGCCGCCAGACGCCGATAGACCGACTCTCTTTGGATCGGTGAAAGTCTGGCATCAATCGCCCAATCAAGAAGCCGTCCTTCCAAGTCAGGAAAATCATCAGGCAACGCTTCTGCGGCTGACGCAATAACGGAAGCCATCACATAACCGCTATCGAAGTACTCGGCCT
>JAADIU010000267.1 GCA_013151185.1 Planctomycetota bacterium
GTGTGCCATAGGCCCGCCCCGCTTCCAACTCAGCCACCTTGTAATCGCTGACTTCGCGGGCCAAACCCATGTCGGCTAACTTCACTTCACCACTCTTGGTGATCATGATGTTTTTGGGCTTCACGTCGCGGTGAATGAACCCGCGAGCGTGCGCATGTTCCAGCGCCTTCGCCACACCGAGAATCGTCTCCAGCGCGTCGTGTTCATCGAGCGGTTTGTTGTCGATAATCTGATCGTAGAGCGTGGCTCCGTCGATGTATTCCATGACGAAGTAGTGGTATCCGCCGGCTTCTCCAACATCGATGGCCTGCACGATGTTCGAGTGGTTCAACCGAGCCGCCGCCCGACCCTCGCGATAGAAACGGTCGACGAATTCCTGGTTCTCGCTCATGCGACGCGGCAACACTTTCACCGCGACGGTTCGATCGAGGCTGAGTTGCTTCGCCTGAAACACGGTGGCCATCGCACCCTGGCCGAGTTTTTTGAGAATCTGAAAGCCCGGAATCTGCTGCGCCGGACGATACATCGAATCTTCGTCCATCGTTTTGGAAAGGCGCACGATCTGGCTCTTGGTCAGATAACCGCACAACACCAGAACGTCCGAAAGCGAAGGCTTCTTGCCCTCGTCTTCGAGTTCTTCCTTGCGGTTCTTGCAAAGAGCGATCTCTTCAGAAGTGCAGAGCTTCTGATCAAGAACCTTGCGGATGATGCCACTGTCATCGAGTTCGGCCATAGGTAGACTGGTCCCCAACCCGCAAATGCGGTCTGCCTTGGATCGTGTGCGTTACATTCCCCTAGAGAGTGTCGGCGATCATAGATGCCATTCGCACACCGTTCAACTTCTATTTGTCGAAGCATTCTGGCTTGGCGCAGATGAGCGGGGCCAATTCGTAAGGTATTCGCCCCACCGGTTCCCGCAAGCTGAATGTTAATCGATTATACCCCGGCCAACTCGCCTCTTCCCAGAATATGTGTTCTACCCAAGCCCTAAGATATCCCGCATCTGCGTGGCCAATGAAGTGCCACTGTTTCGGTTCACGCGATACAACTCCGACATGATTTGCAGGCGTTCGGGCTCGAATTCGGTGGGGAAGTCGTCGTTGATTCTTTCAAGGCCCAACTGCGTCGAAATCATTTTGCGGAGTGCATCGATGCCGTCACCCCGCTTGGCTGAGGTGTGAATTGCGTCAGGCGCTATCTTTTGCTTGTTTGAAATATTCCGGATGGACGCCCTGCATTTCTTGGTGATTCCAAGGTCCGATTTGTTGAGGACGAGGATGGTCTTCTCATCGGCAAGGAGGCTGTTTGCGCGGAGGTCGGTTGATCCGTCGAAGACAGCCAAGATCACATCGCTTTCGGTGCTCTCGCTACGCCCCCGTTGGATAGCCGCTCGTTCGAGGTCATCGTGGGTTTCGCGCGTGCCGGCAGTGTCGACGAGGGTGACCTCGATGCCGTCAATCACCGCGGGCACCGTCACCCAATCGCGCGTCGTCCCTTCGATGTCCGTGACGATGACATGTTGTTGATCGGCCAACGCGTTGACCAGTGAGGATTTTCCCGCGTTGGGCGGACCGACCACCGCAATCCGTGCCGGTGTGTGCAGAAAGTGTGCCCGTGTCGATCGATCGAGGATGGCTTTGAGTTCGACTCGCGCTTCATCCACCATTCCAGCGTTGGCTTGGTCGATGATTTTGGCGTATGCGGCGGGTAACAATTCCGCCTGTGCCATCAGAAACATGACGGAGCGCCGGGTCGTGCATCGAAGCATTCGCCGGTGCGCGTCCGATTCGATCCTGCATTGCACGCCCGTGTTGCAATCGTCCGCTTCAATGAGTTCGGCACCGCGCGATGTCAGCGCCATCAGAATCCGTTCGACGACTCGAATGCCACCGTGTGCCGAGATGTCCACCCCGATGGTTTTCCCGTCACCGTCGGTCAACGGGCAAACGATCACCTCATCAATAAGCTCTTTGCCATCCGCGAAAATTCCGAAGTAGAGGCGTCCCGGTTGAAGTGCGTTGGGCCACTCGCCCGACGGTCTCGAAACACAACTGCGAACAAGCGATTCGCATTGGGCTCCCCGTACCGCGATGACGGCGATCGCACCGACACCCGGAGGCGTCAGCAAACAACACGTCGGTGATTTGAGGGTGGCTGATGGGTTCATGGCACGAACCCTAACCGCGCATTTCCATCGCACGTTTGATGTAAGCAATACCCACGCCTATCAAACACAAATCGGGAACCCAACTGTCGACGAAATCCAGATGGTCTTTGAGCGCCTCCGAGCCCCCTCCGGTCAACACAACCTGGGGCCAGCGATTTTCGACCGAAGCAATTTCCTCGACGACTCCGCGAATGGCTCCGCATGCGCCAAAAAAGATCCCGCCGCGAATGGCTTCGTCCGTCGATTTTCCGATCACCGATTTCGGTGGAAAATCTTCGATCAGCGGTAACTGTGCGGTATGGTCAGCCAGGGCTTTGGCTTGCAGGTGTAGACCGGGCATGATGGTTCCACCTTTGAACACGCCCTCGTCGTCGATCACATCGATTGTGATCGCGCTGCCAACGTCAATCACGGTGCAAGCATGCCCCGTATGTTCAAAGGCGGCCGCAGCAGTACACGCGCGGTCAACGCCAATTTGCGCCGGATCCTCAACCTCCACATCGACGGGCAGCGGTGTATTTTGCCCAACCACAAAAGGGCGAAGGTCCAGTTCGCCTTCAATATGATCGCACAGGTTTTCGGTAGCGTTGGGTACGACAGATGCGATGATGAGCGCCTGCCTCTGCTGGTTTTCGCACGTCTCGCGAACGCGGTCGAGCGATTGAATAACCGCAGCGTGATCGTGCGTTTGAGCCCGCTGGACATCTTCGATGTCGCCATCAATCCAACGAGCGATCGCCGTCGAAGTGTTGCCCACGTCAATAACGACCATCGACAAAGGCCCAAGATCACCAACCTGCTGATTCATTCGTCGCCCGTCCCAGAATGAGATGGTGGGGAATGGGATGGTGGAGCATCCGATGGTCTGGCATGAGGCGGAACGGGCAGGTCAAACGCACGCTCCAATGGCGCTTTGGTGCTACCGATCATCGCCCACAGGCGTTCAGACAATTCGGGCAACCCGCTACCGGTGACCGCGCTGATACCGATCACCTCCCTGCCGATGGCTTCGGACAACTCACGGACTTCTTCGTCCGCGTCTATCAGGTCGATCTTGTTGGCGACGACGATTTCCTCTTTGTCGGCCAACGCCTTGCTGTACTTTTCGAGTTCGCGACGGATGGCATGGTACGCTTGCTGCGGGGTTTGTCCTTCGATGGGGCAGATGTCGACCAAGTGGACAATGATCTTGGTTCGTTCGATGTGCCGGAGGAACGCGTCACCCAAGCCCGCACCCTGATGCGCGCCTTCAATCAAACCGGGAATGTCAGCCACCACGAATCGCCGCTCACCGGAAATTTCGACGATGCCCAGTTGTGGTTTGAGTGTCGTAAATGGATACGCACCAATCTTCGGGCGGGCACGCGAAATCCGCGAGAGCAATGTGCTTTTTCCCGCATTGGGAAACCCAACCAACCCCACGTCGGCGATGAGTTTGAGTTCGAGCCGCAGTTCTCTCGACTCGCCCCGTCCACCGGGTTCGTGCTCGCGGGGTGCCTGCTGCGTAGCCGTCGCAAAACTTTGATTGCCCCTGCCTCCCTTGCCGCCGCGAACGATGCGACACTCGACTCCATCTTCGTGGAGGTCTTTTAGAAGAAGCCCGGTTTCGCGATCGTATACCAGGGTGCCAACGGGCAAAGAGATGATCAGGTCGTCGGCGCAAGCCCCGGTCTTGTTGCGGCCTTCACCCGGCATGCCGTTTTTTGCGTTCCAATGATGCTTGCCTTTGAAGTCGAGGAGGGTTTCCACGGGGGAAGACCCAAGGAGGATGACGCTTCCGCCATCGCCGCCCGCCCCGCCGTCAGGCCCGCCGAAAGCGACGTGCTTCTCCCGTCGAAAACTAACGCAGCCGTCACCACCGTTGCCGGCTTGTACTGAAATTTCGGCTTCGTCAATAAACATCGCACAACCCAAGACTTGGGCGGCGGCAAAGTTGCCAACCACCGGCGCACAAAAAAAGAGGGCGGCCATCAGACGTCCCTCTGGAATCAAGCTGGAACAGCCCACGCGAACGATATCCAGAATGTTCGCGGCCGCGAAACCAACTCAACCAATCGATCAACTTGCAGACGGTCAATTCTGAGACGGTCAGTTTTGAGACGGAATGACGCGGACTTTGCGCCCTTCAAACTTCACATTGCCATCGCACAGCGCGAACAGTGTGTAGTCGCTGCCACAGCCAACGTGGCGACCCGGCTTGAATTTGGTACCGCACTGCCGCACGATGATCGTTCCGGTCTTGACGACCTCACCACCGTACTTCTTCACACCGCGATACTGAGGGTTACTGTCACGACCGTTTCGCGAGGAACCCTGCCCTTTTTTATGTGCCATCAACAAACTCCTGCAAACTTAAAACTTATGTTCTGCTTGGATGAACTGATCCCATCGAGAATCTATGCCAACGAATTTGGCAGCACTACTCACAGAGCAGTAGCACGGGAACCCCCGATGCTGCAAAGCCACCGAACCCGCCCCGCCTAACGCATGATCCACTCTCGAAGTCGGCGGATCGGTGTTGCAGTGGCGCGGGTGACCTCGTCGCCGGGAATATCATACGAGATTGCCAGCGTTTTGCGAAGGGGGAAGAATCGTTGATTGTCGGATGATTCGGGCTTTTTTGGATCGAACATGGGATTGACCGCTTTGGCGATTTCACCGGAGAGCCCGGCAAAGTAGACGGTGACCGAGTCGGCTTTCTGATCGAACTCTCGAAAGACAGCCACGGACGTCAGGGCGTGATCCTCACCTTGGAGCAGGCGGCCCCGAATTCCGATCGGGTCCCGAAAGAATGGATGGAGCTTGCGATACCGCTCCTGCAACATGGTGTAGACCGTGGGGCTAACATCCTGGCCGGCGGCTGACACTTGCAGTGTGGAGGTCACCAAGTCGAAGGTTGGATAGAACTCGACTTCCTTACCCGTGTTGTTGGTTACCGTGTAGAGCATGTACCAATATGCGGACGGCTGGGGATCGCCCGGAAGCGTCACGCTGATCCGACGCAGGTCGTGGAACTCGATATCGAGCTGCCAACGTCGAGCGATCTTGCTCGCCTCGGGTGCCGCGAACGTCTGCACGCAGAGGGTCGTCAAAACGAGAACGGCTGTTGCATTGCGAATTCGTGTCCACATGGCGATTGAGTTTATCGGGCGGGGGAACCGTGTCAACGAAATCACGCTGATCCTGCACGGATGCGGGCGATTGTTCCATTGTGCCTTGTAAATCTGTGATCGCACCGCAATGAGGCCATCGTGCCACCGCGAATGCCTTGTGGCATTCCTGCAAGGAGGCGCCCCACGCCGCTCGGTGTGATTTTCGGACGAACACCCCACCGCCCTGCATGTCCCCCCGAATGTCTCGGACGTACCCAACCATCAAAGGGTTCAGCCACCCGGATTTTTGGTGTCACCAAGTGGCATTGTTCATATCACGCGGTTCTCGCGAAAGATGAATCAACCCGCTTCACAATAACCCTTCCGGAAGAACGTTGAGACGAACGGTGCTTCGGTGAGGGCGGCATCGTTTCGAGGAATCAAGGGAGAGGGAGAGATCGATATGTATTGCACATCACGAAAACTGGCAACATCGACGGTGGTTCAGGCATGGGTCCGAGAAGCTGCACGCGACGGCAAGACCGACACCTACACGGGCAAACGAACTACGCCTCGAACGACGTGGGATGCACCGCTGGCGATCAAGATCCTGTCGGGTCTCGATAAAGGCAAGGTCATCATGGCCAAGGCACGCGACATCTCGCTCGGTGGTCTGGGGCTGATCTCCCGCGTTGAAATTCCGCAACACGTCGAGGTCGAAATCAGCGTCGGCAGCAACGCCCGAAGCGCCAAAGGCCGCATCATGCACAGCTCGCGTGCCTTGGGCGGTTTCATCATTGGAATCCAGTTCGACATCCCCGCACCAAGCCCAACGCGACGATTGGCGGGATAGTCTTGATGCGACGAAGTGCAAACGATTGCCCCTCGCCCCCGCGCTTATTGGACTTCCCTCCCAGTTGGAGGAAGTTTTCCGGGGTCGATTGCAGACGTCCGTTTCTCGCGACGTGTTCGGCAGCGAGATTGCAGGCATCCTCGCGCTGGCACTGAAGCGCCACCCTTGGTTGCAGCGAATCGTGCCCCGTTGTCCGGGACAGAAGGATTTACACCGGCGAACAAGCCGGATCGAGAGATAGATACAAGGAGCCAAGTTTGGCATTTCGTTCCCCCAAAATTATCGCGTCGAATGTCACTTTACAATCGGCGATTTGTATTGCCTCGACGCTTGCTAGTTGCGGATGGCCAATCGTAGTTTTCGATCGGATTGGAATGTCGCTCAAGCGAGCCGCCCGAGGCTGAGGCTGACACCGGATGTGTCGGTAAGAGTTGGAAGGCGAGGAGGCGGTCACAAGGAGAGAAGCGATGGGCATGAGAACACAAACATTTAAAGCAGTCTACACAGGTCATACCAGTCGGCGCCGAGGTGCTGTGGCTGTTCAAGTCGCGGTTTCCATGGGCGTCATCGTTGGCTTTGCTGCACTCACGATCGACGTGGGTGTGATGTACAACGCCAAGACCGATCTCCAGAGAAATGCGGACGCAGCCGCACTGGCGGCCGCTTCGAAACTGGCATCCTTCGATGAGGGAGATCCAATCACCCTGGCCCGCGCCGAAGCGAACAAGTATGCGGGATTCAACAAGGTCTTGCGAGCGAGCGTGCAACTGGGCAGTTCTGACATCGAGTTTGGGCGTGCGATGTATAACTCGACGACCGGTGGTTACGATTTCGTCCCAACGACGACCTTTCCGGATGCTGTTCGCGTTGTCATGAAGAAGACCGCTGGCAGCGCCAACGGTGCCCTACCGCTGTACTTCGCTCGCATCTTTGGCAAGCAAAGCACCGACATCACGGCTGAAGCCATCGCGATGATGGTTCCGCGAGACATCGCCATCGTTGCAGACCTTTCGGCTTCGCACAACGACGACAGCGAGTTGCGTAACTACAACAAGACCGATATCAATCTCTTCGAGGTATGGGACGCGTTGCAGCAGTCGCGGGGAACGTGGGGAATTGGCAATGGCGTTAGTGTTTATCAGCCGGGTGATGTAGGCAATCCCCCTCCGGCTCCGGGGCTCTTTCCCGGTGGTCCTGGCAACAGCGGTAACGATCCGGGTTCGAGCGTCGGCGGAGGTCAGGTCGGTCCGACGTTTGGACTCATGTACTACTGGGGCAACACGATCACGCAGGATTTTGAGCCCAACGCCGACCCTGGCCTGCGCACCTACAAGAAGAACCAGAATTGGAACAACGCCGATCTCGAAACTTGGTACGCAGACGCGGGATACAACAACGCCGAAATCGACGCAATGATGTCCAAGGACTACGATGGCAATGGTGCGTGGGAAGAACGCGTCGCGGTGGCTTTGGGTCTTGCACGATGGGATAGCGGTATGGATGGTGGCCTCTGGGAATCGATCCCTGAAGGCCAACGTCAAGAGGGCAATGGTAACGGCTGGGTGGGTGGAAGCGAGTTGACTTGGTTGGTCGATTACCCGTTTGAGCAGGGTTCGTGGATCGACTACATCAGCTTCGGCAGCAAGACCTGGTCGCGGGCATACAAAGCAAATTCCGACTTTCGGTACCAGTACGGTCTCAAGACATTCGTGAACTATCTTCTCGAACGACGGTCATCCAATGCAGCCACCTCCGACTTGGCTACGGTGCCAGCCCAGCCGATGCAAGCCGTTAAGGAGGCTGTGACGTTCATGGCCAACATGATCGAAGACCTCGACACCGACGACAGATTGTCGCTCGAGATCTACGGCGAAACCGCCCGACATGAAATCGATCTTACCGATGACTACGCATCGGTCGCGAGCCGTTTGAATGAGATGCAAGCCGGGTACTATGACGGCTGGACGAACATGGGCGGTGGAATCACCCGAGCCATCGAAGAACTCACGAGTTCACGCGCTCGACCGACGGCACGCAAAGTGATGATCCTGCTGACCGACGGAAGAGCGAACGTCACCGCCGACGGCTCAGCCGGTGACTACACGAACGGTCCGCTGTACGCCAAGGAAATGGCACAGGTGGCGTCAGCTCAGGGCATCCGGATATTCGCCGTCAGCGTCGGCTCAGGTTCGGACGTTCCGTTCATGGAGGACATCGCCGAGATTGGTTTCGGTGAGAGCTTCCAAGCGGCAGGCTCGATCGACGCCTACAGTGCCCAACTCGAAGCGATCTTCAAGAAGCTTGGGGGAACCCGCCCGGTCGAACTCATCAAGTAACCCGGGAAGGATCAATCGACCATCGCCAACCCCGCGACATGCTCAGCGTGTCGCGGGGTATTTTTTTGTCGCAGGGTACGGCGATTGCCATGAGACCGCTCCTTGAGACAGGGTGCCGTTTGCGGCGGGCGTAGTTACCACAGGGTTACGGGCGCAGTTCGGCTGGCCGATATAGACTTAATGGGAGTGGTTTGGTCGAATGGTCAAAACCGGGCAGGCTGGCGGGATGTGCAGTTCGGCAAGTGGCTCTTGGGAGAACGCAACCTTGAAGGAACGCAGAATTGCAGTCATTGAAGATGAAGCGGCGATTCGGCGCGGTATCTGCGACATGCTCAAAGTCGGTGGGTACGCGCCCGTTGAAGCGGCTGACGGCGAGATGGGCGTCGCGGCTGCGCGTCACGACGGGGTCATTCTCGTCCTGCTCGACCTCATGCTTCCCAAGATGGATGGGATGCAGGTTCTCGAAGAAATCCGAAAATCGCATCCCATGCTTCCAGTGATCATCCTGACTGCGCGGGGTTCGGAAAACGATCGCGTGCTCGGCTTGAAACGTGGTGCTGATGACTACGTCGTCAAACCGTTTTCAGCGCGGGAGCTTCTCGCGCGAATCGAAGCGGTGCTTCGGCGGACACCCGCGCGCCCCACCACCGTTCGCTCGGTGGAAGCCGGCGGCGTGCGTGTGGACTTTGCACGCCGTGAAGTATGCTTCCCGAATTCAGAACGCCGTGCGCTATCGGAAATGGAAGCCGGTATTCTCGAATTCCTGACGTCGAACCCCACCCGCGTTGTCACGCGCGAAGAACTGCTCGCGCGCGTTTGGGGCATCACAGCCGACGCCTCGGACACCCGCGCCGTGGACATGCACATGACACGGTTGCGAACGAAGCTCACCGCGCCGGACGATACCATTACCGTCGAGTGGATTTCCACCGTGCGCGGAAAAGGATACATGCTGGGCCCCACGGTCGCAGAAGCAGTCCAAGCCGCAGGAAACACATAGACATGAAATCCCCGTTCAAAAGTGGCCGATGGGCATACGTTACGTTCGGGGCGCTTTCGCTTCTCGTGTTCGGCGTCTTGGTTTGGGCCACCGCAGTGTCCCTGCGCCTCGACCATGGGAAGCGGATTGAAGCGACCCAAAAATCCCACCGAAACCGCGTCCGCCTCGCCATCAATAGAATGGAGAGTTGGGCAAACCCCATCCTGTTCTCCGAATTTCGCAGAGGTTATGCCGACTACGCACCCGTTGTTGTTCCGAACGAAGTGCGCTTGGTAACGGGCGAAATGCTCGCACCGGGTTCGGTGGTGCAGCTCTCAAGCCTGCTCACGCGCCCCATGCAGTATGATTGGATGCTGCTTCACTTTCAGGTATCGCCCGACGGTGTATTCGGGTCGCCACAAATTCCACCGATATTCGCCCGCGCTTGGCCCGGAGTGTTGGATGACGCGACGATTCTTGGTTGGGCAAGGTACGAGGCGCGTCTCGCCGGCTTGGCGTATGCGTTCAGCATCGACGACCTAGCCGAGTCATACGACACGAAACGCAGACAGCTCTTCAACCCCGATGCACCGGTCGTCGCACGCAATCATTCGGACGAAGCAACCAACCGATCAACGCCAACCGCAACCATCCTCAGGACCACCGCGGTCCGTCGCGAAAACTACGAGTGGCGAAGATCTTTGATCCACAGACTTCAGCCGCTGCAAACCCCCCGTTTGGTCTGCGCCCATGAGCAGGTAGCCGTCGCGAATATCAACGCACTTCCCGCAAGAGAAGAGGCGATCGCGAACCAAGATGAAGACAGCCTCATCGGCATCCGTTACGAAAACATGGTTCCCCTCTGGATCAAACTGGCGGGACACGCATCCAAAGACATCATGTTCCTGCGGGCGCTCGATGCCAACGGTGCCCGCGTGTTCCAAGGTTTCGTCGTCGATTGGCCGACCTTTCGAGGTGAACTGCTCGCCCAGGTCTCAGACCTGTTTCCCGAAGCGGGCATCGACATCATCGACAGCCCGAGCGATTCGCCTGACGACACGGTGTTCAGTCTTTTCCCCGCTCGGTTCCAGGCAAACGCACCCGACCTGGCCATTGCGTCGATGGCGTGGAACGACACCCATTGGTTCTTGCTGCTGGGTTGGTGCGGGTCAATCGTGCTGTTGGTGACCTTGGGCCTCAGCCTTCGCTCGATGCTTCGATTGTCCGAGCGACGATCGCAATTCGCCTATGCGGTCACGCATGAACTGCGAACACCTCTGACCACGTTTCAGCTTTATACGGACATGCTCGCCAACGGCCTCGTTCCCGAAAAAGACCGTCAGGATTATCTGGACACACTCAATCAGGAATCGCTGCGACTGTCGGGCTTGGTGTCGGGCGTCCTCGAACACTCGCGAATCGAAAGCGAGTCCGTGCCCGTCAGCAAAGATTGGGTGGCTCTTTCTGAGATCCTGGAAGACGTTCGACAAGCCCACGAAGCGCAGTGCGTTCGCGCCAACGTGCAACTGCGCGTGAGCGATGCGGACCCTCGCGTGATGCTCTCCACCGACCGACAACTGACGGTTCAAATCTTGGGCAATTTGATCGACAACGCTCGCAAGTACGGGCGCAACGGCGAAGCGTCCAGCGTTGACGTATCTGCAACAATGAATGGCAGCCACTGCGCAATCGAAGTCGCCGACCACGGACCGGGCGTTCCCACGCGGCTACGCTCTGCCATTTTCAAACCCTACGAGCGCGGCGATCAGGACGCCGCAACGGTCACGGGTGGCATCGGTCTGGGACTGGCATTGTCGCGAAGCTGGGCGAAACTTCTTGGTGGGCAGTTGGAATTGGTGTCGACCGGAAAAGAAAAAGGTGCCCGCTTCCGCCTGACACTCGAAGCCACGCACGCCCCCGAATCCGACTAATATGACAACGCTACGAAGAATCCATTCGATGTGTTGATTGTTGTCGGCTTTTGTAGGACGCTTCGTTTCGTTCCTGGTAGTACTTCGAGCGTTCGATCAACTCAGCCCATGAGTACCACCAACGGTTCCACACTTTGACCTCCAGGAGTTCGTCCGAGCATTGGTGGCAAAGCACCTGGGCTTGGACCCCAAGACGGTCAAAGCGATCGACAAAGCCGCGCTGCAAGCCGATTTTGATACTACCCATTATGATGGTCTGCGTCGCCTGGCCATCGACGAAATCGCTGTCCACAAAGGGCACAGCTACATGACGGTGGTGCTCGATTACGACACCGGCCGGATGGTGTGGATGGGTGAAGGGCGTCAGATTGCGACGCTGGATACGTTCTTTGAAGCGATGCCTGTCGCGGCCCGCGAACGAATTGAAGCTGTGGCGATCGA
>JAADIU010000037.1:0-2340 GCA_013151185.1 Planctomycetota bacterium
GGACACAGAAACGTACTTCGATTACCACCACTCGCCCGCGGACACCTTCGACAAAGTCGATCCGGTAGAGCTTCAGGAAAACGTCGCCGTCATGGCGATGGTGGCCTACATCATTGCCGACATGCCCGACAGGCTCGGCACAACACAAGAGTAGCCCCACGCAGCACGTCGAAGTCCGTGGTGGTGTGAAGCAGAAAGATCGGGGTTAGCCTCGTTTGAATGCTTCTCGTCGTGACACTGGCGTTCGAGGTTCTTGGTAGGGTCCGCTGTGCGGACCATCGCGGGGACAATGTTCGATGCTGAGAAATGGTCCGCACAGCGGACCCTACTTCGCGCGGTTGGTGACCAGCTCACGGACGTTGTTCAACAGTTGGCGTTCTGCGCGCTTGTCTCGGCGGACGACGCGCCAAATGGAATTCTGCGCCGTTGTTGTTGCGGCTTCGCGGTCGGCGGGTGTTTCGGTGGCGGTATCGTCGAGCTGCATGTCGTAGGCGAACAGGTTGTGCTCGTTTGATTCGTTTCGTTCGAGAACCACCCGACACCACACCTCGGAATTCTTTCCGTTTCCCGTGATGTGTGCGGTGGCAATTCGGCGGACCCGTCGCGCGACGCCCACAAGGTCGCCGACGCGGGGCGTCGTGACTTCTTCTTCCGTTTCTTCCGGAACGCTGCGAATCGTGCCCTCCTCGCGATCGACCCGGGCGAGGATATAGTCCAAGCGCATCGCGCCGGTGGCGGCTAAGAATGCTGCGTCACGGTCGACCCCGGTGAGGCGAACGTAGCTGAATGTTTTGGCTGTCGGTCCCGTGCTCTCGCAGCCGGTCACCATCAAGGTGCTTATCGCGACGAGCACCGCCTGCATGTATTTTTTCTTCATCTGGAATTCTCCACGGCCGGATGTTAGGTTTCGCAGATGCATCGTGCAACAATTATCGAGAACCGCGTAAGGAACGCAGGCAGATCATGAAGCGATCATCGGTGGCTATGTTCTCAAATGTGATCGTTCCGGGGTCGGGCATGGTGCTTCTGCGGCGCGAATGGTCGGGGTTGGCTGTCTCGGTTCTGTTTGCCGTATTCGCCCAGATACTCATTTTCTCGAAGTGGATCACGCCCTTGGACGTTCCCGGTTGGGCGTCGTCGGTGGCGCTGGGCGGAGCGTGCGTTGTGTGGGCGGGTTCGCAGTGGTTGGTGGTTCGGCGGATTCGGGCAATTCGGGCTCCGGAGTTGGCGGTGGAACTCGATCACTTGCGGCAGCAGAGCATCGTGGCGATGGAAGCGGGTGATTTCGCGGAAGCCCATCGAGAGCTTCTGGTTGCCCTGAGCGTCAATGACGAAGATGCGGCGACGTGGCTGCTGTGGTCGCGGTTGATGCGAAAGATGAACAAGCCGCGGGCGGCGCGGTTGGGATGTCGGCGCGTCCTTCAACTGTCTAACAATGAGCAGGACCGCAAGGCCGCTCGGGAAGGCCTGCGGGAAGGCTGAGAACGCAGGTGATCGTCGGCAAAGGCACCGCTTTCCCCCCACAGTTTGACTTACCTTGACTCACCCCATCGATTCTTCTTGTTGCCTGCGCCGCACCTCCCTTAGAATCACGACACCATGCGTCTTGCAGGATGGGGTCGATGCACACCTCGATCCCCTTTGCAAGTTCGACGCAACAGGAACGGATTCCTAAATGAGGGGCATGAAGCCCGCCATGTCGCGACCCAAGCCAACCCGACAAGATTCTGCGCACGCTATCTCTGGTTGTAGCGTGTCGGCGGCTATGGTTGCATCTTTGGCAGGCGTGTCGCTCGCGGTGTTATCTCGCGGATTCGTGGAGAGCGCCCATGCCGCAATGGACATCACACCCTTGACATTTCGTTTGGCAACGTCGGCATCCTTGTTCGCCGTCGCCTTCGGTCCGTGTTGTCTCGCCAGGTTTGTGTTGATGTGGCGGCGAATCACCCGATTTGATTTCCACAAAACGCAACAGCCACCATCGGCGAATGTTACCCAACCAGCCCGTAAGCAATCGGCAGATCAAGAACTTCGCTGGATGGTGACAACGGTGGTGGCGCTCGCCGCATGTGTATCCGTGCTCGTATCCCCGGAGTTGTTCGCCGCAGCGTCTCGGTTGCAGGCATTCGGGCGCGAGCAGTTTCTTTGGACCGCACCCGCGCTGGCTGCGTTCGAGGGTGTCGTGCTATTCATCGCCGGGCTCATCCCGTTCGCGTTGTTGGGGCTGTTGATCCGCTGTGCCCATCAGGTGTCTTTCGCCGATGGGCGCTGGCATTTTGTGATGTTCGGATGGTTCTTTTTTGGCGCAGCTTTGGGGTTCGGTCTGCTTGCCGGCTTCGG
>JAADIU010000037.1:2388-14406 GCA_013151185.1 Planctomycetota bacterium
GGTGCGGCATTGATTTCGACATGGCAGGTCTCGCATCGCGCCTCTCCGATACGACGTGCCGAGTCGGACAACCTGGTCGAGCCCGAGTTCGGTCAACGATGGCCCACTGTGCTGCGATTGGCCGTCGCGGTGCTGACGGCGGCCTGCACCAGTGCGTCTATGATTTGGATATACGTTGCGACGGCTATGCGGATGGACATGCGAGAGCCATTGCTGGCTTGCGCCCTCGCTCTCTTTTCCGTGGCTATCGGATTGTTTCTGGCCCACCGCAGAAGCCGCGAAGTGGGAGAACTCATCGGCGCTTTCGGTCAAAGCGCAGTGCTGGCCGGTGTTGCACTGGCGGGTGGTGCTGCACTGTTTATCGTTCTTTTGCGCAGCGACGCACCGTTCATTCAATCACCCGGATTCATTCTCTTGTGGGTCGTGTCTGCGTGCGTGCCGATCACCTGTGCTGCGTATGCGGTCGGTGTCGGTTCTGTTTCGATCCTTCGGCGGTACGCCTTTCGCGGCGACCAAGGGGCGACACTTCTTTGGTCAACGATCGTCGTCGTCGGAGTCGTGGTCCTGCTCGTCGCCCCGAATATGTTGCGGACACTTGGCAGCTTCGCCACGCTGACAGCCGCGGCCCTTTGCATGGTGGCGACGGGTGGAATTCTCATCATCCACGGACCCGCAACAGCACAAGAATTTCACCGATATAAAATCAGCGGGGTCTTCGTGGTGGTCCTGACGATGATGTGGGCTATGCCTCACTTGGGCCTGGGGTGGCTTTCCGATCAGCAGAATCGGCGGGGTAGTTTGGTTGAATCCTGGTGGATATCATTCGATCTTGATTCTCCCGGAAAACCGCGACCCATTCGCGAGAACGATACAACCGTCACGTTTGGCAACGACGTGCAACCTGCCATCCACCTCCAAGATGATCGCACCGGTGCCAAGAGAATCGGCGTCCTCGATTTGACAGGTGCGGTGTTGGACGTGTTGCCGCCGACTTTGTCCGCGACGGCAGACTTGTTTTCGTTCGATCGTGCTTTGCTTCGTCGCGTCGCCAATCGGTTCGACGACGATCGACTCATCCGATCGGCAGCGGAGATGCGAACGGGTCCGGAGCGGTATGACCTGCTGGTGATTTCGCTATCAAATCTTCCGCCGGCTGCCTTGCATCGCGCGTCGGATGGTTCATTTCTCAAGACCGTTCTGGCTCGCCTTAGCGCTGACGGTGTGTTGCTGCTTCTTGTACCCGCAAGAAATGAAAGCGTTGTCAGTCGCATCCGTACCGTCGCGACCTCGCAAACAGGTGAAAGCGTGTACTGGGGTGTGGCGTCGCCGGCAATGTCAGGCCCAAATACGATTTCACTGTTCGCAGGTCTTGGAACGGGAGCCGAGTCCAACGCACAGGCGTGGTCGTCTGCCGCATTGGTATCCCTTCAAACGCCTGAGTCGAGCAGTCGGACGCCCGCAGAATCGAAACTGGCCAGTGCAGATGAGGCCACCCAATGAGTCTGCCGCAATTCAGAAATCGCTGATCAATCCCGACCGATCCACCGTGATTGAACGCTTCTACCTGCGGTGGACCAGGATTGCTCGGGGCGATTGCGTTACGTGAGATTTAACGCGCAGTTCGTGCCCGCCGTTTGTTCAGCCATCAAGTCGCGCAGATTCCTATCCGATACCTCAAGCGGTGCTCGAAAGGTCGTTTGATCTTCTTGGGCGCATTGTGATCGGGCCACATAACAACGCGAGGAGAACACCGGATGTTTGCACGACTACGAGCATTACAGGGACGCGGCGTTTCGCGACGCGGGGTCAAAGCTTTCACGCTGGTCGAAGTTCTGATTGTTGTCATCGTGTTGGGGATTCTGGCTGCGATCGTCGTTCCGCAGTTTTCGACTGCATCGGGTGACGCTAACCTCAGCGCCCTGACGACGAATCTGCAAACCATCCGTGCTCAGGTCGAGCTATATCGCTTGCAGCACAACGACACCTATCCAACGCTGGCTGCTTTCGTCGCACAGATGACGGGCAGAACAACGGTGGCTGGGGCGGTGGGAACCGACTTCGGCCCATACTTGATGACCATTCCAGCCAACCCATTCAGCGGTGTGAACACGGTTACCAACACGGGCACGCCGGCTACTACGTTGGGGTGGTTCTACGAGGAAACAACCGGGCAGTTCACCGCGAACGATTCGGTCGCCCACAAGGCGCTCTAGGCAGCGTCCACTCATCGTAACCAAGGCCGCTGTCGGCTCGACGCTTCCTACAGAGGGCAGCGCGGGGCGGTCGGCGGTTTTTTTAATGGCAATTCTGATCAGTTCGGTCATCGGAGGCAGCGCGATGCAACAACGAAGACGAGCAGACAAACGCCTTGTTCGTTTCGCATTGGGAGTGATTTTAACCGCCACATGCGTGAAGGTCTGGCTGGGTCCGGTAACGATGGTCCCCTCAGCACAGGCACAGATTCCCGACGCGGGTCTTCAACGAAATCAATTGGTGAGCGAAGTGCGCAAGTCCAACGAATTGTTGGCCCAGATCGCCAAAACGTTGAAGACGCAGACACTCAAAGTTCGGGTTGAGGGTACCGATAAAACAGGAGTAAGGGGTGCCCGTCCAGCCAGAGGGCGCCGCCCCTGACGCGCCCCTGGTACGCGTCAGTGTCAATTTCGCTTCGACGATGAGAGGTTAGCTTTTGAAAGGACGCCTGACAAACGCGGGTCCGATCGGCCTCGATATCAGTGCGCGCGGAATTCGGGCTGTTCAGTTGCGCAAGAAGGGCGATACGTTTGCGCTGGTGGCCAAAGCCGAAGTTTCGATTTCGCCATCCGACAGCGAGGACGAAGAACGCGTGTTTGCAATCCTCAAGGATATGTTTGTGGGCAAGGTATTCGCCGGTCGACGCGTCGCCGTTTGCGTTCCCGACCGCGCGTTGGAAATCAAGAACATGCGCCTGCCGCAAATGCCCGAAGAAGAACTGGCACAAGCTGCCCTGTTTGAAGCCCAGGAGCGGTTTGTCACGCTTCGCGACGGGTATTCGATTCGTACGATTCCTGCCGGTTTGGTGGGTAGTGACAAGAGTGCCCAGCAAGAATTGATCGTACTCGCAGCCGCTGAGGAGGTTGTCGGGAATCGTCTGGCCACGCTAACGAAGCTCGGTCTGACCGCCGCACGCATCGAGCCCACCGCAACCGCACTCTTTCGACCGTACGAACAATTCCTGCGGCGAAGCTCAGATGGCGAGGCATCCAACGTGTTTGTGGACATCGGAGAAGCAGACGCCCGCATTCTCATCTCTGCCGGTGAGAACATCGCGTTCCTGAAAACATGTTCAATTGGCGGGCAACGCATTGACGAAGCGCTTACCAAAGAACTGGTTCTGTCCGCACACGAGGCGACAAAACTGCGGGTTGAGCGATTGGGTTCCCCGTCATCGCAAACCGAGTCATCCGAAAACGAGGGGGTCGTCGAAGCGATCAAACCGGTCATCGAGCAACTCGCAAAAGAGGTTTCTCTGTGCTTGCGGTATTACTCGGTTACGTTTCGAGCCGAGCGTCCCGATCAAGTCACCATTGTAGGTGAGGCGGCAAGTCCGATGGTGGCGACACTCCTGTCGGAATCGCTTCAAGTCCCGGTGCATGTAGGAAAAGCGTTCAGCGCTTGCGACTGCGAAGGTGTCTTCGACGAGCGGGAATTGGCGACCGGTTTGCCGCAGTGGACAACGGCACTCGGTTTGGCGATGTGCGAAGGGCACGGAGAACAGCGCCATAAGGTGGCTTCATGAGAGTCATTGACTTTACACCGCAGTGGTATCTGGAAACCTTGGCTGAGAGGCGTGGGTCACGTTTTCGGTTGACAGGTCTCCTCATCGCTCTGGCGATGATGATCGTGTGCAGTGTGCAGGCGACGTCCTTTTCAAACGCAGCCATCGCCGACTTGAATCTTCTTCAGGAGAGCTTTCATGCGCAGTCCGGATTGGTTGGTCGCCTCGATCAGTTGGACAAGAAGCACGCTGCCGGCGCCCATCGGTTGAACATGTTGGATGACGTAGGCGGTGGTATCACAACGGCGGACGTGGTTCGAGAGCTTTCTCATCTCATGCCGGAGTCGCTGACCATTCGCAAAATCGAGTTTAACAAAGCCCTGCGAATCGAAGTAGACCTTCGGGAATTGGCGGGCGCGTTCGAGAAACTCGAGCCGCCACCCGAGGTCACCACGTTTGCGATTGCCGGCGTATCAAAAAAGGGCAGCGATATCGGCAACCTGGTCAGCCAGATGAGCCGTTCGCCAGTGTTCTTCGACGTGCAGCTGCGCTACGAGCGGGCCAGTGATGTGTTCGGATCGAAAATCGTTGAGTTTGTGATCGATTGCAAGATGCCGTCGTTCGAGTGACGAATCCGTGAAGCAGATCGGGAAGCCAATTCATGTTGCAGTGGGGACCATGGTGATAGCAGCCGCTTTCGCCGCCGGGGTCGTAGCGCCGAACATGCGCAACCTGCGAACCACGCGACAACGTATCTCCAACCTGCAAGGCGACTTGCAGATGTTGAACCTGCGCGTCGAAAAAGCGATGCGGGTGTTTGAAGCGGTCCGGAACAGAGAGAGTGCATTGGCGAGGTTCAATGCTGCGATTCCCAAGCGTGTGCAACTCGGCGAATTTCTGGAAGAGGTCGATCGGCTCGCACAGGATGCGGGTTTGAAGAACAAGAACGTGACGCCTTCGGAGGTGTTCGCCCAAAGGGATTTGGGTTGCCTGCCGATTCAGATCAACTTCTCCGGTGAATTTTCGTCCGTTTATGAGTTCTTGGAGAACGTCGAAAAATTACCGCGGGTCGCGCGTGTGCAACAGGTTGAACTGGTCGCGGATGATGAGTCACCCAACGAGTTGAACTCATCAATGACGCTTCATGTTTACTTTCGCAACAGCTAAGGCAGGGCGTGCGTGGGCAAGGTCAATTTTAAATCTGTCGTGATGACCAACCTCAAGGCCTCGCCTGCGAAGTCGGCAGTTCTGATCATCGGGTTTGTCGTCCTGGTCGTGCTCGTTGCTCGCCAGGTAGGGGGGGGGGCCTCCGAAGCTGCCGCAGAAGTGTTGGTTGCCGTCGATGTGCCGGCGGGTGTTGAGAGCAAGAAGGATTCGGAAAACGTACTCAAGCCGCCACCGAGAGTTCGGAGACCCAGGCTGCCCAAGACGTTGGCTCGGGATCCGTTTGCGTTGGACTGGTTGGTCATCGATGCGGGAGAGATCGCGGGCGCGGAAGACGCGGACATTGAAGGCGATGTGTTGAAATTGCAGTTGACGTTGACGGGAAAAGACAAGTCGGGACGTGCGACGGCAGTTGTGTCGGGCACGGTCATTCATACCGGAGATGAAGTCGCCGGTTTTGTGGTTGAACGAATTGAAAGACGCTCCGTGGTCCTGCGCAAGGGCCAGGAGGAAATCAGATTGCGCATGCCTTGAGTCGATGCCGGGAGTACCGGCGCTTGGAGATGGCAGCGGGTAGGCGCAACACAAAGTAAGGAGACAAACCGATGGCAACAAGACATCGGTGGTTTTGGAACGGATTCCTGATCGCCCTTGGCGTGCAATGTTTTTTCACGGGCGCCATGGTAGAAGCCGCACCTCCCGATTCTCGCGAGGAGGCGGTGAGGGGGTTGCTGGCGGCTGATCGGGCAGACGGTGAAGCACAACCGGATGCCGCGCCCGAGGAAGAACCGCGCACGATCGACGAGTCTGAGGTATCGGTGTCGGACACCGGGACGGTGACGTTGAACATCGTCGACCTGCCTCTGAATACCGTCTTGCGCGTGCTCTCGCTGGAGACCAATCGAAACATCATCGCCACCCCGTCGGTGCAGGGCACGGTCAATGCGAGCCTCCACGACGTGACCTTTGAGGATGCCCTCGATGCGATTCTGGCGATGAACCGGGCGGCATTTCGGGCGCAGGGGAATTTCATCTACGTCTACACAGATGAAGAGCTGGCCGAGATTATCGCTTCAGAGAATCCGCCACTTTCGCGCGTGTTTCGATTGAACTACATATCAGCCGCCGAAGTGGAACCGGCGATCGCTTCTCTGCTTTCGTCAATCGGGACACTCTCGACTTCGATCCCGACGGAGATTGGAATTGGAGCCGACAGTGACGGTGCAGGTGGAATGGCGCTGGCTACCTCGGACTACATTGTCGTACACGACCGTCCCGACAACATCGATCGCATTGAAGCAATTATCCGCAAGCTGGATATTCGACCCCGACAGGTGCTGATCGAGACGACGATTCTCACGGCGGAACTCTCCGATGACAACGCGCTCGGTATCGACTTCGCAGCCGTGGGTGGTGTGGATCTTGAACTACTCGGTTCGACATCGACCGCGGTTCAGGATATCAACATCGGAGCCCTGCCCACCGAGCGATTTGAAAAATTCAACGCGAACATTTCGACCGATCTGACGGGGAACGTGCCCAACGGTGGAATTTCCATCGGTGTGATCAAGGACAACGTGGCTGTGTTCGTCCGGGCGCTGGAACAGATCACCGACACAACTGTGATCGCCAATCCGAAAATCCTGGCGCTCAACAAGCAGCGGGGCACGGTCGTCGTAGGCCGGCGCGATGGATACATCACGACGACCGTCACGCAAACGCAGGCAATTCAAACGGTCAAATTTCTGGTGACCGGTACACAGCTGCGATTCCGCCCTTTCATAGGCGACGATGGTTTTGTTCGCATGGAAATCCATCCGGAGGACAGCACGGGTGGACTCAATGCTGCGAACCTGCCGTTTGAGCAGACGACGGAGGTTACCACCAACGTGATCGTTCGCGATGGGCAGACCATTTTGATCGGGGGTTTGTTTCGGGAGACCAATCAGGACAGTCGATCGCAGGTCCCCGGCTTGGGCGAGATTCCCGTCGTCGGGGAAATTTTCAAATCGCGTGCCGACTCGCTGATGCGTCAAGAGGTCATCGTGCTTTTGACGGTGAGGATCGTCAAGGATTTCGACGCCTACGCTCGACAAAGTTGGGAACAAGGGGAGGACATCGAGCGCCTTCGGGTGGGTTTGCGCGAGGGACAAATGTGGCACGGACGCGAGCGACTGGCCCAGAGATCGTACAAGACGGCGCTCGAATTCTTTGCAGCGGGCGAGTACCAAGACGCGCTGTGGCACGTTCGCATGGCGCTGCATCATTCGCCACGGTTCCTTTCGGCGATCAAGTTACAGGAAGAAATTCGCGGACTGCGTGACTGGGACGATGACGGAACAGCCACGCGCAGCTTCATTCATGACGTCATCATGGAAGAGCGTGGCGGTGTGATGCCCTTGTTCGATCGCCCCGCGCCTCCCTTCGTTCGCCCGGAAGCGCTGCCGGACGACTCGGAAGAACATATCGAGCGAATGATCATGGAGGCCACCGATGAGTAGAAACTTCGCGATTCGAAAAACCGTTTGCATCACCGCCATCAGTTGCCAGATTATTCTGCTGGGTGGTTGCGCGGCGACGAACAAGGAGCGCAAGGTAGAAGCGGAGCAGCACTGGAATCAGGTGCGTGGCAAAATCAAGCTTCAACTGGCCCGTCAACAGTTTGAACATGGTCAGGTGGATGATGCGGTCAGCTATCTTGAAGAAGCGCTGGGGTGGGACACAAAAAATGCGCAGGCGTTTTTGTTGCTGGCGGAGTGTCGCCTGTCGCAGGGAAAAATCCAATCCGCCCAACGCGCGATCGAACACGCCGTGGCGCTCGACGGGCAAAACGCACGTTTTCGTTCGGTCCGCGGCATGATTGCCGAACGCACAAAGCGGTATGAAGATGCTTTGACGGACTATCGCATGGCCCGGGAGATCGACGACACCGTGGTGAGCTACCTCATGGCCGAGGCGGAGTGTCTCGTTGCGATGGGGCGGGCCAGCGAGGCTCTGCGGGTGCTCGAGGCCAACGACTTGTACTACGACAATGATCCCAGCCTGCTCGCGCTGATGGGCGAAATTGCGCTGCGACAAGGCGACGACGAACGCGCCGAGCAGGCATTTCGTGCGGTGCTCGCGACGGGCCACTACACGCCTGTGATTGCAGAGGAATACGCATTGTTGGCTGTCCGGGCGCATCGCTATACCGAGGCGTTGACGGTGTTGCAACCGCTTCTCGACAAGCATGGAGATCATCTTGCCCCGTCGGTTGTTCGAGCGGTGGCCAAGTGTATGCTTGAATTGAACCGATCGGAAGCCGTCAAGATGACGCTCCGAAAACTGCTCAAAAAGAATCCCGAAGACTTGTCTGCATGGATCCTGCTGGCGAAGGCTGGCATCAAAAGCAAAGACATGGCCACCGCCCGGCGCGGTGCCCGAAACGCCGAGCGATTGGCTCCCAACGATCCGCAGACGCTGTTGGTCTCGGCGTATGTGAACATGCGCGAGAAGCGTTTCCCTGCCGCCAACCGCTCGCTCAGGAAACTCATCCGGCAGAACGACCGCGATGTTTTGGCGCACTGCCTGCTCGGGTTGGTTTCGCTGCGGACAAACGACTTGGCAAGTGCGAAGAAGCACTATCGGCGAGCCCTGTCGATTGATCCGGGCTGTCATTGGGCAAAGAGTGCCTTGCAGCAACTATCGAATCCCGCGTCGATTGAGACACCGCAGGACGTATTCGGACGCGGCGGTCGAACCACCGAGGACGCCAGGGTTGCACTCGGAAATGACCGGGACGAAAGCCAATGACCAATCTTACAAAACAAGGTGACGCCTGCATTCTCGCCATCGAAGGTGAGTTGAACAAGACGACGGCGGGCCAGTTCCAAGAACTGGTAGACGAAGCGTTTGGAGAAGACGCACACGATTTCGTCGTCGATTTTGTAGATTGCACCGGTGTGGACAGTGTCGGTCTTGAAGCATTGACGCAACTGCACCGCAACTGTCAGGAGCGATTGGGGATTTGCAAACTTTGCACACTGAACGACTCGCTCGAAAAGGTCATGGAGGTGACCCGTCTCGATCAGGAGTTGGGCATGTGCGTGACGCTCGATGAGGCGTTATCCACTTTGAAATAAATGAAGGACGTTGAGTGAAGCAGATGGCTGGTGCGGCTGAAACGACAACCAAGACTGTGCGGGTTGGCGATGTCCTCGTCGATCGCGGCCTCATTACGTCCGAGCAGGTCGATCAGGCCATCACCGCGCAGAAGGAGGGCGGTAAGAGGCAACTGCTTGGTGAGATCCTGATCGAATTGGGATACATCTCGCAGGAGCAACTCACGGCTGCTTTGGCCGATGCGTACTCAACACCGTTTGCAAGACTTTCATCCAGGCTTGTCGATGGCGACGTGTTCAACGTGCTGCCTCGCGAATTCATGGAAGAGCACGATGTGCTTCCCATGTTCAAAGTCGATGGAATGCTCACGGTGGCTGTCACCGATCTGACCAATTTCTTTCTCTGCGACGAAATCGCACAGCACGCGGGATGTCCGGTGCAGGTCGTTGCGGTGTTGGCTGACGACGTTCACAAAGTCATCGAAGAACTCAGTCAGGACGATGCGCCCAGTTTCGACGAACTGTTTGCCGATGCAGAAAGCGCAACCGTTACCGAACCCGGCGATGCCGATCGATCCGACGTCGAAGATCTTGGAAGCGATTCCCCCGTCGTCAAACTCGTCAACCACGCGATCCACAGCGCGATTCGAGAGGGTGCAAGCGACATTCACTTTGAACCCGAGGAAGATGAATTCCGCATCCGATTTCGCGTGGACGGTCAGTTGTTTGAAAAGCTCAAGCCACCCATTCAGATGCAGCCGGCGATCGTTGCGCGAATCAAAATCATGGCGGACATGGATATTTCGGAACGACGGCTGCCACAAGACGGGGCAATTCGTGTGTCGTCGCGAGGCAATCAGGTTGATCTGCGCGTGTCGACACTGCCCAATAAGTTCGGCGAAAAAGTCGTGATTCGCGTGATCGATAATTCCAACAGCCTGTTGACCTTCGCCGGGTTGAAACTCGATGCCGATACGCAATCGATGATGCAACAGATTTGCAAGGAACCCTACGGCATCGTACTGGTGACAGGCCCAACGGGCAGCGGTAAGAGCAGCACGCTGTACTCGATGCTGAACGAGATCAGCACACCGGAAATCAATATTTGCACCGTGGAAGACCCCATCGAGTTCAACGTCAAGGGCATCAACCAGTTTCAGGTTCATGCCAAGATCGGGCTGACATTCGCCGGTGTTCTTCGCACGCTCCTGCGCCAGGACCCCGACGTCATCATGCTCGGTGAAATTCGCGATCCCGAGACAGCCGCCATTGCAGTCCAAGCGGCACTCACTGGCCACCTCGTGCTCTCGACACTGCACACGAACGACAGTGCCGGAGCGATCACGCGGTTGCAGAATTTGGGCATCGAACCGTTCCTGATCAGTGCAGCGATTGTGGGTGTGGTCGCACAGCGACTTGTGCGATGTGTGTGTGCAGATTGCAGGACGCAGGTAGATCCTACGCCCAACGTCGTGCACGCAGCCGAGCGCGCCGGAATCACGATCGACCAGGTGACCAAAGGGCGCGGATGCCTGACGTGCCACCAGACCGGATTCAAAGGTCGTCGCGGCATTTATGAAATCCTGGTTCCCGGTGACGAGATGCGAGACGCCATCGCTGCCGGTGCAAACCTGGGAAAGCTGCGAGAAATCTCCCGCAAGCAAGGTACCAGGACACTGTTTGAATACGGCATGTCGCAGGTTCATTCCGGCGACACGACCGTTGAAGAAATCCTGCGCGTGACCAGCGCCTAGCAACGTCGTACCGTGTGAGCTACGAATTCCATGCCGCGATTCGACTATCTAGCCAGAAACGCAACAGGTGATTCTCTCGAAGGGGTCATCAGCGCGCCGAATTCCGGGGAAGCTGCCCGACTGCTCCGCGCCGATGGTAAGTTTGTGGTTCGCATTCAAGAAGCCGCGCAAGCTGTCGAAGAAGCGGCGACGCAAATCAGTTTTGGCGGAAACCGAGTCAAGTCAGCCGACGTGATTCACTTCGTCACGCAGATGTCGGTGATGGTCGACACGGGCGTTTCGATCACGGAGGCGCTGCACAGCATCAACGAGCAAACCGAATCCGTCGGATTTCGTAAAGTCCTCGACCGTGTCCTTGTGGATGTCGAAACGGGAACGCCATTTTCGACGGCTCTAGCCAGGCATCCCAAGGTGTTCAAACCGTTGGTTGTCAATCTTGTTCGCGCTTCGGAAGCATCCGGTCAACTTGGTCCGATGCTTGATCGGTGTGCGACCTATCTGACCAACCAGCGCGAAACATCCCGCAAGGTTGTGGGGGCTTTGATCTACCCGGTGTTTCTCATGTTCATGTCGATCGGTGTCGTCATTTTCCTGATGACATTCTTGATGCCCAAATTCACGGGCCTCTATCGTGGCAAGGAAGACCTGCTTCCGACGCCAACAAAAATTCTGATGGCGATCAGCGGCTGGATGACTGCGCATTGGATTTATTGGACAAGTGCGGTGGTGATTCTTGGAGTGGGTTCGATCATCTTCTTCCGTTCCGAGTCGGGGACCCGCCCCCTCCATTGGATACAACTCAAATTGCCACTGTTTGGGAGTATGTTTCGCAAGACATGCCTGACACGATCGCTGCGCACACTCGGGACACTCACCCGCGCCGGTGTCTCCATTCTAGATTCGGTGGGGATCACACGCGCAGTCGTCGGCAACAGGTTCTACCAAGACATGTGGGACGAGGTCGACACGCGCGTTCAAAATGGCGAGCAGATGAGTGCCCCGTTGCTCAGTTCAAAACTGATGCCCCGCTCGGTGACGCAGATGGTGCGCGCGGGCGAAAAGAGCGGCCATCTCGCCGACGTACTGGACCGCGTCAGCGATTTTCTCGAACGTGACCTCGAACAATCGATCAAGCGGGTCACCCAAATGATCGAGCCCATCATGATTTTTGTCATGGGCGGAATCGTCGGCAGCATCGTCATCGCGCTCCTCCTGCCCATCCTCACAATCTCCAGAACCATGG
>JAADIU010000125.1:0-907 GCA_013151185.1 Planctomycetota bacterium
GGAAGTTGCACCCGTCGTTGGTCCGAGATGAGATTCATCCGTGGGCCATCGTCGCGGGCGAGAAGAAAGGCGGTCAAGGCGGTGGAGCAGGCGAGAATGCAGCGATCAACGAAACCGTTGTGGCTGTGTATGTACTCTTCCATCCCGATGTCAATCTCGATGCGAAAGCGCCGGGTATCGTCTTCAAACATGGCGCACGGATTCAATCCCTGATGCGTTCCATCAACGGGTTGGTGATCGAACTTCCCGCGAGTCAAATCAAATCGCTGGCGGACGAAGATGGTGTGCAATACATCGAACCACCCATGCCGCAATTCGCCAACATGAACGACAGCAACCGTGTGATCACCGGGGCCGACATTGTTCAAGCGGCTCCCTATGGTTTGGATGGTTCGGGTGTTTCGGTATTGATCTATGATGGTGGCGAGGTGCTCGCATCGCATCCGGATTTCGGTGGGCGGGCGACGGTGAGAGACAGTTCCGGATTGTCCGATCACTCCACGCATGTGGCGGGGACAGTCGGTGGCGACGGAGCGAGCAGCGGTGGGCAATTTCGCGGAATGGCTCCAGGGGTTACCATCGAATCGTACGGTTTTGAAGTGGTCGGCGGATTGGTCCCGGGCTTTCTGTACACCGATCCCGGTGACCTCGAAGCGGACTACAACGAAGCTATCAACACATTCGGTGCGGACGTAGCCAACAATTCGATTGGTACCAACACCGCCCCCAACGGCTACCCTTGCGAGTGGACGGGCGACTACGGTGTCACGGCTGCGCTGATCGATGCGATTACACGGGGAAGCTTGGGCGCACCCATGCGCATCGTTTGGGCCAATGGCAACGAGAGGCAAACGACCCGCTGCGGGAGTTTGTATTCCACAACAGCACCGCCGGCTGGTGCGAAGAA
>JAADIU010000125.1:924-3204 GCA_013151185.1 Planctomycetota bacterium
TCCAACGACGACTCGGTGACCAGTTTCACAAGCTGGGGGCCGGTCGACGACGGCAGAATCAAACCGGACATTTCCGGACCGGGTTGCCAATCCGATGGTGATACGACCGTGACCTCGACCAGTAGTTCCGGCGGATATACCGGGAAGTGTGGAACGTCGATGGCTGCACCTTCGATCACCGGGCTTAGCGCATTGCTCCTTCAGGACTACCGCATACAGTTTCCAGCCCGTCCGGATTTTCGCAACTCCACACTGAAGGCAATGTTGGCCAACACGGCACAGGATATCGAGCAGGTGGGGCCGGACTTCATGACGGGTTACGGTTCGGTGCGCATCGAGCCGGCGATCAATTTGATGCGGGCGGAAAACTTCGTCGAAGAGTCGGTGTCACAAGGTGACACATATTCGGTGATCATCGTTGTGAACCCCGGTGATCCCACGTTGAAGGTGACGCTGGCTTGGGATGACGTGCCTGGAACGCCCAACGTGGACCCAGCTTTGGTGAACGACCTTGATTTGCAGGTGTTTGATCCAAATGGTGTGCGTCGCTTCCCTTGGACGCTCGATCCGTTGAATCCCGCTACTCCTGCGGTGCAATCGGCAGAAGACCATGTCAACAACATCGAGCAGGTGCAGGTCAACTCTCCGATCGCCGGTGCGTGGCAGGTAGACATCGTTGGGTTTAACATTCCACAAGGTCCTCAGCCGTTCTCCATCGCAGCCGCTCCTGTTCTGGTGAATTGCAGCGATGCGGGCATCGCGCGGCTTGATCGATCCAAGTATGCCTGCGAAAGCGAAGCCCGAGTAACCGTGATCGACTGCGGGCTGAATGCGGATGATTTGATTGTCGAAACAGTGAGCGTCAATGTCGCGTCGGGCACCGAAGCGGCGGGTGAATCGCTACTCTTGACCGAGACAGCGGCTGCCAGTGCCGTGTTTGTATCGACGATTGGTTTGAGCACGGTGGATGCGGCGGGCGTGGTTCAAGTTACCGCAGGCGACACCGTCACGTTGACGTACATCGACACGGATGATGGCGGTGGCGGTTTGAATGTGGTCGTGACGGACAACGCGATTGTCGATTGTACAGCACCGGTGATCAGCAACGTTCAAGGTGCGGCGGTGGGTCCGCGCGACGCATCGATTTCGTTCGATACCGATGAACTCACTTTCGGATCGGTCAGTTACGGTTTGTCGTGCGGTTCGCTGGATAATTCGGCGAGTCGTGGATTGGCCACAGCCCATTCGTTTAACGTGTCCGGGTTGACCGATGCCACGACCTATTTCTTCTCCGTGGCAGCGACCGATGAGGCGGGCAATAGTTCAGCCGACGACAACAGCGGGGCTTGCTACAGCTTCACGACGCCCGACGTTCCGGATTTCTTTTCCGAACAATTCGCGGCGGGCGTTGACCTCGCAAACAGCAGTATCATGTTCACGCCCAATGGATCGTTCGATTTCTACAGTGCTTGCGTCGTGCCTATTGCCGCGCTGCCGACCGATCCCACCGGTGGAACGAACGTTTCGCTCTCTGATGATGGTTCGACATCCTTCACGCCAAGCCAACCGGTGCTGCTATACGGAGCCGCGCACGCAACGGTTTATATCAACGCAAATGGAAACGTGACGTTCGATTCAGCCGACGGTGATTATACGGAAACGTTCGCCGAGCATTTTGGCGAACCGCGAATCGCTGCGCTCTGGGATGATATTAACCCAGCGACAGGCGGGCAGATCAGTTGGAAGGCACTACCAGACGGGGTTGCAGTTACCTACCTAGCCGTCCCCGAACTTTCTACATCCAATTCAAATACGTTCCAAATCGAAATGTTCTATGACGGGCGAATTCAAATCAGCTACCTGGATGATATCCAGGATGCCATCACCGGGTTGTCGGCGGGCAACGGGCTTGATCCGGATTTCTTGCAGACAGACTTGTCAGCCGCCGGTTCATGCGGACCGCGTCCACCCAGCGCCGCAGGCCAGTCGTTGCAGACGGATCAAAACACGCCTTTGGTGATCACCCTCATGGCGAGCGACGATGGTCTGCCCGATCCACTAGCCGCTTTGACATACCAGATCGTGACGTTGCCGCTGGGTCAGCTGCGCGATTCGGGCGACGATCATCTGATCGTGGCCGGCGACTTACCGTACACATTGATCGCAAGCGGCAATCAGATTGACTACACACCGGGCGCAGGGTTCGCCGGTGCCGATGCGTTCCAGTTCCAGGCGAACGACGGCGGGGTACCTCCTGATGGGGGTAGTTCCACCAGCGCA
>JAADIU010000314.1 GCA_013151185.1 Planctomycetota bacterium
CCGCCCATCCAATCTGTCCTTGTCGTGGCGGAGCCGTTGTGATGATGAAGCAGATTGAAACAACTTGGCGCAGGTGGTTCCTGGGCGTGCCAGCGATGGTGTTCGCGATGGTGGCTGGTTGCACGACCGTTTTACCGCAGCCCGCAGAACCGTTGAACCCGTTTCTCGATCTCGATCCGATTGCGCTCGATGGTGTGTCGCGCGACCTGTTGACTGAAATCGTTCCGCTTGGCGACTTCGCCGGGGGCGAGGTGTTGCGTGTGCGCGTTGATGGATTGCGTGTGACCGAAGTCTTGCTTCTGACGACCGACACCCTGTTCGAGGAAGCGGGTGTACTCGTTGGCGGTGGGCCCGCGAACGAAGAGTTTCAATATCGAATTCCGTCGGCGGGTCGGTACTTTGTGTTTGCACGGTTCGACCTCGAAGCCACGGCAAGCACGCGGCAAGCGACCATCACCGCATCGTTCGGCGACGATTCGTTTCGACCGCCAGCCGTCCAGAATGTGCAGCTTGTGTTCGCCGAAGGATTTCTGACCGATCCGGGGCTGTTCGATCCGGTCGACGGGACGCCCGATCAATTGGCGTTCTTGTCGGACATTGGCGGTTTGGTTCAATCGCAAATCACCGATCGCGTTCGGGCGATTTTCGATGGCACACCGATCGTGATTTTCGGAGAAGGCGATGCGCTGCCGGAAGGGCCGATTTCGATCGTGACCTTCACGGGTGAGCGCGTGCTTGCAGAAAACCAGGACGATCCGGATTCTGCGCTTCCACCTCCCGATCCGACGCGGCCAGAGTGTCAGGTTCGTGTCACTTTTGGCGAGGTGCTTCCACGAGGCTCAACGCAGGACACGGGCAATCGAACGCTTGATGACGAGGCGGCTGTCTATGTTGGCAGCATGACGGGCCGCGGCGACACCTGCCAAACTTCCGTCATCAACTCGCTCAACAACGTGGTGTTGACGCTGTCGCAGACGGCGGCCCATGAGATCGGGCACCTGGTCGGGCTTCGACACGTCGAGCAGATTGACATCATGAATCGATCGGCGACGCTTGCATTTCAGCGTGAACTGGTTCTGGTCCGTGGGCAGATTCAGTTCGACAGGGTCGCAAATGGAACGCTCGTGAGCGAAGTGCTCACGACGATCATTCAGGATCCGGACATTTACTTCCAGTCGATGTTCGACACCGAGTCCGAGTGACGCATCGGTCGCATGCCTATCACCTACCGCCCCATCACCGACTGCGTTGTCGATTCGAGAATGCGAATCGATCCGTTGTGCGATTCAGCTTCAAAGCGGCTTGTGCCCTCGCCAAACACACCGACCAGTTCGCGGCGCGTCTTCTTCGTGACCTTCAATGATTTGTCGCATTCGATGGAACCGCGCCGGGTTCGACAGAGCAACTCGGCGTTGGCCGATGGCGGAACGGCGACACGAATTGAACCGTTGTGTGTGGTGACTCTTCCACTGAAGGCCCGTGCGCTGCCTGCATCCAGGTCGATGCGGCCATTGTGGGTGGAGAGGTGGATTTTGTCACCGCCACATTTTGCGTCGATGGCTCCGTTGTGGGTTTCTGCGTGAACCGTCGCCAGCGGAGAGTCGACCGTCACTTTCCCGTTGTGCGTGTTGATGCGGCAGGATGCTGTCAAGCCGATGGCTGTGATCGGACCGTTGTGCGTTCCCAGTTTGCAGTCACCGTCAATGCCCGTCGCGGTGACGGGCCCATTGTGGGTTTGCGCATCGACGACGAGACGCGATGGCATTGTCACGTCGAACGCGACGTTTGAAGACCAACCGTTTTTTCGTTTTACTTTCCATTTGAATCCGAGTTGGTGAGTCCCGTCGGCCTGACGCTGCGACACGATTTCGATGGCATCGAGTGCGGCTTGTGCGGTGGCTTCATCTTTGCCTCCGCCTTTGATTTTGACGGTGACGGCCATGTTTGTGCGTGTGGGCTCTCCCGTCACGTCGATGGCGCCATTGTGCGTGTTGACAGCCACGCCGGTGACATCCGCAGTTTCAACGGACAGGTGTTCGACCCGCTCGACCCAGACTTTCGGTGTTGAATTGCCGGCTGCGAGAACGATGGACGTCACCACAAGACCAAGCACCATCACCGGAACAAAGTTTTTGATACGCATTTCGAATCTCCACATAGAGGACGATACGTCCCGTTCGATTCTTGGTAAGTCACCCACGGTGTATTCATACCCCCATGCGGAATATTTTCGCCGATTCGTGCTTTCTGGCTGAGTCCGTGCTTTTTGTTTGAGAATCGAACCGTCCAGCCAATTCTCGCCCCATTGTAACCTTTGGCAAACGTCCATGCTCGGCTGGCCTCGAAATCGTAAATGACGGCACCGTCTGTGCGTTGACGCGGCACTAAGCCGCCGACACAATGCACGCAACAGGGAGCAATCGCCATGAACAAGGTCGTGCAAAACGCTGCAGAAGCCATCAAGAAAGCCGGTATCAACGACAACGCCATCATCATGGCAGGTGGGTTCGGTCTTTGTGGAATCCCCGAGCACTGCATCGCCGCCATCCGCGATTCGGGCGTCAAAGGCCTCACCATCATCAGCAACAACTGCGGGGTGGATGATTTCGGGCTCGGGCTGATGCTGCAAACCAAGCAGATCAAAAAAATGATTTCGAGCTACGTCGGTGAAAATGCGGAGTTCGAGCGGCAGTTTTTGGGCGGTGAATTGGAGGTTGATCTCGTTCCCCAGGGCACGCTGGCGGAACGCATCCGAGCGGCTGGGGCGGGTATTCCTGCGTTCTACACACCGACAGCCGTGGGAACGAAGATGGCCGAAGGCAAGGAAACACGCGACTTCGATGGACGCACATACCTTCTCGAGCACGCCCTTCATGCAGACTTCGCCATCGTCAAAGCACACATCGCCGATGAAACCGGAAACCTCGTCTACAACAAGACGGCTCGAAACTTCAACCCCATGATGGCGCAAGCTGGCAAGATCACCATCGCCGAAGTCGAAAAAATCGTGCCCGCAGGCGACATCGACCCCGACCATGTCCACACACCCGGTGTGTACATCGACTATGTGTTCGAGGGTAAGAATTTTGAGAAACGAATCGAGCAGCGAACGACGCAGCCGAGGGGATGAAAATGCAAGGTGCGTCTTGGGCGCACTTTCGCCGGGTCATTTATTCGGTGCGTCCGGGACGCACCCTACATGGGCGCGCAAGCAGAAACGACGTTCCTGGAAATAGAACGTTGCTGGAAATAGCATTGGGTTCTTTGTTAGTCCTGCGGGAGTTTGGATAGGTTTTCGTTGTGGCCTACTATGATTAGTACGTCGCCGGTTTTGATTTGCGTGTCGCCTGTTGGTACTACGATGCTGCGGGCTACGGTCGCTTCGTCGCCTGCTGACTTCGTGGTTTGTTCGCGGCGGATGGCTACCAGGTTGACTTTGTAGTTTAGTCGCAAGCCGAGTTCGATGAGCGACTTTCCAACGAATTCTTCCGGCGCAGAAATATAAACGAGGCTATGGTCGGCTTCCAGTTCGACGTATTGGGACAGGTTTGGTAGTGACAACCGATGCGCCCATCGCAGTGCCGATTCCTGTTCTGCGGAGGCGATTTCGTCGGCGCCGACCTTGCGAAGTATTTTGGCCTGCAAGTCTGTCATGGCCCGCGCGATGATTCTTGGTACGCCCAATTCCTTGAGTGTGACTACGGTTAGGACCGAGGACTCAAACGCTTCGCCGATGGTCACAATCGCCGCGTCAACATCCTGAATGCCTTGGGCGATGAGAGCGGCTTGGTCGGTTGCGTTCATGCGTACTGCGAGGGTGACGTCGTCGCGAACACGTTCAACATGGGTCGCGTTGTGGTCGATGGCGATGACTTCGTCGCCAGCGGCTGCCAACGCTCGGGCGAGGTGTTCCCCGAATCGTCCGAGTCCTATGATCGCAAATCGTTGCATGTGTCTTTCTACTCTACTGCCCTACCCAAGTGTGACACGTTCGACAGGATACTCATAGTGCGCCGGAGAAGCCTTGTCAGCCAGCGCGACCATCAGTGTCAACGGCCCCAGCCGTCCGGCGAACATCGCCAGCATGATGATGAACTGACCGGGAATCGTCAACTGCGCTGACAATCCGCACGACAGCCCAACAGTGCCGCAAGCCGACACGGATTCAAATAGTAGTTCCCGCATCGTGGCGGTTTCGGTCATCGACAGTGCAAGCACGACGGCTGATATGAGGGCGAACATAAGCACCACAAGGACGCCCGCCCGTTCGACCAGTTCCCTCGGAATCGTCCGCCCGAATAGTTCGACCTGCTCCTTTCGCCTGAGCGTCGAGAGCAACCCCAACACGAGCACCGCAACGGTCACCGTTTTGATTCCGCCCGCTGTCGACGCGGGTGAGCCGCCAACAAACATCAACAACATCAGCGTGAAATGGCTTGCTGGCGAGAGCGATTGCGAATCCATCGGAACCGTATTGAACCCTGCGGTCCGCGTAGTGACGGATTGGAATAGTGCCGCTTTGGCGCGTGCGAACACACCGAGGTCGGCCATCATTGCGCTATCTGCTGAGGCAGCCGAGCCTCGCCAGTCAACCGATTCGAATACGAACAGCATGATCGCGGGCACAACGATGAGCGCGAGCGATGACAACAGGACAATTTTTGTGTGAAGCAGCAAGCGTTTCGGGCGACGCTTTGCAGGAAGGCTCCATCGAAGCACGGAGTAGTTGTCGCGGTGCGGCGGCTTTCTTGAAAACGCAAACGTGAACCGCCCCCACAAATCCTGAATCACCGGAAACCCGAGTCCACCCAATACGATCAAAGGCATGATCGAAACGTACACACCCCATGATGCGCTGAGCGATTCAAAGCTGTCGGATTGAAGGGAAAACCCGGCGTTGCAAAACGCACTTACCGCGTGAAACACAGAGTAGAATATGCGGTCGGCTGTTCCTGAAACGGTGTCGGCGAACATCGGATAGCAAAGCACCGCACCAATCGATTCCAATACAAACGTCGTGACGATCACAAACCACGCGGTGTTGCGCATGCTTCCAACCGTTTCGCGATGCAGGTCGCTTTGCAGGACCAGCGATTGTTTCAACGTGAGATTCTGCCCGACGAGCATTCCAACGATCGTGGACGAAATCATGATGCCCAGTCCGCCGAGTTGAATCAGAATCAGAATCACGAGTTGACCGAATCGCGAGTAGTCCGTCGCGGTGTCGTAGACGGCCAAGCCGGTGACACAGGTTGCGCTGGTCGCAGTGAAAAGCGATACGGCAAGGTGGCGGGGCAAATCGTCAGCCGCGCTCTGTCGACGTTCGGGCGACACGGCTTTGGGAAGCGCGAGCAGGCAACTTCCAATGACAATCGCGATGGCGAACGAAGCCACAAGCCACCGCGAGGTGTGCAACTGCTTTCGCGAGAGTTCCAGATTCCAGCGCACCAGTCCAACGAGAACCCGGGCGACAAGAAACACCTGAATGGTGATGACGTATACCGTGCCCACGCGCAGCAGGGGTTGGCCAGACTCGCGAAATTCGACGAGAAGCAGAATGGCCCCGCCCGCGAGGAAAACCAAATCCAACCACCGCCGCCGGACGAAGGTTTTCCAAGTTGTGCGGGTCCAAAAATCGGCAGCGACCGACGCCGCATAAGCCAGGATGGACGCAAGTTGCACCGAGAGCAGCACGAGAGGTGACACCGGCGGCTCGTCGAAGCCGTATTCCAGGCTCAACGCGATGGCGGCTGCCAACGCGAGGACGATGACCACCCATCGCCACGCCCCCCCCAAAACGCGAGCCCTCTCCAGATTGTGCACTGCAGTCTCCGGCATGGGCGGTATCTTCTCGATGGGCGGCGATTTCGCAAGAAAAACAAACCGCACCCGTCGCCTGAAATGGTCAAACTCAATATGATATACACAAGATCAGCCGCATCCGGTCAAACGCACGGACGGAAGAATCCGAAGCTGTGCGCTCCCATCGCTTGAAGGAAGCAATCATGATTCAACGGCATCAACTCGGCAAGGTACCCCAAAAACCGCACACCGCCTTCTACGACGATTCCGGAAAACTGCTTATGGAGCAGTGCGTCACACGAAAGGGATTCTCGGGTGCGTATTCGATCCTGTATTTTAAGATTCCGCCCACCGACGAAAACGCGGTCGAAGCCGTCAGCGTCAACGGCTTCTGCCCGTTTGAATTGGTCGACGACCAACCGCTCCACCGGCGCCACATCAAGACGCAGGACATGGGCGGTGGTGGGGATTTTCTCACGGGTCGGCGGACGTTGTTCGTCAACGCGGATTTACAAATCGGAATTTGTAAACCCACCGAACCACCGAAGAATTTCTTCTCGAATGCAGACGGGGATGAGTTGTATTTTGTCAAGGCCGGCAGCGGTTTTGTCGAGAGCCTTTACGGTGTCCTGCCCTTTAACAAGTATGACTATCTGATTATTCCCAAGTCCACGCCCTACCGAATCCACTTTGAAGGCAACGAAGGCACGATGCTCATTTTTGAGGGCAGCGAGTACATCGGTGTGCCGAAGGAATATCGAAACGACGTCGGGCAGATCAGCATGTTTGCACCATTTACGCATCGCGATTTTCGGATGCCGACCGAACTACTCAAGTTCGACGAAGCCCTCCACGGGAAACCGCCCTATCCGTTGGTCACCAAAATCGGAAATAAACTAGGTGCCCACGTTTTTGAGCATTGGCCTTACGAGCTTGAAGGTTGGGATGGTTTTATCTATCCCGTCGCGTTCAACATCCTCGACCATCAGCCGACAACCCGATCGATTCATTTGCCCCCGACCATCCACATTACGTTCACCGGTAACAACTTCGTGGTATGCTCGTTTGTACCGCGAATGGTGGACTACCATGAGGGAGCAATACCGTGTCCCTACGGTCATGCCAGCGTCGATATGGATGAAATTTTGTATTATGTCGAGGGTGACTTTACCTCGCGAAAAGGGGTCGGCAGCGAATCGATCAGCTTGCATCCGTTGGGTATACCGCATGGCCCGCACCCAGGAACATACGAAGCATCCATCGGTACCAAACGGACAAATGAACTGGCGGTCATGTGTGACACGTACAAACCGCTCATCAAGACGAAATTCGCCGATACGCTCGAGGACGAGGACTACCACTTGACGTGGGTAAAGCGTTGACGATTCGCACACCAGCGAACAGGTTTGCGTCGTAAAGGTAGGGTGGGCGATGCCCACAAAGTAGGCTCAAATCGAAAGGTCACACGGATGTCGAATCCAGGCGAAGGACTCACTACCACCAAAGCACCCTTCATCGAACAGGTCCGCAGCGAGGGAAAGACCTTCATCGAGCAGCCGTACGAATTGTACAGCGAAGAAAATCAGGAGACGTGGCGTCGGTTGTACGCGAGGATTCGGCCCAGTTGGGAACATTACTCGCATCCTCAATTCCTGGAGGGTGTAGAAAAGCTCGCTCTGCCTGCTGACCACATTCCGCACCTCGACGAAATCAACAAATTCCTCCAGCCGCTGAGTGGTTTCAGTGCGCGGGCGGTTGCGGGCTACGTCCCTGCGTACCAATTCTTCGATTCACTGCGCATGAGGGCCTTTCCTACCACGATCACCATTCGCGATGGCAAGCTACTAGATTACCTACCCGAACCGGATATTTTCCACGATGTGGCTGGGCATGTGCCCATGCACACCGATAGGCAATTCGCCGATGTTCTGGTCCGCTTCGGCGAAGTAGCCCGAGCCGCGGCTGGGTTTGCAGCCGAAATCAAAGACCATGATGAAAGAATGCAAAAGATCGAAAGCGTCATCAAAGCGATGGCTCGATTCTTCTGGTTTACAATCGAATTCGGGTTAATGCGCCGCCCCGGTGGTAGCTCCAAAGACTTGTGCGTCTATGGTAGTGGCCTGCTCAGCTCGCACGGTGAAATCGAATACTGTATAGAATCACCGCGCGTGCAGCGCTACCCGTTTAAGCTGGAATGGGTCATCAATCAATACTTCGAGATCGACCACTATCAACCGCTCCTCTTCATCGTCGATTCGTTCGACCACCTTTTCGAGCAGATCGACGAACTGGAACGCTGGATGCCCGAAGGCAGACTATGCAACGTCAGCCCAGGAGAGCCAGCCGTCAACCAAGACGACCTCGACTCATTCCTAAACGCCCAAGTCCATGACACGGCGGGCGCGTAGGGTGTGGCTTGCCGCACCGAGTTAGTGCATGGACGGTGGACGGTAGGGTGCGTCCCGGACGCACCGAATGGTACTACACCGTTCGCGTCAAATCGATCAAACCTTGTCGGTGCTGTTGTTCAATAGTCAGGTCACCCATTCGTTGTCGGCGGAAGATGCACCAATGCACCGACCTCAGGTACCACAAGGGGATGGAGCGAATGTGTGTCAGCTTCTCGCGCAGGCCTTTAAGGAATAGTTTCTCGAACGGTTCGGCCTTGAGAATGCGTCTTGCGCCTGATTCTCGCTCCAAATATGTTTCAGCCTCCGTGTGACGTTGCCATCTCTCGTCGAACGACAGCGCGTCAAACGCCTGAACATAGCTGCCCGGCGGATAAGGGGATAGGTGACCATCGTGGTTGCTTACGGTTGTCAAGTCGATGCCGTTGTCAAAGGCGGTGACGAAGTCGCTTTCTGTTCTGTTGGCGATAACATAGGTGCATAGGATGCGACTACCGCACGCATCCCGCCAAGTACACATGTAGTTGTCGGATTTCGTGCTGATCATGTAGAACCCGTGCCATCGAAGTCCTTGCGCTTGTGCCCAAGCGTCGTTTTTCATCGCGCAATCATACGCTTCCTTGTGCTCGAAAAGGGGAGGTTCTAATCTCTTCACCTGCACATCGTCAAACGAGCGTATCTGAGAGGCGAAATCCACAACCATATACCCAATGATAGACGCTACAAGACCGAACGCCAGAAGGGCGACAATGGCTATGGTCATGTAACTCAGCATGACTGATTTCGCTTGGAGGTTGGGTGCGGCCCGGCCGCAACTTTTCATCTTCATTCGGTGCGTCCGAGACGCACCCTACGATTTACTTGCGCTATTGACAATTGTTTCGGCGGCTCCTTGTATGTCGTCTTTGCCTATATGTAGGTGGGTGACGGCTCTTAGGCGTTGGGGGCTTAGGGCTAGGACTCGGATGTTTGCCTTGTTTAGTTTTGCTTCGATGTCTGCGGCTGAGCCTGTTTGCTCGTCTACGTCGAAGTATACTATGTTGGTTTCGGGGGTTTCGACTGTTAGGTGCGGGCAGGTTGATACGTGGGCGGCTAGTTTCTTGGCGTTGGTGTGGTCGGTGGCTAGGCGTTCTACGTTGTGGTCGAGGGCATAGATGGCGGCGGCTGCTAGTATGCCGGATTGGCGCATGGCTCCTCCGAACATTTTGCGAAAGCGTTTGGCTCGGGCTATGAAAGCTTTCGTGCCGGCCAGTGCTGAGCCTACTGGTGCGCCGAGTCCTTTTGAGAAGCATATTGTCGCTGAGTCGAAGTATTTGGCGTAGTCTTCCGGTGACACGCCTGCCGCGACGCAGGCGTTCATAATCCGTGCGCCGTCCAGGTGCATGCGTAAGTTCAGCTCTCTTGCAGTTTTGCTAATATTCGCGATTTGTTCGATGGGCCACACCGATCCGCCTCCGCGGTTTTGCGTGTTCTCTATCACACACAGGCGACTCGTGGGGAAGTGTTGATCGTTCGCTCGGATAGCCGTGCGTACGTCGTCGGCTGTGAACATACCACGCTCGCCATCAAGCAAATGCATGGAGCATCCACTGATGGCTGCGGGTGCGCCGGCTTCGTATAGGTAGATGTGGCTGAGGCGGTGGCAGATGATCTCATCGCCGGGTTGGGTATGCGTACGAATGGCGATTTGGTTTGCCATTGTTCCCGATGGTACGAATAGAGCGGCTTCCATGCCGAACAGAGCGGCGACTCGGTCTTGCAGCTCGTTGATGGTGGGGTCATCGCCGAAGATGTCGTCGCCGAGAGGAGCCGACATCATCGCCTCACGCATAGCCGAGGTCGGCTGAGTTACCGTATCGCTTCGCAGGTCAATCATGTTTGTTCGACTCCTGGGGTTTGTGGATGGGCGTTACTTTGTCGATAGTTTAGCAGGTTAAGCTTGTTCCATCACGTTCGTTTGTTCTAGGTGCGTTGGAGAGTGGTTTCGCTTTGGAGTAGTTGGAATCCGTTGCCTGTGTGTCAGTCCCCCACCCTTCCGCTTCGCTCAAGGATGGGGCACCCGCGCGGGACGGTGCCGCGCGCATGCCTTTGACCCGTCCTACTGATTTAGCGAATTCTTGTTAACGAGTTCGGCGACGCTTTACGTTGTGGCTTCTAAAAGATAAGTACCCCGCTTTTGGGGCGCGCGATAGTGAAGCGCAAACGCAGGTTTTGTAGGGATTGTTCCTCATTTTTTATATGGAGGCCTTGCATCCCTTGATACGCACTTCGGGCGGGCTATGGTTGGCGCGTGCACCGTGTGCTCATTGCGACGGTGCTTGGCGCGAGAAAGGAATTGGAAAGGAGTACATGTATGTGTATCAAGCTGTTTCCCTCAATCGGTTTGACTATGTGCGGTTTACTGGGTTTGCTGGTGAACCCGGCGAGTGGTAAGGAGTTCAACTTTCAGAACATCACGGACCTACCATCCGGTCCGGGGTCGGGTAGTTTTCCACAAATGAACGATGTGGGTGACATCGCGTTTGGTGTGGGCTCGAACGTTTGGTTTTACGATCGTAGCGAAGGTAGTTTTTTGGAGATTACCGCGTTACCAGGTGCTCCGTCGGCTGCCTTCTATCCGCGGATCAACAGTTCGGGCAATATTGCCATGATAGTCCTCGACGCCATAGTAGCCAACCGCGACCTGTGGTTGTATGAAGCGGCGACACAGTCGTTCACGAACGTGTCCACACTCGCAGGTCACCCTGGGAATTCGCAGGCCAATGGTTTGTGGCATACGTTCGCCCTCAATGACAACAACAAGATTTCGTTTCACTCGGGCGATATCAATGTGGGATCAATCTGGGTGTACGATCATACGACGGCTGGCTTTTCTCTAGTAAGCAATCAGCCGGGAGGAAGTTTCCGCGGACGCGAAAACACGATCAACAATGCAGACCAAGTGGCGTACATGGGATTTCCGAGCACATTCCTCTACGACATTGGGACAGGCGTAACGACGAATATTTCAAGTCTCGCCGGCGCTCCGAACCCAGCTGCTTTCGCGTTCACGTTGGCCGACGATGGCGACATGGCCATGTATCGTGGACAGGTGGTCTCCTACTATGATTCATCGACGTCAACATTTCTGGATCTCTCCACGTTGCCCGGTTATCCCGCTGGCCCAAATACGTCGGTTGAAACCAACGATATGTCAAGCCGAGATGAGATCACATTTTGGCGTGACGGGGATATCTATTTTTTCGATCCGTTCAACCAGACCTTCACGTCGCTTCACACGTCCCTTCCACCGTCTGGAACGCAAAGCAGCATGAATGCAGCCGGCGAGGTTGCGTTTGTGGCTGGGTCTGTGACTGGAGGCGACGTGTACTTGGCGTTGCCGTTGCCCCGTGGCGATTTCGATGGCGACGGGGATGTAGACGATGCCGATGCCGCATCGATGATCGGCTGCCTGTCGGGTCCGGAGAACGACTACGCAC
>JAADIU010000172.1 GCA_013151185.1 Planctomycetota bacterium
ATCTTGAATGAGCTTGTCGGCGAGTTGGAGCGCGTCGACGATTGTGTTTCCAGTGACCGTGATTTTGTGCGGGTCGACCCCTGCGTTCAATAAATTTGTGCGCGCGTTTGCCGTCGGAGCGAAGTGGTAGTCCGCGATTTGCGACGCGAGGACACGGTTCATCTCTTCGGGAAATGGTGAGTAGCGATTGCCCGTCCGCAGACCGGCTTCGATGTGGCCGACAGGAATCTGTCGATAGAAAGCGGCCAGTGCAGCGCAAAGGACCGTTGACGTATCACCCTGAACAAGCACCAAGTCGGGCTGCTCAACCGACAGGTAGCCGTCGACTGCGGCGAGTGCCCGAGACGTGAACGACGCGAGCGATTGATTCTGTTGCATCAACTGAAGATTTTCGTGCGGTTCGATGTCGAACGTACGCAGGATTTGGTCGAGCATGGATTGATGCTGCCCGGTCACGCACACGTGCGGGTGCAGATCGGGATCATCCTCCATAGCCAGGATGACCGGTGCAAGCTTAACCGCCTCGGGACGGGTTCCGAATATGAACGATACTTTCATAGGGCGCAGGCCGCATTTGGTGCAGGATCTTGCTGTGTTCGACGGACCTGAGTTATATCGACCGCCGATTTGAATGGGTCCAGTGGTGGCTGTGGGGATGCTGAGGAGGGCGATTTGATGGCGCGAGCGCTACGGGCCCGCTACGGATTGGTGCGATCGCCAGCGGCTGGGTTGTGGGTGATTCGGTAGATGAGACCAAACGGTTCGACACCATAACGATCGCCCATCAGCCATGTGCCCCAATGCCGCCGGGTGGTTTTGCCCGTTGAATAGAGCAATCCTTTGGCGATCAGTTGGTCGCCGGCTAACTGGTCAAAGGTGAACGGCTCTTGCCACGGGCGATCGAAGATGTCGTTCGGAACGATCACGTCGAGGCGTGTGTCAAACAAACCTTGAACAAGGTCGATCGGGCGGCCTGCGGTTGAATCGGCGAGAAGAACCGCGTTGGGCGGTAGGCTTGCAAGCGTCTCTCGGGCGTAGCGCTCCGCGCCGGTGTACCCGCATCGCCACGGTTGCAGGAACCACTCGTACTGTGGGCGGTAGGGGCGGACGACCTGCGAGAGCTGCACCCTGTCAGCCAGATATCGCTCCGCGACGGTGGGGAGAACGAGGTAGACAATCGGGGCGGTGCATGAGAGCGCGATCGCAACAGAGCGCGCCCAAGCGCGACGGTTCGCGGAAAACAGACGATCGAGACCGATGGCGATAAAAAGCGCGGTGAACAGATGGCTATGCGTCAGGAACGTGTATTGGTCGGCGACCTTGTAGCGGGCTGCGAAAACGAAGAACGAGAATGAAGACGCAGCCAGGAACCATGCGATGCTTTTGCTCTTCGTGTGCAGGAGATGCCACAATCCAAGCGGCGCGAACAGGAGCAGCGGTGTTGGAAAGTTCAGGCAAACATACGCGGCGACGCGAAAGGCCATCCCGCCAGTGATGCGCAGGTTGAATACACTCTTTCCGTAAACGCCTACAAGTACAGAGCGCATCGCATCGCCGGTCCCATCCAGGTTGTCGAGTCTGTAAATTAGCGAAATGATCAGAGGACTCACGCCCACCAGCCAAGTAAGCACAAGGGAGATCAGATGTCTTCGACGCAATGTCGCTAGCAGTGGAGGGCGTGAAAGGAGCGTGATGCAGTATGCCGGCCAGGTGAGGAGCGCGAAGTTGTGGGTCGACCAACCCAATCCGTTGGCAAGGGCAGCAACAGCCAACCACCGAAATTTTCCGCACTGCAAGAATCGAACAACGCAGAATACCTCCAGGCTCATGAACATCGTCGACGTGGTGACGACTTCCGCGCCTGCACTCAGTTGCCAGAGCGTGTGCGAGAAGAGGAGCAGGCACACACCGCAGATGAGCGCTACTCTCCGTCGAACCAGCAGCGCGCACAAGACGGCGAAGTTTGCCACCGTCACCGCCCCAGCGATGGCCGTCACTACGTTGGCGACGAGGACCGGGTTTCCCGAAGTCGATCGAGTGATGCCGCACGCCGTCGCAAAGAAGACGACATGCGATCGGGCGAGTTCTCGGGCACCCTGCAATTGTCCCGTGAGGACGCGCAATTGCGCCTCGCCGGAATCCCCCCAGAGTATTCCGGGGGCCATCGTTGCCAAGTAGAGAAGCCCTGCGGCGAAGAACACGATGATCCAAATGCGCACAAGATTGTTGGCGGGTTGATCCGTTGTCTCGATCGTCATGGCGGAAGGGCGTAGTTGCATGATTCTGATGGGCACAGTTTTGTAACGAAGAACTGAAATCGTTGATTATTCCTACGACTTCGATGAGGTCAATGGTTCTCTCATTCGGTCGATTCGTGAAGATTATCTTCGGCGAGGATCGAATGCCACCAATGCAGGAACGTCAATCTCCTTCTCAGAACGTCGCATGGCATAGCTATAAATCACGCAATGACAGCGAACCCAGTACTGGGTCATGCGATCAGCCTGCCGATAACGAATAAGGTGGCGGACAGGTTGCGTACGCACTTTGGCGGTCACGAGCGAGGACATTGTTGATTCGCTGGGCAGGGCTCCGTACCATTGGGGGAAAGGGTGGAACGCCGAGTTGGGACGTGGATGCGGGCAGTGGTTCTTCCCGGTTTCGGCAGCATCCAGATAAGCTATCAAGTGCCCGTGCTGGGGCCAGTCCAGGTTGCGTTGAGGCACTGGGCCAAGCGAAACGAGGGAGTTGGAATGAGTTACTTCAAGTCGGCGAGACGGTTTCTCTTGGTCGCGATCGCGATGTTTGCGGTGGCCTTGTTCCCCGGTGCTCAAAGGGTGGCGTTCGGTCAGAGCAGTGGAAGCACCCTCAGAGCGAGCCGAGCCAGCAATAACCTGGGTTCCACCTTGCGGCGTACGATCCAAACGGGCGGGTTGTTCACCCGGGCGGCCACAGGGGGGAGTGCGGGGACCAGCCGCCTTGGATTTGCGAATTCTTCAGCCGGCGCGCGGGGCGTTCCGGGTGGAGGACGTCGCACTGGGCTTGGAAATGGTGTTTACTTTCAGGGCACGCTCAATCAGAACTCTTCGCGGCGGGGGACGTTGCTTCGATATTTTGGTTTCAGCCCCAGCGCGCGATTCTTTTCGCGTGCTGGCTTTGTTGGTATCGAATACTCTCCACCAATTAGACGACCCCAGTTTGGGGTTGGCAGCGCAGACGAAATTATCTACAGCACCCAGGCGCTGACGTTTTGGAACGCGTATCACCATCGTTCCTTTGAAGCCTTGCAGGAGAGCGCACTGCGGGATGCGGAGAGCAACGCCTCGTTGGAAAACCTCCCGGAAGTTCCCGAGAATATCATCGAGGTGACGGCTGGGAAGCAAACGCACGTCGAACGCCTGAGGGCGCGAATCAAAGCCTTGCGACAAGAGCAACTCGACGGGGCTTGGGAAGCGCTGAAAGCGGGCTCGTATTACCAAAGTCGAGTTGCGTTTGAGCGCACTTCACTTGGCGAAGAGGAGGCTATCCCGTCTGCGATTGGCGAGTTGATCAGTGCGGTGGCCGATCGGCAGACCAGATCTGCTGTGGTTCATCTGAAGATCATGATGCAACATCGCTCCAAAATGTTCAGTCATCGCTACGCGTTTGACGAGATTTTGCCCTCAGTTTCGGAGGGGGATCGCATTGTTTCGGAGATTGCGGCGATGGTAACCGCGAATCCCGACTCGGAAAACATCGCTGCGTTGCAGGCGTTTTTTCTTTGGATCGATAGCGGATCCCGGGTGAAACAAACCGCTGCGATCAATGCCGCAACGCGCTTGAAAGAGCGTTTCCGAACTTCCCAGTACGCTGAGTTCCTCGACTTGATGCAAGCGGAACTCGAATCGGAGAAAGAACCGCCGGCCACCACAAGCCCAAGCACGGGCTAGAGCCGACGATCACCACTGTGCTCACGACTTGCAGTCTGCTTAGCGCGGGCGTTGGCTCGCGTCACGTTGTAGCCGGCCTTCACATGTCATAGGATAGCCGTTAAGCGAGTTCACAGGATGGGCTGCACTGTCCGACGGACCGTCAAGGCTGGGGTTTGTTAATCAATGTCTGCAACTTCGGGGAAGCCATCTAAAGAGGGCGAACAGCGGGAGCAACCGCGCGCGATTCACTCGTGGCGCAGGCACCACAATGTGCTTTCGGCGCTCGCCCATGCCGCGCTATTTTTGGTCGCGTTGTATGCGGCTTTTGGATTGGCGTACAACTTTCACGGCTGGAAGTACTGGACGTATCATCTCTTCATTCCACTCGCCGTCATCGCGCTTCCGATCAAATTGGCCGTGTTCTGGCGGATGCAGCAATTCCGAGGCTCTTGGCGTTTTGTCGGGTTGCGGGACCTTGTCGCGATTGCGGTCGGGTCGCAGATCAGTTCGTTCTTTCTGATTGGCGCCTACTTTCTGCTTGAAAATCTCGCCAAGAACTTCACCGGTGAGGTGTTGATCGATCGGGCAGGCAAGTTTCAGCAGTCTGTGTTCCTGATTGACTGGGCGGCGACGATCAATCTTGTTGCGGCTTCCCGCGTGTTGTTTCGTTCGTACTATGAATTCACGCGCGGCAGCGACGGTGAGGCGGAATCAAGAATTCTGATCGTCGGTGCGGGCGACCACGGGCAAAACCTGTTGCGCGAGATTTTGCGGGCGGGGCAGTCTTCCTACAACGTCATTGGGTTTGTCGACGACGACGTCATCAACCTCGGTCACCGCATCCACAATGTCGAGGTTTTGGGCAGAACGCGTCAGATCAAAGAAATCTGTGATCAACATGGGGTTGATGAATTATTCATCGCAATGCCGGACGCGAAGCCCAAGGAACTTCGGAAGGTGATCGAGCTTTGCAAAGGAAACGCGCTGAAGTTTCGGACGATTCCCGCGATGACCGACCTCATCGAAGGGCGCGTGCAGGTCAGCCAACTTCGACCGGTCGATATTGAAGACCTGCTGGGCCGCGAGTCGATCAAGCTCGATACGGATGCCATCGGTGTGGAACTTACCGGCAAGCGAATTGTCGTGACCGGAGCGGGTGGAAGCATCGGTTCGGAGATGTGTCGTCAGATCGCAAGGTTTCAACCTGAACGGCTGCTGCTGATCGAGCAAGCCGAAAACAATCTGTTTGAGATTCACCGCGAGTTGATTGCCAAGTTTCCCGCCATCGACATACAACCCATCGTCGCCGACATTTGCGACGCGAACCGGATCCGCGCCGTTTTCAGCGCCGAGCGCCCGAGCGCAGTGTTTCACGCGGCTGCCCATAAGCACGTCCCGATGATGGAGTGTAATGCCGGCGAAGCCATCAAGAACAACGTGCTCGGTACGCGCACCGTCGCGCTGGCTGCGTCGGAGTACGGTATCGAAAAAATGGTGATGATTTCAACAGACAAAGCCGTCAACCCCACCAGCGTCATGGGTTGCAGCAAGCGCGTTGCAGAAATTTTCGTGCAGCAGTTCGGGCACAAATCGACAACGCAGTTTGTCACCGTTCGATTCGGGAATGTTCTCGGTTCGAGTGGCAGCGTCATCCCGATTTTCAAACAACAAATCGCCAAGGGTGGACCGGTCACCGTGACGCATCGGGATATGACCCGCTATTTCATGACCATTCCAGAAGCCGCACAGCTTGTCTTGCAGGCGGGAACCATGGGCAACGGCGGCGAGATTTTCGTTTTGGACATGGGCGATCCCATCAAGATTGTCGACCTCGCACACAACATGATCACGCTGAGTGGATTGCGTCCTGGGGAAGACATTGAGATCGTGTTCACCGGGATGCGCCCAGGGGAGAAGCTCTTCGAGGAGTTGCTCATCGACGGGGAGCATGTGAACGCCACGCGCCATCCAAAAATCGGCATCTGGCAATCCCGCAAAGAAGAATGGGACGCGATGATTGGCAGGGTGGATCGCTTGATCAGTGCAGCCGACGATACGCCGTCCGACGAAATCCGTGGACTTCTCGCAGAGATCGTACCTGAATACCAACCCATGGATGCGGCAACCTCTCCCGAGCCGCGGACTCAGCCGGATATCTCAGCTTCGCCGAATGAAACCGCGCGAACGGGCCTTTCGCACAAACCGACCACACCCATCCCTGAACAGTACTAACCCATCCCCGAACAGTACTAATTGACAGATTCCACCCGCATAGTTCTTTGCAGGCGGTGATCGTTCAGTTTCAATAAACGCGATTGCGCTGCCTGTGTCGCGCCGATTCCCCAGTCGAATAAAAACAAGTCTGACCGACAGCCACTCGATGATACAAGCGTCGATTGTGCGATTCATGGGCATTCAACCAAGAGTCGGATTACATCGCCGGTTTGTCCGGATCTGATGTAAACCAGGAGTATCGATCATGAGTGAATCTGCGGTGGCCATCCCCGACAGCATCGGTAGCGAGAATGTAAATGATGTGGCAGACGATGGCCTTCAACTGGTGGGGTTTCGCCTCGCTGATGAAGAATACGGTATCGACATCATGTGCGTGCAGGAGATTATTCTCCCCGGTGCCATGACGGAGTTACCGCAAGTCCCTGATTTTATCCGTGGGTTGATCAATTTGAGGGGAAGCATCATCCCTGTCATCGATCTTCGGATGCGGTTCGGGCTGAGGGTCTCGCAGCGCACGGACGCCTCCCGAGTCATCGTGACGGAGGTCCAAGGCCGCACGGTGGGGATTGTCGTTGATGCCGTCAGCGAAGTGCTGCGGGTTTCATCCGACCAGATCGACCCGCCCGCAACGATCGGCAACGTCGAGCAGGCTTACATCAAAGGGCTGGTCAAACTCGAGCACAAGCTGCTCATCCTTCTCGAAATCGAGGCGCTGTTGGAGGAAGAGATTCCTGGCGACTTACCTTCATAAGAACCGAAACCTTTGAACGCTGAGAGAGTTTTATGTCAACGCTTCAACAACTGACGCCGCGTGAATTCAAGCTGGTCACCAAGTTCATCTACGACCGAACCGGCATCTTCATTCCGGAAGAAAAGCTCGCCTTGGTAAGCAATCGGCTGCGTAAGCGGCTTCGCGCGCTGAAGCTTGAGACCTTCATGGATTACTACGACCTGCTCGCAAAGGGTGGATCGGCGCTGGATGAGGAACTTCCACACTTCTTGTCCGCCGTCACGACGAACGAGACGTACTTCTTTCGCAATACGAAGTTGTGGGAATTGTTCTCAGGCGACCTTCTGACGCGACTGATCGAGTTGAAGGAGAAGCGCAAGAGTTTGGCCATTTGGAGTGCGGCTTGCAGCAGTGGGGCGGAGGCGTACACGGTGTCGATCTGCCTCAACGAGGCAAAGCAGAAACTCAAGGGCTGGCGGCTTACGGTCGTGGGTACGGATATTAGTTCGCGCGTTCTCGATCAGGCGCGTGAGGGAATTTACAACGAATATGCCGTGTCGAAATGCTCGGATTCGCGCGTCCGGGTCAACTTCAAAAAGATTGGCGAGGATCAGTATCAGCTCCGCGACAACATCAGAAGCATGGCCACCTTCAAGTTTCATAATCTTCGCGATCAAATGAAGTCTACGTTCGACTTCGTGTTGCTGCGAAATGTCATGATGTATTTCGACACACCGATGAAAGCCACCGTCGTGCGCAATATTGCTGCGGCGATGACTCCGGGCGGTTTGTTGTACGCGGGCGATGTGGACCCCATCCGGTCGACACTTGACCTGAAAGATTTTCCAGAAATCGAATACGTTCAACCGTTCATTTACCGTCGGACAGACGTCGCGGCAAAAAGTTAACCGACCAATCGGGGAATACCAACGACCATGAGTGCGACGGTAGAAGTAACAGCGGAATTCCTTGCGGGATTCCTCGACGAAGCTCAGGAGTACATGGAGCAGTTGAACTCTGATCTCCTCGCTTTCGAGGAGGGGAGTGACGGCGGTCCCATTGCGTTGGACACGCCCCAACGAACCGAGTGGATGAACGAGATGTTTCGCGCAGCCCACAGTCTCAAGGGGCTGGCTGCGACGATGGGTTTTGACAAGATCAAAGAAGTCACCCATCGCATGGAGACTCTCTTTGACCGAATACGTATGGGGGTTGCGCCCCTTGATCCCAGCAAGTTCGAGACACTCTTCTCCGTATTCGATTGTCTTCAGCGGTTGATCGATGAGTTGAGCGGTGATGCCTCGGGCGACGTCGAAATCGAATCGACGTTGGCCGACCTCGACCGCGAACTTGAGGCATGCGAGCAGAGCAAGGATGGCACTTCAACCATGGCAAACAAAACCGATTCCCAACCCGAACAGCCCCCCGTTTCCGAGCAGCCAACTGATTCCGAGCTGGCCCCGGAGCCTCAACCATCAGCGGTGCAGGAAGAAAGCTCTCCTGCGCCAGAGGCTGCGGCTTCTATGCAGGTGCTGAACGATCCTGAATTGCGCACATTGTTCATCGATTCCACACTGGAGTCGGTGGACCTGTTGAATGAATCGCTTCTCAAATTCGAGCAGGGTAGTGGCGAGATCGAACTGATCCAGGAAGTATTCCGGATGGCCCACAACATCAAGGGTGCATGCGGGGCGGTCGGTCTCGACGATGCGTACAAGTTTACGCACTCGATGGAGTCTGTGCTCGATCAGGTCAGAAGTGAAACGATTCAAATGACCGACAGCCTCATGTCGGCATTGTTCAAAGCCGCCGACGTGTTGCGCGAAGTGGTTGATTGCGTGAGCAAGGACAAACCCGCCAATATCAATACATCGCTTGGCGAGCAGTTGTTTGCTTCCTGGCTGGACGGGCCACCATCGTCCGGATCTTCGCAGGTCGATTCAGGCAGCGTGGACGCACAAGGCTCGGGCGAGGAAGGAGAACTGAAGGTCGTTCTCGACTTTGCGGCTGAGTCGCTCGATGCGGAGATTCAAGCATTCCTGATTCTCAATCGCATCAAAGAGGTGGCTGAAGTTCACAGCTGCGTTCCGAATATCGAAATCCTTGGCGACGATGAGTCCGCCCATCACGTTGAAATGGTCCTCAGTACCGACATCCCGGCGAGCGAGTTGAAAGACCTGATCTCGAAATTTGAAGTGCAATCCGTCCGGGTGGAAAGCGCCGGCGAACAAACGTCCAGCGAATCGATTGCGGATGAACCCGTCGAAGCGCCCACCGCTGCCTCGAATGAAGCGGCTGCTGGCGATGTCGGCGAAGGGCAATCTTCGCAGGAGGCTCAACCATCCCAGGAAACCTCCGCATCTCAAGAAACCTCGCCCGTTGCGGCGAGAGATGTGGAGCCCGTTTCAGCTCCGCCGCCGGCGCAGGTGGCAACCGCTCCATCTGCGGCCAGCCCGGCTCCTGTTTCGACACCAACCGCATCAACGCCTCCGGCAGCCGCGGCGTCCAAACCTGCTCAGAGTGCCACGAACGCAGTAGCAGCCGGCAAGCCCGCAGCAAAACCGGCGCGTGCGGCGGCTCCCGCGTCCGGATCTCGTTCGGGAGAAACGGTCCGCGTTGACATCGAGCGCCTGGATCAATTGATGAACCTGGGCGGCGAGTTGGTCATTTGTCGCGCCCGTTTGAATCAGATTCATTCCGGCTTGGCCGAGGTCTTCGACGGCGTCGGGACAGGCACTCAAAGCGATGAAATGCAACAGAGCTTGGCGGAGTTGCAAGAGTCGCTGATCCAGGAGTCGGTTGCCTCCGGGCAATCACGAATGGCCGAACTGGCGAGAGAAGTTGCGCGCCTGAAAAAGGGTTTTCTCGGATTCGGAGATATCGCTCAACGTGTCGTCGAAGCGAAGGCATGCTTTCACGATTTTGCTGAATCGGTGCATGCACTCGGGCGTGTTTCCGACGGTTTACAAAAAGGAATCATGGATACGCGAATGGTCGCGGTCGGACCACTCTTCACCCGCTTCCGCCGAGTCGTGCGCGATTTGTGCAAAGCCAAGAAGAAAAAGATCAACCTCAAACTCGTCGGTGAAAACACGGAACTCGACAAACGCATGATCGATGAGTTGGGCGATCCGCTCACGCACATGGTGAGAAACTCGGTCGATCATGGGATCGAAATGCCAGAAGATCGAATCGCGGCGGGCAAGGATGAGATCGCGACGCTTACTTTGGAAGCGTACCACGCGGGCAATTCGATCTGCATTGAAGTACGCGACGACGGCAAAGGCATCGATCATGAAATGGTGCGCCAAAAAGCGATCGAAAAAGAAATCCTGACCCCGCAGCAGGCTGAGCAAGCCACGCCCAAGGAACTCGTGCAACTCATCTTCCAGCCAGGGTTCTCGACCGCGAAAGAAGTGTCCGACCTTTCGGGCCGCGGAATGGGCATGGACATCGTGATGACCAAGCTCAACGCGCTCAACGGCACCATCGATGTTGAAACCACACCGGGTGAAGGCACCGTCGTCACCATTCGGCTTCCCCTGACGTTGGCGATCATCAACGGTCTGCTTGTTCAAATTGGACAAGGTGTCTATGTGATCCCGATCGATTGTGTTGCGGAAATCATCACGGTACGGCGCGACGAACTGCATTTTGTGCAGAAGCAGCGGGTGGCTCGCGTACGCGATCAGGTGATTCCGGTCGTGCGGTTCGAGAACATTTTTGCAACCGACAACCAGAACCTGCGCACCGCTTCGACAGGTTCGGAGGAAGAGACACTTTGCATTATCGGCGCTGAGGGCAACCGAATCGGATTGTGCGTCGACAGCCTGCTCGGACAAGAGGATATTGTGATCAAGAGCTTGTCAGAAAATTTCCAGAACGTTCGCGGATTCGCGGGGGCTTCGATCATGGGTGATGGCCGCGTCTCGCTAATTCTGGACGTCGGCACCATGCTCGATCTTGTTCGCGAGAATCAACCAAGCGTGGAGCAGGAAGCTGCGCTGGAGGTGAGCGCCTGATGACGGTTGCGATGGATGCACCGCTGGTCCGCGCGATGCGAACCGTTGCGTCGCACGGCGCAGCTCAGGCGAGTAGCGCGCTGAGCAAATGGTTCAACCGTGGCGTGCGGGTGAGCAGCGATGGATTTGAAGCGGTGCCTCTGCTGTCACTCAACGCAGCGATTGGCGATCCGGAACGCGTCGTGGTTGCGGTGCGCATGCCCATCGAAGGGGAAGTCACGGGTGAAATCCTCCTGACCATGCCCGAAGAAGTCGCGATGACGTTGTGCGACCTCCTCTTGCAGCAGGCACCGGGAACGACCCAGTCCATCGGCGAAATGGAACTCTCCTGCATTCAGGAAACCGGCAACATCGTGGGCAGCGCGATGATGAACGGCTTGGCGGATTGGTTGGGACTGACTGCTGCACCCGGACCGCCCACCGTGATGCACGACATGTCGTGCGCTGTCATCGAGCCCATCCTCGTTCAACAAGCGGCGGCTGGCGATGAGGTCCTGCTTTCGCGTGCAGACTTCCTCATGGACAAACTCTGGTTGGAGTGGGGTTTGTTCCTGCTCCCGTCACCGGAATCGAGAAAGCTAATCGAGGCGCGCGGGGAGAAAGAATCCTCCCAACGGGTGGAGGACGCCCTCAACGGTGTGGCTGCGAGTGGGGCGATGAACGCGTCGAAGGCGCTCTCCAAGTGGTTCAACACCGG
>JAADIU010000253.1 GCA_013151185.1 Planctomycetota bacterium
GTCGTCGGGCGCGATGAGATCGACGGAGTCACCCGCGTCGAGTTGGATGACAGTCGACGTTCCGGAGTGGATCGGTGTACCATTCCGCCGCACCGTGAATTGTACGGGTTGAGGAAACTCAAATGCAATGTGAACGGTCGGTGTGAAGCTGTAGGTGAACTCCTGATGTAAATCGGTGTCCACCTTCAGATCCATAATCAAGAAACTGCCAAAGATCGTGAATCGACCGAAGAGTGAGAAAATCGGAATCTCGGGAATCTCCAGTTTCAGTGCCGGTGGCGTTTGGAGGGCTCGCAAAATCCATGTGTCGATGTCCATGCTCAGCGTCGTGAACTGATCCGATCCGGACGCTACCAACGACCTGCCATTAGCGACCGTGGTAAACGCCGGGTTTGGTGGAATGGCCATGTTGGGTGTGTCGAGGTTCCCGCCAATTCCGGTCAGTGCTTCAATGGGCACGGGAATATCAAACGGTGTGCTGGTGAGGGGTAGTTGTTGAGTGACCACGGTGACGGAATTCCCGCTGGCATCCAGTTCGACGATGGTCGCGTGCCCACCGAGATTCACAGAAGGAAACATGTTGAATGACTGGCAATCGAACACGCACGCCTCAGCCGTCGCGTTGGCTGTGATGTTTGCGCGGGCGTCCAGTTTCATTTTGAGGTCGGGACTGGCAACGTTTACATATGGTCCGCTTTCGTTCTCGACGCGGAACGATGTTTTGATTGTCACCAAGTCCCCAGCACGAAAATCGTCTTGTGTGGGACCGGCTAGCGTGACATCGATCGGATAACGGATGCCAACCGAACCCGGACCGATATCGTCGAATCGAATCTGGAAACCCAAGTCGCCAGTGACGCCGGCGAAGACGCCTGCTCCAAAACTGCGGCCAGCTAGGCTGACGACATTTCGATCGGGTCGAAAGTCGTTGTGGTTGAGTGTGAGAAACTCAACGCGATCGGAGTCGCGCGGTTTCGCTTGCGTACCTGGTCCCCACATGCTTTGCCCCGAGTTCTGGAACGCCACGCTGTAGGCAGGGACGCAGGATATTTTCGCTTCCCAACCGTCCTTCTCCACAATGTTGTCTGACACAAATCTGAAAGTTAGGCTGCCATCGGGCGCCGAAGACGTGATGGTTCCGGGGATCGACCCGCCACCACCGACGCGCGGAAAGAATACGCCGATGAGCGGTGCGTTGGTGCTGCTCCCGTTGTAAATCTCAAACCGGTCGAAAGGGTTCGGTGCTTGTGCAGGCGCTGGTTCGATATCAAACATGATAAACTCGAACCGGAGTTTTTCTGTGGCGGTGTCTGTTGGAATGAACGTCTTCACAAAATCTTCAGTATCAGAGTATTGACCCGTAAAGAACGGACGCTTCGGACCACCGGAGTCGAAGAATCTTCCCTCGCATGTGACGATGGTATTGTTGTCCATGAAATATTGTGGGGGCGGGTCACTGGCTTGTGCGGTGGATGCGAACGCGACGGAAGCGCACGCGACGCACAAGCCTAGCTTGTGGCGCGAGAAACGACTTACGAATTGTCGTGATCGACGTCGGACCAGAATCCCCAGTCCCATGATCGCAAACAATCCTGATGCAGGTTCGGGCACGACCACCAGGTAATCCTGTCCGGTCGCGACGGATGAAATTGGATTGAAGGTGAGGTCGCCGAAAACGAGATCGCTCAGGTTGAGCAGATAGTTTCCGTCTGCGGCGAGGGGATCGACGCTGACGCCGACGATCGCCGCGTCGAATGAACCGATGCCGCCAAGCAAATCATCGGCGATGCTACCGAACACGCCTGATGTGAAGCCGTTGACCGACGTCAGTGGCTCGACCGTCGGATCGAGGACGACGCCAAGATTCCAATCAGCGTCGTTAAATGACACGGACTCGAGCGTAAAAATGCCCGATTGCGAAAGGTCTTGAATGCGAAACTCCCCGCTGATCAGGCTTTCTGTGGTATCCAAACGCACCGCAATCTCAAAGGTGTCCCCTGGTGAGACGAAGACCGCGTTTGGATCGCCCGTCTGATCGACAATACTGGCTGAAACGGTCGCGGCGCGAAGGTGGATGGGTGCGCCCGTGACTGCGAGAACCGCTATACTGATGATGACACTTTTGAGCATGGCTTTTCGTCTCCGAAGAAATTCATTGGATGTCGGTTCTTCGCCTCCACGGGCGAACTCGCCGTCCACGAAGTTAAAGCCCAAGCACGCTCGGACTTGCCGGAAGTAATTCACTCGTTGAGAGGGCGCACCGGCTTGGCGGTGGCGATAATTGACGTAAGTGACTATGTATCCATTGGTTAAAAGTTAGTGAAGATGGCGGCTATCCGGATTAATGACCGGACGCGGTGAAAGGGCCAATTCCATGGCGTCCGATCGAAGCGCCACACAGATTCTTTCCGATCTTGGCGGCGGCGACCCAGCAGCCGCGGATGAACTCCTGCCGTTGGTGTACGATGAACTTCGCCGTGTTGCGGCTTCGCGCATGCGCGGTCGAAAGTCCGTGCACATGCTGCAGCCGACGGCGCTCGTGAACGAGGCGCTGATGCACTTATTAGGGAGCGAGAATCCGAGTTGGCAAAACCGCGCCCATTTCATGGCCGTGGCTGCGACTGCGATGCGACAGATTTTGACCAAGCATGCGAAGAAGGATGGGGCTGCAAAGCGCGGTGGCGGATGGCAACGTGTGACACTTAGTCTGGCCATCACGTCAAAGGATAGGCACGATTGGGATATCGAGGTGTTGAACGAAGCGCTCGAAAAGCTCGCGATCTTGAGCCCTCGTCAGTGTCGAATCGTTGAATTGCGTTTCTTCGGGGGCTTGACTATCAGAGAAACCGCCATCGCATTGGACGTGGGAACCACGACCGTGGCTGATGAGTGGACCGCAGCAAGGACTTGGCTTGCAGTTCAACTGGGCGATCATGACGCAACCTGACCAAGAACATCACGCAAAGGTCTGCTCGATTTTTGTGGCTGCGCGCAAGTTGGAGCCTGACGAGCGCAAAGCCTACATCGATGCGGCTTGTGGTACCGACGCCGACTTACGCCGCGACGTGAAAATGTTTCTAGCCGTCAACGATGACGACCGCGCGGCCTTGCTTACCAATGTCTTGGACGAAAAATTCGGCGACTTCGTAACCGATGCAATCACCGGTGACGATGCGATCCCAGAATCAGTCGGACGCTATCGCATCATCCGCAAGATCGGTGAAGGCGGTATGGGCGTCGTTTACGAAGCCAAGCAGGAGAATCCGGACCGCAGCGTTGCGCTGAAAGTCATTCGACCGGGGGTGGCTACCCCGAAGCTGATTCGCCGATTCCGGTATGAGGCCCAAGTGCTCGGCCGCCTTCAACATCCAGGTGTGGCTCATATTTACGAAGCGGGTGTTTCGGACTCAGGCGAAGGCATGCAGCCTTTTTTCGCCATGGAATTGATTCAAGGTTGCCCACTCCTAGAGCACATCGAACAAAGCCATCTCGATACGCGCCAACG
>JAADIU010000073.1 GCA_013151185.1 Planctomycetota bacterium
CTTCAATGAGGCTATACCAACGATTTGGCTGCGAACCGCCGTCGATATTGGTTTTGGTCACGACCAGGCTGGCTGCGCCGGCTCGATCGTTAGAGGCATTACCCCAAATCGGCAGGGCCTTTCCGATCTGACTACGACGTCACTGTCGGTGACGCGGGCGATGTGGATGTTGGTGCGCGGGGGTGACATGACACCGAAATCGTTCATCTGTCCGAGTTCTGGTGATCAAATCGAAAACAACCAGAATGTTGACTGCTACTACGATTTCAGAGGCAGCAAGAACATCAGTTACGGTTATCAAGTGCCTTACGGTCCGTTTTCGACGCGCGGCAGTGAGGACATTGACCCGCGGATGGCCGTCATGTCTGACAGTTCACCGTACGGCACCCTTCCCGCAGCTACTGCTCTGCCCTTGTCTTCGTCAGAGTGGGGAAACCCCACCGACACGACTGGGAACAACCCGGGTGGGCTGATGAGCCCGCAGGCCTGGAAGCCGTTCAACTCGCCCAACCACGGCGGCAAGGGTACCGGTGAAGGACAGAATGTTCTCTTTGGTGACGGCCACGCGCTGTTCCACAAGAACCCGCTCCAGGGAATCGACAACGACAATATGTTCACCAAGATGGACGTGAACGCCACGGGCGTTGCTCGACAGTCGGGCTTGTTGCCCAGCGGTCTCTATCCTGGTCAGAACACGTTTTCGGCAACCATTGGTGATTCAACCACGGACACGCTGATCTATCCGTAGAGGATCGGGCCGCAACGGATTTGGCCGTAGCTGACATGGGTCGGCAATTCAGTGAGTTTGATGCGGCGGCGGATGGTTTCATCCGTCGCCGCTTTTCTACATATAGGTCAACCATGTCGGGTGACAGACTTCCCAACAATTGCATGCACGGTGTGGTCGGCGTACTCGAGCGCGGTGGTCGCCTTCTGCTGATCCAACGAAGCGAATCGATTCGGGCGGGTGGGATGTGGTGTTTCCCCGGTGGTGAAATCGAAGCGGGGGAATCGCCCGATGTTGCGATTGAGCGCGAATTCGGCGAGGAGGTCGGACTTCGTGTTGAGGCGAGGCACAAACTCTGGAGTTGGCTGCGCGAAGATGGCTTGCTTCATCTGGAATGGTGGCTTGTGCATGGGACGGAAGGCGAAGTCATCCCCAATCAAGCCGAAGTCCAATCGTTCGCTTGGCTGACTGTCGCGGAGATTCGCCGCCAGGAAGATCTTCTGCCGAACAACCTGACATTTCTGGATCACTTTGTTGCTGACAGTGCAGCAAGGAACACTTCCTGAGCCGCTTTCAATCCACTGCCCAGTTCAATTTCGTGGCCTTGAAATTTGAGTTCCAGCTCAAGTGCGGCGATGACCGCCAGCGTATCGGAAGCGTCCACATAGCCCATGTGTCCGATGCGGATCACCCGTCCCTTGAGGGCATCCTGTCCGCCGGCAATCTGCATTCCATGTTCGCTGCGGAGGCGCTTGCGGAGTGTTGGTTCGTCGACGTTTTCTGGCACCATGATCGCCGTGACCGAGTCGGCAGGGCTCTTTGAAAAGATTCCCAAACCCATGGCACGAGCCGCGGCCCGTGTGGCTTCGGCCATCGTGTGTGTTTCTTTCCAGATGTTCTCTAGGCCACGCTCTTTGAATCCGTGCAGCACTTTTTGCAGACCCAGGACGAGCGTGTTCGCGGGTGTGTATGGGTTGTCCCACGATCGGAGCGATTTTCGATGGGCTTTGAGGTCATTGTAGAAAGCAGGGCTGTCGGCTTCATCGATCCGGCGCCACGCTTTCGGGGAAACACAGGCAAACGCCAATCCAGGTGGCAGCATCATGGCTTTCTGTGAACCGGTGAATGCAATGTCGATTCCCCACTCGTCGAATCTAAACGGCAAGCATCCACAACTGGTGATGCAGTCCACGATCAAGAGCGCATCGCGTTCCTGCGTGACCTTGGCGATCGCCTCGATGTCGGTCACGGTTGCGGTCGACGTTTCCGAATGCACACAGATGACTGTGTCGATCGCCGCATCGTCGTCCATCATTTTCTTGACGGTGTCGGCACTTGCGCCCGTGCCCCAATCCAGCGTGTGATCCGTATGGTCAAGCCCAAATGCCTTGCAGATTTTCGCCCAGCGCTCGCCAAATTTTCCACAGGAAAGGTTCAATGCCTTATTTTTTCCTTTGTGTACCGTCGAAACGATCGATGCTTCACCCGCACAGGTGCCCGAACCGGTTAAGGTGAGGCAATCGGCATGGTTCGTTTGGAACATGTATTTGAGATGGTCGCTCACGTCCGCGAGCATGTCGCGATAGAACTTCGTGCGGTGGTGCTCCATGGGCAGAGCCATGTGAAGCATGACGTCTTCAGGAACCATCACCGGACCGGGCGTGAACAGGCGGGTCTTCTTCATGGCAGTGTACCTCCCTTTGGAGTGATGCTCTGGATGCCGCGTACGAATTGCTCGAAGCGTCCATTATAGCGCATCGCCAAAGGGTGTCACCCCGTGGATGTCTCGTCTGCCTCGCATGTTTGTGGCGTTGGCGTTGGCGGTGGCTGCTGCGGCGGTGGCGCTTTCAATTGCTCCACGACTTGTCCACATGTGGGGCAGTAGTTGGGTTTGGCGAGGAAGGAGTCGGGCAATGGCTCCTTGAATTCGATCCCCACCTCATGAATCATACCGGAGACGTGTTCGCATCTGTTGATGCGGGCTTCCTTGAGATTCCAATCGCCTCGCTCCTTATCGACCACGGCGATCCGAATGTCTTCACCCATCTGGAGATACTGAGAATAGAGGAACGCCATTCCATGCTTGGAGATGTTGCGGGTGACGACCACGATCGGTTCCTCGCTGGATGCGCGGTAGAGGATCGTGTTTCGCGTTCGATACGAGATGCGATCGGCATGACGATGATCGACGTTCACCTCGATTTGCTGCGCATCGAGGGCATCCAACGTGTCGAGCATGGCATCAATTTGATGCCGTGGTGCTTTTGTTCCCTTCATGGGCGTCTGGCTCCGCGTTGGTTCCGCTGAGACATCACACCCCGACCCGCTTTGCATATCGACCGCCCGGATCGCTTTGCTCCGTGCGACGTGGTGGATTCGTTCTGGAGCGACAGCGTCGAATCGCAATTGTTTTATCTTCTACCCCCAATCCATAGCCGTCATTTTTTTGTGGTCCTGCTGAACCTGACCTGTCGCAATGGAACCGCTGCTTGCATAGGGTACCCCTTCGCCGGAGAATACTGCCAGATGCGGAGCCGAGCGTATTAGGGTCCTGGCAACAGGATGTTCGGGCTTATCTGCTGGGACGGGCGGCGCACTTTCGACAGTTGAATCCCGCCCGTGGGCAGCGGTTGATCGATGATCTGCTTGGCTTGTCGTAGCTGGGTGTGTTTTGCGGGGTTGTTGTTTTTTATTCGGTGCGTCCGGGACGCACCCTACGTTGGGACGCGATTGCCGCGCCTTTGTGTGGTTAATTGGCGTGGGTTTGTAGGAAGCGGTGGGCGATTGTGCATTGCATTGTTGCGGCGGTGGCGAGGGCGTTGTCGTTGAAATCGAAATGGGGGTTGTGCAGATTTGGGTAGTCGTTTGCACCCTTTGGTCGAAGGCCGAGGCGGTACATGGTGGCTGGAACTTTTTGGGCGTAGAACGCAAAATCTTCACCGCCCATTCCGGGTGGCGCATCGATCACGACGTTCTCGGGGCCGAGTAGGTCTTCGGCGACCTCGGCTACGAAGGCTGCACATTTTTCGTCGTTGATGAGTACGGGATAGTCCTCCAGAAACTTTAGCTTTGCCTGAATACCGAAGTTGGCTTCGGTGCTTCGTAGGAATTGTTCGAGGGCTCGTTTCGCAATGGTGTGGGACTGCGAATCGAGCGCGCGAATCGTTCCTTTCAAGTGGCATCGGTCGGGAAGCACGTTGTGCGTGTTCCCGCCTTCGATCTGCGTGAAGGATACGACGACCGGTTTGAGCGGATCGACAAAACGCGGGCGAATCGCCTGAGCGTTGCACACGAATTGTGCCACCGCGAGCAGCACGTCCTTGCTCTTGTGCGGATAGGCTGCGTGCCCACCGCAACCTGTAAAGTCGATTTCAAAGGGAGCGGTAGCCGCGAGCATCGGGCCCGGTGCGGCGATGACGTGACCGAGTTCGATGTCGGGCCAACCGTGCAGTGCGAAGGCGGCATCGACTTTGGGATTCTCAAGCACGCCATCGTCGATCATCCGCCGCCCGCCTCCGCCGTCTTCCTCGGCTGGCTGAAAGCATAGTTTGACCGATCCTGGCAGCGAATCCGCGTGCTCCGTCAACACATAAGCCGCCCCAAGCAGCGCAGTCGTGTGGCCATCGTGGCCGCATGCGTGCATTTTCCCTGGGTGCTTTGACTTGTACGGTAGGTCTGAAAGCTCCTGAATGGGCAGGGCGTCCATGTCGGCTCGGAGGAGAACGCATGGTCCCGGTTTCCCAGCATTGATCGTTGCACAGATTCCGGTGCCGCCAGCCATGCGTTCTTGAATCGTGAGGGCAGGCAATTCGCGGAGGTGCTCCAGGACTTTGGCTGCGGTTCGTTCCTCTTCGTAGCAGAGTTCAGGGTGGGCGTGGATGTCGCGTCGAAAGGCGATCAGGTTCGCAAGGTGTGGCTGGAGGGAACTGGAAAAATCGGGTTGCATTCGGTTATCTTAGTGCAGAGAGAGTCGCAATTGTAGCCCCAGTGTTGATCGATCCGACCCCCTCGAAAATTGCGGCTAATTGTGATTCGATTTTTTCGTTCGCGTCATTATCATGGTGACCTATGCCAAAGACCAGCAAATCCAACGGTACCGCATCAAAGCCGAAGAAGACCAAGAAGGCGAAGGCCATCCCCGAGGAACAGAACGAGGAACAGAACGGGGTCGCTGTCGCTGAAGAACATCCCGACGGCGGAGTTGATGATGCTGCGACGCCCGGTGATTGTGAATCGGTTGACGACACAGGTTCGCCGGCGCTAGTTGAGCAGGCGGCAGAGTGTACGCCTGAGTCGATTGTCGAGGCGATTCTGTTTGCGACGGACTCGCCCATCCCCGCGCAGAAGATTGCTCAAATCCTTGGTGTTGGCAATGCGGGTGACGTGAAGCAGCACATCGAGCGGTTGAACGGGCACTACGCGGAAACGGGGCGATCGTTTCGCATCGACAACATCGCGAAGGGTTATCAAATGTTGACCCTGCCGATGTACAACAACTGGTTGTCGAAGGTCCTTCGGTTGCGCTCGGAAACGAAGCTGACCGGTGCCGCGCTGGAAGCGCTGGCGATCATCGCCTACAAGCAGCCGGTGTTGCGGGTGGATGTCGAATCGATCCGGGGTGTCGCGTGCGGTGATATGATCAATCGGTTACGCGAAATGAATCTGGTCAAGATCGTTGGGCGTGCAGAAGAGTTGGGCCGTCCGATGCTGTACGGAACGACCAAACGGTTTCTCGAAGTGTTCGGATTGGCGTCGCTCGATGACCTGCCCAACACCGAAGAACTCGCCCCGCCCAAGCAGTAGCGATCCCACCACTACACATGTCAGCATGTAGGGTGCGTCTTGACGCACCATGTTTGATAGTCACTGCGTGGTGCGGCAAGCCACACCCTACAGATGCGCTCAGGATAATATTAGCGTTTGCTCGCAGCGTTTTTTGACTTCGCCGATGATTGCGGACGCTGGTGTGTTGGCTTCCTGCAACTTCTTGACGAGTGTGTCGGCTCGGTCGGGTTCCACTGCGATGAGCAGACCGCCGGAGGTTTGTGCGTCGGCTAACACTTGCACGAGGACTTCGTCTACCGAATCGATTTTCAAATGCGATCCCAGATAATCGAGCGACGCGCGGTGCGCTCTCGTCAGGATTCCCTTGGCAGCAAGCGTCAGCGTGTTTTCGAGAAGCGGGATGGCTTGGGCATTCAACGAGAAGGAGACCGCAGATGCGTCGGCCATCTCGAATGCGTGACCGAGCAGGCCGAATCCGGTGACGTCGGTGGCAGAGTGGACACCGACTTCGATCATGGCTTCGCACGCGCCGCGATTCAGGCAGGTCATGACTGCGATGGCTTCGCTTAGTTCCGCTTGCGAAATGGTGTCACTCTTCGCGGCGCTGGTCAGCACACCGCTACCGAGCGGTTTGGTCAGAATGAGAACATCGCCAACTTTTGCGCCTTTGTTTTCGACGAAGCGCTCCGGATGAACGATTCCGGTGACGGCAAGTCCGTACTTGACTTCCACATCGCGGACGCTGTGTCCGCCGAGGATGACCGCGTCGGCTTCTGCAACTTTTTCTGAGCCGCCACGCAGGATTTCGCAAAGCACTTCAACCGGCAAGTCCTTATCCGGGAAGCCAACGATGTTGAGGGCTGAGATGGCTCTGCCGCCCATCGAGTAGACATCCGACAAACTATTGGCAGCCGCGATTTGGCCGAATGCGAACGGATCGTCGACCAACGGTGGGAAGAAGTCCACCGTCTGCACGAGCGCGGTTTCGCTGTCGAGCTTGTAGACACCGGCATCTTCAAACTGCTGCAAGCCGGTCAGCACGTTTGGATGGGACGTTGGCGGGATGCTTCGCACAACCTGTGCGGTTAGCTCGACGGGGAGCTTGCCCGCTCAGCCGGCGCAGCTTGCGTAATTGGTCAGTCGTGTTTTTCGTGAAGGCGTCATGGTGAGTCTTTCGCAGATTCAGCGCATTCGTGGTCGGTCAGTCCCCCACCCTTCCGCTGCGCTCAAGGATGGGGCACCCGCACCCAAACGGGTCACTCTCTATACGAACCCGCTTAGCATAACGGTGTGTCGTAGCCCTGCCAACGTCGTCGAGGCTTGTCGGGTGTTTGCTCTGATTGAACGGCGAGGTGCCCGTCAAGTCAGGGTGATCGGTCTGCCGACAGCAAAGGTATACGAATGGACCGATAATTGGGGGCCAACCACCGTGTATCTTGAACACTTCCGCCTGCGCGAAATGCCGTTCAACCTGACGCCGGGAACCAAATTTCTGCATTTTACGAACGATCATCGTCAAGCGCTCGAGCATCTGCTGTTTGGCATTCGTCAGCGCAAGGGTTTTATCGTGTTGACCGGCGAGGTTGGTGCGGGCAAGACGACGCTTTGCCGAGCGTTGCTGCGCGAGTTGGATACGCATTGGAAGACCGCGCTCATCCTCAATCCACGTCTGACCGAACCCCAACTGTTGCGCCTTATTCTGATCGAGCTGGGTCACATCGAACCCAAAGGCGACAAATTGGCGCTGCGCGAAAAACTCAACAACTATCTTCTCACGCAGGCGGAAAGTGGAAACGAAGTCGTTTTGATTATTGATGAATCGCAGTGCCTTTCGCGCGACATGCTTGAGAATATTCGGCTGCTTTCCAATTTGGAAACGGAAACCCGGAAGCTCATTCAGATTGTGCTCATCGGTCAGCCGGAACTGCGGGAGATGCTCAACGACCATCGGCTGCGACAGCTTCGTCAGCGAATTAGCGTTGCGTATCACTTGGAAAAAATGTCACTGAACGACACGGCAGACTACATTCGCCATCGTTTGAAAGTGGCGGGTGCCAACGGTAAACCTTCGTTCGACACGGAATCCATCCAGTTGATTTATAAGTTTTCAGAAGGCATTCCCCGTCAGGTGAACTCGGCTTGCGACATGGCGATGCTGGCTGCGTATAGCCGCTCGACGCCTGATGTCTCCATCGAAGCGACGCGGGTGGCCATCGATGAACTGGAGGGGATCTGTCGATGACCGTGATCGGTGACGCCCTGAATCGGGCCGATCAGGATCGGCGGTCAGGAACCGTCTGCGCGGAGGTTAAGCCGCTCATCTCCGTTGTGTCCGAAACGAAAGGCATCGCGCATCCGAGACAACCCACCCCACCCGACACCTCGTCGGTCTCCTCGTTCTTGAGTGTCGCCTTGTTTTCGCTCGCGGGTTTTGCCGTGTTCATGTCGCTGTATCCGGAGTGGATCGACGCCATCTGGCAGTTTCAAACTTCACCTGCCCTTGCGGTGAAAGTTCCCCTCCAAGATGAACTCGACGATCGGCAAACGTTCCAACCCGCTTTGGAATCCGGGACCGACGCGGGCATAGTTCCAGTCCCCCGCATGCAAGCTGCACCCATCACGAACAGTACGCAACTCGGCGACGTGTTCCCAAAGGATGACCGCCGTCTAACAAATCAGAGAGAAGTATCACGCTCAACGAATCGACCGGACCCAGGTGGCAGCGAGCGATCAGTGTCGCGCTCCATCACACAGATTCCCGTGACGTTGAAATCTACGCGGGCGCTGTTCCGCTTGGAGGGTGTGATGCTTGGCGGGCGGCGCAGGTTGGCAGTGGTCAATGGTGCGATCGTAGGTGTGGGCGATGAGGTGGACGGGGCAACGGTGCGGGCGATCACCAGTAACACGGTCGCCCTGGAGATCGACGGCAGGGTAAGGCGAATTCCTATCCGAACTTCCCGCACTCCTCAATCAGGCGAAGCGGGAAACAACCCCGGAAGCTAATGCCGTTTCCAACAACGTTGCTTCAGTTTTCGCGCGAATGTAGGGTGGGCTGTGCCCACCATCTCGCCCTGCATTGAACCTGCGGTGGGCACGGCCCACCCTACCAAGGGTGTTGCAAAAAGTTCATCAACTCTTGTGGGAGCGGCATTAGAATCCTCGGCCAAGGAGGAGCGTTAAACCGACAGATTGCAAGAGGCTGCCAATCACGGGTCCAAACGTAACCGCACAGCCGCCCACCTGGAACAGCGTGGTTCCCCCGAGGACTAACACTGCCCATTTTTTGGCGCGCGTGGATTTCATATTCAGGTCGTGGCCCGATTTCCATCCGGCGTATTGATGGGGCTTCGCCGCATCTCAGAGGGAGACCCTTACGAAGAAGAATTCAGCGAGGACGAACCCCGCAAACGGACGCGTCCAGAAACATGGAACCGATTACGGCCGCGGTCCGGGTGTTGTCGGGAAGATTTCTTGATTGGAGCAGATGCCTGATCGGCCACCGCCTCGACCACCACCTCCGCCGCCAACGCCTCCGCCTCCGCCTCCGCCACCTATGCCACCGCCACCGCCTCCGCCACCTATGCCACCGCCACCACCTCCGGCTCCCCCAGCGCCACCGGCATTGGGGTTATCGACTCCGAAGAACGGAATCGTGCATGATGGGTCAAGGCTGAAGTCGGGGATGTTGCCAAACAACCCATCCACATCGCGTGCATTGCAAAAGGCGAAGATCGTTCCGCATGGGTTGAAGACCCGCAGAAAATTCCCGCACGAATTCAACTGAAATGCAGTCCCCGTTAGGAGCAATGCCATTGCAGTCCAAGCGCCCGACCGGCTTCTGCGGTTCTTCCGTGTTGTCGTAATACGCATTTGACGGTTCTCCAAACAACTTCGCGTAATTAACTTTCGCGTAATTAACTGTTGGACTATTGGCCGTTCGGAATCGGGCAGTCTACGAACAGGTTTGTGGACGTCCCATCCAATGGATCGTCGATCGGATCGGGGCAGGGATCAACGACACCACCGAACAACCCGTTTTGGCAATCGAACACAAAACAGAAGTTCACCGTGCGAAGCAACTCCTCCGCACCAAAGGCGATGCACGCCGACTGTCGGACCACACCGAAGGACGCAGCCGCCAGCAGGCACAGCATCCAACGTGCTCGTTTTTGAGATGCGCTCATGGTTCGGTTTGTCCGCATGGGGAACTCCGTTTGATTTCGAGATTGTGCCGCCGTCGCGGCTGTGACTTCCCGCTTCGATCTGTTGGGACGAAACGGCTTAACTCTTCCAAAAGTATAGATCGTCGGCGGGGTGCCCGCAACCAATCGAGGTTTCGATTTGTCGCCTTTTGCCCACGTCGTCATGGCCATTATCGGTTGGAGGCAGTGTCAGGCAACGGTATTTTTCGTGTTGCAGGCCGTACTCAGGCGAGTGTTTTCGCAATGGTTTCCTGCGATACCGGTTTGATGATGCCTCGTTCGGTGATCATCGCCGTGACGAGTCGAGCCGGGGTCACGTCGAAGGCGGGGCAGTGACACTTCACATTATCCGGTGCGGTTTGCAGGCCGAATCCGTGGCGGACTTCGTCTTCGCTTCGCATTTCGATCGGGATGTCGGCTCCGCATGGCGTGTCGAGGTCGAACGTGCTGCTTGGCGCTGCCACATAGAACGGAATCTGATGGGCGTTTGCCAGGACGGCGAGGCCGTAGGTTCCGATTTTGTTGGCGACGTCGCCGTTGGCTGCGATGCGGTCTGCACCCGTGATGACGAGGTCGATCAAACCCTGCTGCATGACGCTGGCGGCCATGTTGTCGCATAGGACGGTGACATCAACACCTGCACGATCGAGTTCCCATGCGGTGAGGCGTGAACCCTGCAAGAGCGGTCTGGTTTCGTCTGCGTAGACTTTGACGGTTCGTCCTTCGGCGTGTGCGACATAGATCGGTGCCAGCGCGGTCCCGAACTCTGCCGTCGCGAGCCCGCCCGCATTGCAGTGCGTTAAGATGCCCGCACCGTCGGGAATGAGTGCGCTGCCGAACTTGCCAATGGCTCGGCACATCGCAGCATCCTCATCGCGAATGGCCTTTGCCTCTTGCAACAGGCGTTCCTTGATCGCCGCGCAGTCTGACGTGGACGTTTCGTTGGCGACACGATTCATTCTGTCGATGGCCCAAAACAAATTCACCGCCGTCGGGCGGGATGATGCAAGGTACTCGGAGACTTCTTTCAATTTCGCGAGGAACATTGCGCGATCCCCGTCCACGTTTCGGACGCCAAGCACGACGCCCATCGCTGCCGCGACACCAATCGCCGGCGCGCCGCGCACGCTGAGTCGTTTGATCGCATTCCAGATGCACTCGACGTCGCGACATTCGATCATCTTGAATTCAACGGGCAAAAGCGTCTGGTCGATCAACTCAACGTAGCCGTCAAGTTCACCGCACCAGCGGATTGTTTGCAACGGTTGGGCGTCTAGTGTCATGATATGGCACTTTCGCATTAAGGGAGAAACACTCCGAGACGGAACCGGCGATGGTCGCCGATTCCGCCTCGGGTTGGCCGATGCCGGTTTCACGGCGCTCGATTCGCTTAGTTCAGTTCGTCGATTCGGATGAATGAAATCACCCAGTCGTCGATTGTGATGCATCCCGTGTCGCCACCTTGTCGCAATCCGCGAAATGCGACTACGTCGGCAGAGCACACCACGTCGACCCCCATCAGTGAACCTGTCACGGTGGTTCCTTCGGGATCGGCGAAGTCGGAAAACACCGCGCCCGTGCTCATCTGGATGTAGTCGTAGTTCGTATCGGGCGTTCGCCATCCACCCGTGAATGTTCGGGTGCCGTCTGGCGTGACGCACACCGTCGCTCCGTATCCGATGAGTTTTTGATTGGTCAGGCAGTCTTCCTGTGAGAAGGTCGGACCGGCTGACGATGTCAGATTCACAGTGGTTGCACGGAACGGGTATCGATCGAGCTGGCTCGCGAGCGTTGCTGCCGGCGCGTTGCCCGTT
>JAADIU010000287.1 GCA_013151185.1 Planctomycetota bacterium
AACCAGGTGCCAGCGAGGTCTTGACCCAGGGTTTTCGCGTCAAGCCGAGTGCGCGTGCTTTTCTTGCGACCAGTCCCGCTCCGATCATGACGTCCGGATTGGACGTGTTTGTGCAGCTTGTGATTGCGGCGATGACTACGCAACCGTGGGCGAGTTTGAAGTTGGCTCCGTCGTATTCAACGTCGACACCTTCGACTCCGGGGTCTGCGACGGCGACGGCCGTGTCGGCAGAGGATCGTAGAGCCAGCGCTGCGTCCAGCGTGCCCTTCCATTTCGGTTTCATGGCGGACAGTTGGATTCGATCTTGCGGTCGTTTGGGGCCGGCGAGCGATGGCTCAACCGTGGACATATCGAGTTCGAGAGTTTCTGCATAGCGAATAGCGCGTGCGTCGTCTCGCCAGAGGCCTTGTTCGCGGGAGTACCATTCTACGGTTTCGATCAGCTTTTCGTCTCTGCCCGTCAGACGCATGTAGCGAGTCGTTTGATCGTCTACAGGGAAGAATCCGACCGTCGCCCCGTATTCCGGGGCCATGTTCGCGATGGTCGCCCGCGTCGCAAGCCGCATGTCGGCCAACCCCGGACCAAAGAATTCGACGAACTTACTGACGACGCCGTGGGCTCGCAGTATTTCGGTGACGCGCAAAACCAGGTCGGTGGCTGTCGCGCCTTCGGGAAGTGCTCCGGTCAACCGAAATCCGACGACCTCGGGGATCAGCATGTAGATCGGTTGCCCGAGCATGACGGCTTCCGCTTCGATACCACCGACACCCCAACCCACAACACCAAGCCCGTTGATCATCGTTGTGTGGCTGTCGGTGCCAACGAGGGAGTCGGGATAGAGCACGTCGCGATCGTCCATCACGACCTTGGCCAGGTATTCGAGGTTGACTTGATGAACGATTCCGGTGGACGGCGGAACGACCGAGAAGTTATCGAGTGCTTGCTGTCCCCATTTCAGAAACTCGTAGCGCTCGCGGTTGCGCTGAAATTCTTTCTCGCCGTTGATGGTGAGCGCCGTTGCACTCGCGAACGCATCGACCTGCACCGAGTGGTCGATGACGAGGTCGCACTGCACGAGGGGGTTTACCTTACTCGCCGAAGCGGGATCGCCCGTCATGCGAACCATAGCCGACCGCATCGCAGCGAGGTCTACGACGGCTGGCACGCCTGTAAAATCCTGAAGCACAACGCGACCTGGCTTGAAGGGGATCTCCACTTCGCCGACATTCGTGGCATCGTAGGCGGCAAGCGACCGGACCGAATCTTCCGGAATCACAAAGCCGTCACACGTTCGCAAACATGCTTCGAGCAGAACCTTGATGCAGTAGGGCACGGTCGAAAGATCGCCCAGGTCGGACAGGGCGTCGAGGCGGTAAATGGTTCGTTGGCCAAGGGGTGTCGAGAGTGTTGCTTTTGCGCCAAATGCATCGTTTGTGGACATCGTTTTCCCCGTCGGATCAGAGGTTGCGGGCTGATTTGATCGAAGGCGCGATCGTAGCAGAAATCGAAATCATCTGCGAACAGTGGTTCCGACACCTGCAAACGGAACTCGCGCATGTCCGGGGGCTGTTCTTACCCCAATGTTGGCGAGAACGATTGGCGATCGGCATGGAGGGGCAATGGGGTAAATCACCTGCAATGGCCCTCAGAATTGAAGCCCTTGCCCGCGAATGATTTTTGGCCAATGGGCCGATGATGCTATCAGAAGCGGACGCGAGGATGCGGCACAACCGACTCTCCGCGCCAGAAGCCAGGTCTCTACCGGGCAAGTCGAAGAAACGGGCGAGTAGAAGGTATGGTCGTGGCGCTGTGGTGCGTCCACGCATAAGGTTTGTATTTGGTGGCCTGGCTGACGACCCCGATCTCGTCGGTCGGGCCGTCATTTTTACTCTTCGTGTTTGCGGTACCGAATACTGGTAAGCCCGTCGGTCAGTTCGTCGGGGTAGCGGAGCGGACGGTTATAGCGGGGCACTTTCTGCGAGGCTTGGCGCAACACGCGGGGTGCCCTCAACGCGGGCGTCGCCAAATGTCACTTCTTCATTCGTTCTTAACTGCGTCGTTTCGCGCAGGTCAACCAGCAAAGAAAACATCGCCGGGACGACGAAGAGCGTGAACACCGTTGCGACCAGCAGCCCGCCGACAAGCACACTGCCCAGCCCGCGATAAAGTTCACTGCCCGAGCCCGGCATGACGACCAGCGGAATCATGCCGCCGATGCTGGTCAGCGCGGTCATGAAGATGGGGCGAACGCGCGTGGCGACGCTTCGCCGAATCGCCTCCTGCGGCTCGATGCCCGAGCGCATGTTGTTGAGCGATTGGTGGACGATCAAAATCGCGTTGTTGACGACGATACCGATGAGGATCACAAACCCGAGCATCGTCAGCACGTCCAACTCCTGAATCGGCGTCACGGGGTTGCGTGAGCTGAACCAATGCACGATGGCGAGGCCCGCGAACCCGCCGACCGTCGCAAGCGGGACGGCCAACATGATGACCAACGGATAGACGAACGACTCGAACAGGGCGGACATCAAAAGGTACGTCACCACCGCAGCCAACACGCCCCGCGAGTGCAGCAACTCGAGCGCAAAATCCGGGTTCAGCACCAACAGTAGAAATGCCAATCCCAACAGCATCCATGCCGGAAGTTTGATCATCGATGCGGTGGACCGCGTCCGTCCGATCGCTGCGCCGAGCAAACAAAGTCCGATCGCAAGGATGCCGACGACGGTGGTCGGCTGCATCCCGAAGACCGCCGGTCGAGTCAGCAGGCCCTTGTAGGAACCGATCAGCGCCCGCCGCGTCTGGATCAGTTTGTCTGCGTTGCCTTCCATCGACACGATGACGTCTTTGCCGATGACACCCTCTTTTCGCATCGGTTCGATGATGTTCAACTGCACGTCATCCATAGCCGCTTCGAGCGCTACCCCCTTGGGCGGTGTAAGGTTGAACAGGATCGACTTCATCGATTCGCTGTGCGTGATCTCCTGTGGCTCGAAATGCAGCTCAAATGACACGACGGAATTCAAAGGGATTATGTTTCCGCTGGGTGTGAAGATTGGAATCGTGGAAATATCGCTGAGGCCTTTTCCGGACGTTCCTTCAACCTTGATCACCAAGTCGATCTCATCGCCCTTGTCGCGGAAATTTCCCACGAACGCGCCGTTGACGCACGCCTCGAGCGCGAATCCGATATCGCTCACATTCAACCCGACGTCGGCTGCTTTGACACGGTCGATGCGCGCTTGATACTCGGGTCGGCCAAGGTCGAATGCGGAGGGCGTGGACCGTGCGTGCATTCCCAGTTTTCTCGCCCTTGGCCCGAATGCTTTCGCAGCATTCATCAGCGAGGTCTCGTTGTCGCACCGCATTTCCAGTTCGATGATATTGCCACCGCTGAGCGAACGTCCAAACAAAGACGCCTGACCGAAGTAGCAAGAGATCGCGGGGATTTTCCAAGCGGCTTGGTTGAGGACTTGTGCCAACGGGCTGACCACCTCGGGCACCTTGCTGCTACAACCTGCGAAGGCACCACCGCCAAACGAGACAAAAAAGAAATTGTCGATCGGTGGGGGTTTGATGGGCACGTTCGTACCGTGCATTCGGTCGCCGATTCGCATCTCGATTTCCGGTAAGTTCGCAGCCTGTTCCGAACCGACCTCCGCCTCCCAGAACGGGCGGGCATCCTTCTCGATGGCTTCGCCGACACGCCTGAGTTCATCCAGCGAATAACCCGGCGGAAGTTGCAAGCCGCCAAACACGAGATTCTTATTGCCGCTGGGCAGGTAGCTTGCCGGTGGAACCAGAAGGCGACTTCCCACGAGTGCCAGAACCGTCAAGCCGCCAACCACCGCGATCCGCGACGACGTTCTCTTGTTGATCCATGCGACCAAAGATGCGATCGATTCGCCGAATTGAGAGACCTTGGTACGCGAACCGGTGGCTTTTGAAGCGCGGAGGATGCGGGCAGCCACCGTCGGGATCACGGCCACCGCGATGACCAACGAGAGCCCAACTGCCGTCGAAATGGCGATGGCGATATCGGCGAACAGTTCGCCAGCTTCCTCTTTGATGAAGATCACCGGTAGGAACACCGCGATCGTCGTCAGCGTGCTCGCGAGGATTGCGCCCCACACTTCGGCGGTTCCGTGCAAAGCTGCGTCGCGCCGCGACATGCCTGCTTCTCGGTGGCGGAAAATATTCTCGAGCACTACCACCGCGTTGTCCACGACCATGCCAACCGCAAAGGCCATCCCAGCCAGCATGATCACGTTCAGGTTGCGCCCCAGAATCGTGACCATCAAAAATGCGCCGATCACAGAAATGGGAATCGTTAACGCGACAATCAGGGTTGCGCTCGTGCTTCGCAGAAAAATCAGGAGAACCACCGTCGCCAGCAATCCGCCGAAGAAAATGTTGTTGATCACGAGGTTGATCGACGATTCGATGTAGGCGGTTTCGTCGTAACTCTGCGTGACGCGCATGGATTGTTGGCGGGGTTCGAGAACGGTTTTGTTGATGTACTCGACTTGCTTTTTGAGGGCGGCCATCGTTTTCATGACGTTCGCGCCGGTCGCCCTTCGCACCGGAAGCGCTAAGACGTAGTCCCCTTTGGAACGCACGAAGGAGTATTGTTTTTGATGCGTGAGGATGACGGTTCCAATGTCGCGAACATAAATCGGCCCGCCCGAGTTGTATGCGACGACCGTATTCGAAACGTCTTCCACCGAGCGAAACTCACCGACCGTTCGATAGGTGTATTCCCTTTTGGACTGCGAAATCGTACCGGCAGACCTGTTCTCATTTTGGGAGCGCAGGGCGAGTTCCAATGCGCGAAAACCGATCCCGCGAGCGGCCATCTTTGCGGGATCAACGACGATCTGCACTTCGCGCTCTCGCCCACCGTAGATGTCAACCGCAGCCACACCCGGTACGCGCTCCAGCAGTGGACGGACATTGTCATCCACAAAGTCGCGCATCGATGAAATGTCGTCGGTATCCGCGCGAAACATCAGCCAGGCGATGGGCGAGTCGAGCGCTGCATCGCTGGCTTTGGTTTCCGGCAGGTTGACTTCTTCGGGATACGAACCGACTTGGTTGATCTTTTCAATCGTGTCGCGGAGCGCTGCGTCTTTGTCGGCACCGACGTTGAACTCGAGAGTGACCGTGCCTTCGCCGCGTTTGGACGAAGATGTCATCTTCCTGAGATCGGTGACGCTCTTGAGTTTCTTTTCCTGCCGATCGATGATTTCGTTTTCGATTTCCTGCGGGCTTGCTCCCGTCCATCGCGTGGTGACGGTGATGCGTGGTTGATCCACATCGGGCGTCAGTTGCACCGGAATCGAAAAGAAGCTCAGCAATCCAAAGAGCAGGATCAGGATCACACCGGAGGCGACCTTCGTTGGGTTTTCAATCGCAAAGCGGATAATGTTCATGGAGATAAATCGCTAGCTACCGGAGGGATGCTCCGCCTTCTCGGGCTTTGCGTTTGCGTGATGATCCTCGGAGTGATCGAGATCGCTTCTTGTACCGACCGGTATGACGGGTTGCGGATAGGTCAGACGTTCGTTTCCGTAGATAGCGATGATCGCGTCGGGCGGAATATTGTCCGACGTGATGCTGATGAGATCGTCCTTGTCTGATCCAAGCGTGACGGGAACCGGGATCGCCATGCTGCCCTTTTCGCCATCGACGATGAGCGCAACGAAGATCGATCCACCGCTTTCGATCAAAGCATCTTTTGGAACAACAGTGACGAGTCGGTCGCCACCCGCAGGAATGGTCGCCCGCGCAAACATACCCGACTTGATTTCGTGGTCGGGATTGTCGACTTCAATTTCAACTGGAAAGGTGCGGGCGGCTTGGTCGCCTTGGGGGATGACGTGGCGGATGCGCCCCTCGAAGCGTTTCTTAAGCGCATCGATTTGAATGGTGACTGGTGCATCAATCTTCGCAAACGGGATCGCAGACCCGGGCGCATCAACCCGAACCAGCACCGTGGCGGTATCGACCAGTTCGACGACCGATCCGCCAACGGGTAGCCAGTTGCCCACCTCGGCTTGCCGAATGACAACGAACCCGTCGAACGGGGCGCGGATGCGCGTCTTTTCAAGGACGAGGTTCGCCCGCTTCACCTCGGCACGCTGCTCAGCCACTTCGTAACCCGCTTGCGCTAGAACCTCGGGGCGCGTACCCGCTACGCCTTTGTCATAGTCGGCTTGGGCTGCTTGGTGAATTCCAATAGCCGCGAGGTGTTCCGCGAGGGCATCTTGATATTCCCGTTGATTGGCGAAGTCGACGCCTTGCAGTTTTCGGATGCGATCGATTTCAAATGCCCACCGGTCAGCCCGCGCCGATGCTGCACTGAGGTCGGCTTTGAGTCGTATGAGATCTTCTTTGCGCGTGCCGTTTTGAAGTTCTCGAAATCGTGCCTCGAGCGCTTCGAGCTTCGCCTGGGCGCTTTCGAGGTCGGCAGCGAACGTGTCCTGGTTCAATTCGCAAAGTATCCCGCCTTTGGAAACCATGTTCCCCTGACGTGCGGGCATCGCGACGACCAAGCCCGCCACCTCCGTCCCGATGAGGCTTCGCGTTTTTGGCTCGACTGTTCCAACCAACGTCAGCGTCAGCGGCATGGGTTGCCGGAGGACCTTGGCTGTGACGACCTTGGCCGGTCCAAACTGAGCATACACTTCCTGCGACACCGACAGCACACCCGCAAGGAGCGCAGCCAGTCGAGCCCATCGCAGCGTTTTTCGTTTTGAGGCGAGTACGGTCAACATGATTGTGTATTATACAATCACCCGGAATAATTGCGATCAAGCCACATTCGTTTCGGAGGCGTCCATCAGATGAAATCGCTTTGGCCAGCCATTCCCCGGCGTATTCGCATGTACCGACATGCGCTGGTGGACACGCTTTGGCCACCTTCATGCCATGGTTGCGGGGGGGAGGCGGCAGGGTTGCCCAACGAGTTGTGCATCGCGTGCATGGCCCCCATCCTGTCGCCCATGCAGCAGGCGTATTGTTCTCGATGCGGACACTCCACCGGCCCGTTTGAGACCACCGAAGAGGGTTGCTCCGAGTGTCGCGGGAAGCGGGGAACATTCGAGCGGGTGTTTCGTGTTGCGGCATACCGGGATGGTTTCGCGGAACTCTTTCGGAAATTCAAATACCGTGGTCACGAGAATCTGGAATTGTTTTTCGCCCGATGCCTGTCGAGAGAGATCCTGCAATCGGAGCAGTTCGAAACGATCGATGGTTTTGTCCCCGTGCCCTCATGTTGGCAGCATCGGCTTAGGCGAAATTTTCATCCGGCGGACGGACTCGCGAAGCTCCTGGCGAAACACACGACGATTTTATATGCGCCACTGCTCGATCGCATTCGGGGCGGTCCCAGCCAAGTTGGATTGAGTCGCGACGAGCGCCTTAGGAACGTGCGCGGAAAATTCCGGTTGGCACGCGGATGCGACGTGCGCGGCGGGAGAGTGTGCCTCGTGGACGACATCATGACCACGGGTGCGACCACGCGCGAATGTGCAAAAGTGCTTCGGCAAGCGGGGGCAGCCGAGGTGTGCGTCGCCATTGTCGCCCGTGCGGGCGAGGACCCTGCCACGTTACAGGTGGTCTAGGCGCGTACTACTTCTTGCACTTGGCCGCTGCCTGCTGGCCCTTCGTGTTGATGTCTGTTGCCAGACTGGCGATTTCCGCGCGTGATCTATCGGTGCGCGGAGCCACGGACAAATACTGCCCCGCGTAGGTGTACCAATTCTTCGCTGCGCAGGGGTCTTTGCGCATGATTCGGTTGGCTTGGGCCAAGGCGAGTTTGGCGGCGCCGATGTGAAGCGAGGCGGACTCGTCTAATTTGCCGTTGTCTTTGGCCAGTGCGCCCGCTTCGTTGTACGCATCGATCGCGGTCTTGGTATGGCCCCGTCTACTGGCGACGATCACCGAATTGCGATACCACTTCTGCGCGTTCTTGTAGTCGCCGAGTTCCGCGTATGCCTTGGCAGCCGCCATCGCGTATTGGGGAATATACGGGAATCGACTTGCGCCGAGCTTGGCACCCTCCAGCATATCCTTCCAGTTGCGCTGGACCTGACGAATCCCAATCCACTGATCGAAGGGTTGACGAATCTTGTCGTTGATTTCGGCGACGCGCTTGTGGCGTGCTACGGCTAGGTCGTACTTTTCGTTGCGTATTTTCCTGTCCGTCGCTTCTTGAGCCTCCCGCCTGCGCAAGTTTCCGAGGTTGAAGTGCCCCGGCCAACAATCGGGATTGATTGAAAGTGTTCTTCCCCAGAACGAATCCGAGTCATACCAAACCTTGGAATAGTCGTAGGTGCGGACGCCCCACATCAAAGCCACCACCATCACAACCCCGGTTGAGACCGCGAATCGCTTCGATTCGGGAAGAAAGCGGCGGCGCAACAGGTCGGCGCCAATTCCGAGAAGCAGGAACAGCCCAAGGGCACCGTGATAGAAGTAGTGGTCTGCGACAAACGCGAACTGAAAATAGTTGATGTTCTTAAAACCCAGCATCGGTCCCATGATGACGCAGTACATCAAAACCGCCCACATGAAATGCGACCCGAGTTTTTTGCGAAATGCGATGATAGCCACTGCCAAGAGAAGCACGATCAGCATCGGGACGACCCACACAAAACTCTGCGGGTCGGGATTCCACAATCGATAAATCGGTGACTGATCTATGGGTAGCAGCATCTTGCCGACGTAGAACATGAGCGAGGCGCAAGGGATGAACGGTCTTTGGTCGTCGGTGAGCGGGATAAAGCGCTGTCGATCTTCGACGTTGATGGTTGTCCACGCGGAAATCGCAGAGAGCACCAGGAGTGGCAGAATCCGCACCATGCTTTGCACGATGTGTTTGGCGTCCCACTTGCGCTCGAGCAACCGATCGGTGAAAAAGAGCGTGATCGGCAGGGTGAGGGCGACGGTCTTGCTGAAAATTGCACATTGGAAAAATACAATCGTCAGCACATATCGCCACCAACTGCCCGTACGCCGAAGCTTGATGTAAGACATGATGCTGAGCATGTAGAACATCAGCGAGATGATATTTTTTCGCTCGGCTGCCCATGCGACGCTGGCCACCTGCATCGGGTGAAGGGCAAACAGAATCGTCGCTGCCCACGCGACCCACGAAGACAGACCCATCGCGCGGAACAAAAACACCATGATCATCACGTTGACCATGTGCAGGATGGTGTTCGTCAGGTGGAAACCCCAATACCCCATATTGCCCGCATCGATTTGCTCCTCGATGGTCATCGAGCGTTTGTAGGGTTTTCCGCCTTGGTGTCTGGCCGCTATTTTCTTGCTGTCATCACCGCCAAATAACCGGTACTCAAGCCAATGCGTGGTGAACACAATCGGGTAGTACTGGTGGCTGACGCGCTTGTCATTGCTCTTGCGTCGAAAGCGCTCGTTTGAATAGGTGAATACGTCGAACCATATACTCTTGATGCCGTCCGGTTCGCTGATCTGTCGGTTGTCGAAGATGTAGTGGTCGTCGTCCCAACTGACGAACTTGTTGTTCAGCGTGGGGAGGTACGCCACAAAGACGAGAGCCGCGATCAATAGGATGGGCCCCCAACGCTCCGCCTGATTTCTTGGGATCGTCGGGGGAATAAGTTCCAACGGCTCATCGAAGGCGGGTTGCACCACCTGCCGCGGCCGTCTCTGATTGGATGTGTTGCGTTTCGACTTGGCCATGTTCGAGAGAATCAAATAAAGCCGACATGCGTAGCGCCGGCTTGGGTTTTTGTTAAAGGGTAGTTCTAAAAAATCGTCCGGATGAGACCCGCGATAAAACCAAACAGCAGCGCAAAAACGAGCACCGCTCCGACAACCCGTGCCCACAGCGGTGCGCCCCTTGGGGCGGTCGGGGTGATCCAGTCGCCGCAGTGCGGGCATTGTTGCGTTTCTTCATACACCATCGCACCGCACGATGGACACGCCAACTCTTCAACTTCGTCGTCCTGATCGCCGTCCCAATCCAGCGCGTCTTCTTCCACTATCCACCGCACCCTGTTCTGTCGGCGCTTACCGTTGTTCGCCTTGCTTGGCGATATCGACTTCTTTGACCAGCTTGAGCATCGCCTTGAACTCGGCTGTTCCCGAGCGCTCACACCAAGCGAACGCCAGAGATTCGGCAGTCGTTATTCTTGCCCCGGCAGACGCCATCAAGCCGACCGAGGTCTCAAGATCGCATTCAAAGCGACTCGAAACCGCGTCCCGAACCACGACCACTTCAATACCTTCGGCCAACAAATCCAGCACGGTCTGCTGCACGCAAACGTGGCTTTCAATGCCCGTGACCACCATGCACCGACGTTTGAGCCCGAGCACATGCTCGCGACACCCTTCGTCGCCAAGCACGCTGAACGTCATTTTTTCCAGCGGCACAACTCCGCAAGCGTCGCAGATTGTTGCCAAATCCGGATGCGTCGGCCCCAATCCCGCAACATACTGCACCGTCGCGACCGTCGGCACGCCAAACAAGTGAGCCGCCCGTAGCAGAAATGCGTTCGTCGCAACGACCGCATCGCCTCCACGAATATGCGGAAGCAGGCGCGACTGCATGTCGATCATCAACAAAGCCGAGTCGCGTCGATCGATCAATTTCATACCACGAACCCGCATCCAGGCAATGTCAACACCGACACCCGCACCATGGGCGTGGGGCGGAGTGTAAGGAGGGGGCTTTGCCCCGTCAACGAGATTCGACTGGCGACATGCCTAACGGCGGCCGAGGCGCTTTTCGTTCTTGGCTTTGATTTCGAGGATGCCTCGCTTGGTTAGTTCACCGCCCAACTCGGGATCGAGAAAGCGATGTTGTTCGATCACATCGATGATGGCGGCAGCATCTTCGCCCAGCGCGGTTCGACATCGGATGTCGCCCAGGAAGGCGGGGTAGCGGTGGGGCGAGTCGACGGGAGATTCAATGAATAGTCGATTGAATAGCGCGAGGGCGTCAAGGTGCTTATCAAGGCGGGCCATCGACTCTGCCAATCCCAGAACGAGTCGCGGATCGTGGGGCTTGCCATCACCGTAGCGCGTTTTGTCGAGTGCTTCAGCCTTGCGAAACAAGCTGAGCGCAGCTTCGGGTTGGCCCGCTTCCAGATTTGCTTCTGCCAGTTGCACACCGAGAAGGTATGTACTTTCCTGCGACGCATTTTGCCCCGTCGCGGAGTCGTAAATTTGCCGGGCGAACAGAAGCGCCGCCTTCGCCTTTTTGTCGGCTTGGGCGGTGAGACCATCCGCGCGCAATCGTGTGATCTCTTTTCGCAGGGAATCCAAAAGCGTCTGAAGCGTGGCAGCCGCCTCGGCTGGATCGCTGGCTGCAAAACGCGGGACGGCTTGCTCGGCTTCTTCCAGGCGGCCGGTTGATTCAAACGCGATGATTCGGACACGTAGCACACGCCCCATGAGGTCTGCATTGTCAGGATGTTTGCTTTCGAAATCGCTGAGCAGAGCGATGGCTTCGTCGTGTCGATCGATA
>JAADIU010000286.1 GCA_013151185.1 Planctomycetota bacterium
ATCGCCTTTCTGAACACGGCGAACACACACAGCGTGAGGAAGTGATCCACGAAGTGCTCGACATGATGAGTTGCAAAGCCGCCGTCAAAGCAGGCGACTCACTCACCCCGGAAGAAATCGAAGCGCTCATCGAGCAAAAAAACGAAATCGAAAAATCAAGCAACTGCCCCCACGGCCGGCCAACCACACTCCGTCTCACGGTGGACGATCTCGAAAAACAATTCAAACGCAAGTAGCATCAAGCGCACGGCGAATACGATGACATGACTATTCCAGCGGTCGGCTGGCTTATCCCTGGGGATAATCAGGTAGCCCAACCACTCGGAGAGCAGAAAAATGGCGTTAATCATGCGTGGGGTGACCGAGTGTTCGCTCTGTGGCTCGGTGTTGGAAAAAAATGCAGAGATCGTCGCGACAAGCCATTTCATTCACGACGAGAATGATCCGCTATGGCGTTTCTCGGACTCAGGTATGCATAGGGAGTGCTTTCTCAATTGGGAACATCGAGAAGTCTTTGTCCGGAGATTTAACTTGTCTCTTGGTAAAACAATCTGGGGAAACAGCATGCGACACCGGATGGACGAGGCAGGCGAAATCCACACAGAACGTGCAGATGAGTGATGTCGGTGGGTGGCCAGTTCAAAAGGAAGTGAGGCACACGCCGGCGGTCAACAGAGCAAACGTGACTATTCCAAGGCCTGCAAGGTGACGTTGACTTTCGACCGTTTGCCCTCGCGATCGACGAGCAATTCGACCGAGTCGCCCACGTTGTGGTTGGCGATGGCGTCGAGAAGTTGTGCCCGGCGCGGGGTTTTTTCACCGTCGATTTCCAGAATGACATCGCCCAACACGATTCCACCGTCTCGAGATTGTTGCGTCGGTCGCAGGCCGGCGCGTTCGGCGCTGCCATTTTCACTCACGCCAAGGATCAATACGCCGTTGAGTCCGAGGCGGTGGGACAGGGCATCGGACCCGATGTTGATGCCCAGACCCGGTCGAATGATGCGGCCATGGGCTATGATTTGGGCCACGGCATCGTTCACCGTGTCCACCGGAACCGCAAACCCGATGCCTGCGGACGCGCCCGTGGGCGTGTAAATGCTGGTGTTGATACCGATCAATCGTCCCGCGCTGTCGAGCAAAGGCCCGCCACTGTTGCCCGGATTGATCGCCGCGTCGATCTGAATCACGCCTTGTATTTTTCGGTCGGTCACCGAGGTGATCACACGGTTGAGCGCGCTGACCACACCGGTCGTCAGCGTTTGGTCAAGGCCGAATGGATTGCCAATTGCAAGCACACTCTGCCCCACGAGTAGATCGTGTGACGATCCGACGGCGATGGGAAAGAGTTTTTCCTTTGGGGCATCGATCTTTAGCACGGCGATATCTTTGTCCGGCCAAGCGCCTTCGAGGCTGGCGTCGTAGGTCGATCCATCCGACAGCGTCACCCGGCAAGCCGACGCATCCCGGATCACATGAAAATTTGTTACGACATGGCCCTCCATGTCCCACACAAATCCGGAGCCGGTGCCCGTTTCGGTGACTTTGTCGGTAAACCCGAACACGGTGTGACGATAGCGCTGGATCTTCGGGCTGACGTAGACAACCGATTTGGAGCAACGGTCAAACAAATCGACAGTGGAACGCTCTGCCGGCAACAGGTCGCCGCGCGGCAAGACATCGCGACTCACGGGTTGGGCAGAGTCTCGCCCCTGGGCACGAATCTGATAACGAAATGCCGACAGTGCGAACAACCCCACGCATACGGCAAGAACCAGCGTGGGTGTTCGGGATCGAGGGGCGCGCGGTGGCGGAGCAGATTGGTTGTGGGAAGCGGTGGGCATCGGTTCATCCCTGCGGCAGATTCGCCGTCCTGGTGACTGTCTGTTCTCAACTGGTCAAACTGTTCTCGACTGGTCAAACGCCACACGTTCAACTGTATTCCAGATCGGACCCTTGGGCGCAAACGGTTCTGTTTCGCGCCTGTAATTTTGGCTGGCACCAAGCATCGCTCGTTCACAAGATATTATCAAACCAAGGCTTAGGATGCCACCAGCCAAGCTGATTCGGTGCATCCCGAACGCACCCTACCGCGGAATTTTCGCAGGAATTGCATCGAGCTTGGTGGAAACGGCGCTGCGTCGAAACGGCGGCGCATCCCCGGTCCGCGCTGCAAATCCCGCCAAAGTTGATTATAGTTCTCGGTTCGTTGCCGGTCGATGGATCACGACTAAATCTCACAACATAGCCGCACAGATGCGGCAAGGAATTTATATGGCCTTCGAGAAGGTAGAGACCAAAGTTGACTTCCCTTCGCAGGAGCGGCGGACGCTTCGGTTCTGGGACGACATCCGGGCGTTTGATCGCTTGCGGGAGAAGAACCGGGGCAAGCCCAAATGGTCGTTTCTCGATGGGCCCATCACCGCAAACAACCCGATGGGCGTCCACCATGCCTGGGGGCGAACATACAAGGATGTGTTCTGTCGATACTTCGCAGCCACCGGCCACGAGCTTCGCTATCAAAACGGTTTCGATTGTCAGGGCTTGTGGGTCGAGTTGGAAGTCGAGCGGGAGTTTGAACTTCACACGAAAGCCGACATCGAAAAGTTCGGCCTCGACAAGTTCACGCAGGCGTGCAAAGACCGTGTCCACAAATACGCGGCGATTCAAAGCGAGCAGTCGCAGCGCCTTGGGTATTGGATGGACTGGGATGATTCCTACTTCACCATGTCCGACGAAAACAACTACACCATCTGGCGATTCCTCAAGAAGTGTCACGAAAACGGTTACCTCTACAAGGGCACCGATGTGATGCCGTGGTCGGGTCGTGCGGGCTGTGCTTACTCGCACATGGAAATCGCCGAGGGACGAAGACTCGTCACGCATACGTCGGTGTTTGTTCGTTTTCCGATTCGCGGGCGTGACAACGAGTTCCTGCTGGTCTGGACGACGACGCCCTGGACGTTGACATCGAACACGGGTTGTGCGGTCAATGGCGACCTGCAATACGTCAAGATCAAATCCAAACGCGATGGTGCGGTGTACTACTTCGCGGAGGAAAACCTGAACTTCCAGCGGCTTGGGAAGGAGTTTAAGGAAGGGTTCGGTGGTAAGCCGTGGCCCAAAGGTACCCCAAAGCTCAAGACCCTCCACCAGATTTTCCAGGAAACGGGTGGGTATGAGGTTCTTGAAAAGATCAAAGGGTCGGAGTTGGTTGGCCTCACTTACGATGGCCCGTTCGATGAGTTGCCCGCGCAGCAGATGCAAGGCGGACACGCAAGCCCAGCCAAGTTGATCCCCACCGAGCAGCGAAATTGGCCCAGCGGCGCGGAAGGACATCGTGTATTCGATCCGGGAAGAACGTCCAAGGGCGAAGCGTATGTCGTGGCTGGCGAGGGAACGGGCATCGTCCACTCAGCCCCCGGATGCGGTGACGTGGACAACGCATGGGGAAAAGTTCAAAAGCTCGTTGCCATCGCCCCGCTCGATGCCGAAGGTCGATTCATCGACGGTTTTGGCGCGTTCACCGGGAAGCGGGCCACCGACTCGGAAACGGTAGACGCCGTTCTGGAAAGCCTGAAAACAAAGGGTTTTCTCGTTGCCCACGAACAATACCCACACATCTACCCGCACTGTTGGCGGACCGGTGATGAGTTGGTCTTCCGGTTGGTGGACGAGTGGTACATCTCGATGGATTGGCGAGACGAAATCAAAACCATCGCGAAGCAGGTCAACTGGCTGCCAAAATCCATGCGCGGGCTCGAGCGCGAGTTGGACTGGTTGACGACGATGCGCGACTGGATGATTTCCAAAAAGCGATACTGGGGATTGGCGCTGCCGATTTGGGAGTGTCCCAAGTGTGGGCACTTCGATGTGATCGGAGGGCGCGAAGAATTACAGGAACGCGCGGTGGGCGGATGGGATGAATTCGAGGGACACTCACCCCATCGTCCGCATGTCGATGCGGTCAAAATCGAGTGCGAAAAGTGTCAATGCACTGACATGTCGCGCATCCCCGATGTTGGCAACCCCTGGCTCGATGCGGGAATCGTGGCATACTCGACGACGCGATACAACAGCGATCCGGATTACTGGGACCAGTGGATCCCTGCCGACCTGATCACGGAATGTTTCCCCGGTCAGTTTCGCAATTGGTTCTACGCCATCCTCGCGATGAGCACGATGATGGAACTGGGCAAGGACAAACCGCGCCCACCGTTCAAGAACCTGCTCGGCCACGCGATGGTTCTCAACGAAGAGCGTCAGGCGATGCACAAGTCGGACGGAACGGCGATCTGGTTTGAAGAAGCCGCAGAGCAAATCGGTGTCGATACGATGCGATGGATGTACTCCGCGCAAACATCTACAAGCGATCTCGCGTTCGGCACGCGCCACCCCGACGAACATATCACGATCACCGGTGATGACGGCTTTGAACTCACGAAGACAGCCGGCGGGCTTCCGATTTGCAAAGTCACCTCGACACCCGCCGACGAAACGCGCCGCCGGGTTATCCTGCCGTTGTGGAATACCTACGCATTCTTCACGAATTACGCCCGACTCGACGAATTTGATGTTGCAGCGGACCCCGTTCCGCATGCCGATCGGCCCGATATCGATCGCTGGATTCTGTCCGATTTGCAACTTCTTATTCGTGAAACCCGCGCGTCGTTCGAGGCGTTTGAACTGCCGCCGGTTTGTGGTGCGATCGAACGATTCATTGAGAATCTGAGTACCTGGTACATTCGACGCAACCGGCGAAGATTTTGGCGCGGGGCCGTGGCGGGCGATACCGATAAGTTGGCTGCATACCAAACGCTCTATGACGTCCTGGTCACGCTCAACAAACTCATGGCACCGGTTCTGCCGTTTGTGACCGAGGAGATTTACCAGAACCTCGTTGCCCGGCAAGATTCCGATGCGCCACAAAGCGTTCACCTGTGCGACTACCCGGAGGCGAACGACACGCTTATCGATTCCGCCCTCTCCGACAGGATGGCCGCCCTGCTGCGAATCGTTTCGATGGCAAGGTCAGCGCGGGCGTCGTCAAAATTGAAAGTGCGTCAACCGCTGGCGATGGTTCTCGTCAAGACGGCGAACGACAACGAGCGACAGGCTGTCGAGCAGGATGGATTCCGGGCGCACATCCTTGAAGAACTCAACGTCAAAGCCGTCGAACACCGTGCATCGGTCGACGATTTGATTTCGCAAAAAATCGAAGTCAACAAGAGGGTTGCAGGCAAGAAATTCGGCAAAGATCTGCCGGCCATCATCAAAGCCGTCGGGAAGATGGACGGGCGGTTGGCGGCAGAGTCGTTGGCGAAAGACGGGTGCGTGGATGTGTCTGCGGATGGACAATCGTTCTCACTCGATGCAGCCGACATCAGCATCGCCTACGATGCCGGCAACGATTGGTCGGTCGCAGTCGATGGCGAAACGATTATCCTGGTCGACAAACGCCTCACACCGGAGTTGATTCACGAGGGGTTGGCGCGGGACGTCGTCCGAAATGTGCAGAACCTTCGCAAAGATGCCGGCTTGAACATCGAAGATCGGATCTCGCTTTCCATCGTGACGGAGGATGCAAATCTGCGCGAGGCGATCACCGCATTTGAAGGGTATATCAAGCAGGAAACGCTATCCGTCGAACTCATTCAAACCGAAAATACCAACGCGTCGGCCAGCTCAAGTCGAGTCAGTATCGCCGACTCAGCAGTACAACTGACGATCGAGGCGCTTTCGATCAAGGCCTAATGCTGCGGCTTGGAGTGAGGTACATACACTGTCTACCACTGTCCCCACAATCACCGAACTCGGGCGAGACTACCTCCGCCTTCACCTAGCCGACGCCATCGGCCCCGTCATGCTGGGTCGGTTGATCGCAAAGTTCGGTGATATCAACGCTATGCTGTCGGCATCGACGAGTGAACTCACGCAAGTCGAAGGGATCGGCGAACGTCGCGCAAGAGCCATCTTGGAAGCCTCGATCGGACGAGGCGATCGACCGAGAGATTGACTTGGCAGGCGACGCACAAACGCACATCGTTTGCTGGGAAGACCCGAACTATCCCGCCCAACTTCGCTACTGCGACGATCCACCCGTTTGCCTGTATGTGCGCGGTGATCTTCAACCCACCGATGCCGTGTCGATCGCCATCGTCGGATCACGCAAAAGCAGTCGCTACGGATACGACCAAGCCCGCCGTTTCGCGACGCTCCTGGCCGGCGCGGGCTTCACCGTGGTTTCGGGAATGGCGCGAGGTGTGGATGGATACGCACACGATGGCGCGCTCTGCGGAAACGGTCGAACCGTTGCGGTGCTGGGAAGCGGGGTCGATGTCATCTATCCGCCCGAACATGGCGAACTTGCAAAGCGAATCATCGGCGCGGGAGCCATCATCAGCGAACTCCCCATGCGAACCCAACCGGCAGGCGGTTCGTTTCCGCGTAGGAACAGAATCATCGCCGGAATGACGCTGGGCACGCTCGTTGTTGAGGCGTCGAGTCGAAGTGGTGCTCTGATCACCGCCCGGTTGGCGAGCGAATACAACCGGGAAGTATTTGCCGTTCCCGGACAAGTCAACACACCCACAGCCATCGGAACCAATCGCCTCATTCAAAAGGGCGAGGCGAAGCTCGTCGCGGGATTGGAAGATATCCTCGACGAACTGGGCGACGTCGGGAAGAAAATGGGTAGCACCAAAGCGCGTTCAGGTGACACGCCAGATAGCCCTGATGCGACCCGCAAAGCAATCCGCGCTTCTCTCGACGCCAACGAGCGGGCCCTCGTCGATCTATTGGGCGACGAAGAATTAACCATCGATGACCTCATCGCCCAAAGCGGTTTGCAGGCGGCGGCTGTCACCGCCTCATTGACGACATTGCAAATCAAAGGCGCGATCGTGATCATGCCCGGAAATCGCATCGCGCGCAGGCGGAGTTCTTAGGGGCGTGATTCAACCTGTTGGGGTATCCCTCAGCAACGTAGGGTCCGCTGTGCGGACCATTCTTCGGTATCAATATCGTCCCTATGACGGTCCGCACAGCGGACCCGACCAGAAATCTCAAACGCAACCGTGCTGGGTGCCCCGCCCCTTCCAGGGGTGGAGAACGGACACTGTTCGATCAATGGCGTTCAATCATTGGCGGGGCCAGCTTAGGGAACCGCCAATCCTGCGCGGATCGCGAAATGGGCGAGGTTTACGCGGTCGTGAATGCCCAGTTTCGACATGAGACTGGTCTTGTGGTTGTCGACAGTTTTTGAGCTGATGCGCATGACGCGGGCGATTTCCTTGCTCGACATTCCCCTCGCCAGATATTGCAGCGTTTCCAACTCTCTCGGTGTGAGCGATGACGTTACTGAGCGTTCCTCCAGCGCCAACCGGGGACCATCGGGTGCGCTGACAATTCGATCCCGAACCTCCGACGAGTAGTGTACCCACCCCCCGGCTACGTCGAGAATAGCCTGCCGCAGAACAGAGAACGGCTCGCTCTTGGTGACATACCCCCACGACTTGGATTTGAGCGCCTGTTCGATGTAAATGTCGTGGTGAAACCCGCTGAGGAAAATCACCCGAGAATCGGGCGTTTCCGTCGAAATATAGCCAGCCGCCGAAAATGCACTCAACCCGGGCATGTCGATGTCCATCAATACGACATCGGGCTTTTTGGCGATGACCTGCGTGACGGCATCGTCTGCATTGGCGGCTTGCAAGATAACGCGCATGCCCGGTTCTGCGTCGATCTGTGCGGCAACGGTTTCGCGAAGCACCGAATGATCATCGACAAGGGCGACTCGGATGGGTTTTCTGCTCTTTGACATTGAAAATCCTATTGTGATCGCACGAGACGCGCGATGCTACTTCTCAAGCCGGGGCTGCGAAATGGTTGTCGCAGAATCGCGGTCAGCGGATCAGACGCATGCTCATCATTCTTCCTATTACCCTTGAGATCGCTTCGGATCTGCACGCACAAGAGCTTCGGCCAACGTCGCCGAAGTTTCTGCAGCAACGATTGATCGCACGCAGGACCGAGAATAGCCAGGTCGACAACTGAGCCTGGACTCGAATCTACCTGCTCCAGCGATTCTCGATCGGTCGCCTGCATGATCGTCATTCCCTGGCCCAGCAATCCAGTGGCGACGAGGGAACGTTGGATGGCGTCGGGATCGACGACCAAAACCCGCAACCCCCGAAGGAGTGACGCTTCTTCGTCGTCCTCTTCTGTTTCGATTACCGAGGATTGATCCGGATCGCATGGCATGTAACTTCTGACAATGGTGCCAGCGCCTTCTTTGGATTCGATCTGAATTCGGGCTCCGTGGGCATCGACCACCTGCTTTACCACTGCGAGCCCCAACCCACTGTGCCCCTCGGCGCTCTTGGTTGTGTAGAACGGCTCGAATACGGAGGCGAGAGTCTCCTCGGACATCCCCACTCCGGTATCGCGAACTTCGAGACACGAATAGATTCCTGGTGTCACACCGAATGCGTCGGCTTCTTCACCGAGAAGCTCTCGCAACTCGCGCTTCACACGCAATGTTCCACCGTTGGGCATCGCATCACGGGCGTTCGTGATCAGATTGAGTAAGACCTGCTGCAATTGCGTTGCGTCGGCGAAGGCGAATGCCGGACGATCATCAGTCTCCCAGTGTTGCTCAATACTGATTGGCACCAATTGCGATAGAAGTTTCGACGACTGCTCAAAGAGGCCCAGGAGGCTCACCCGCCGCCTTGCTAGGGGCGCACGCTTTGACACGATTTGGAGCGCCTCTGCCAGGTTTGTAGCCTGCTCAAGACCTTCCTGGGCTATTTCCAAACGCGCATGCGCCGGATCAGAGACCGGGATCTGCGCACTGGCGAGCTCGATATTCTTGGAAACCAAGCCCGTCAGATTGTTGAAGTCGTGGGCGATCCCTGCCGCCAGCGCGCCCACCGTCTCCATTTGTTGAATGCGTCGATGCCTTTGCTCTTCTCTTCGCTTTTCTGTGATGTCCTGCGTTGTGCCCAGAATTTTGTTGACGACCCCATTCGCAGCCGAGGCGACTTCAAACGTTTCGAGCACGATACGATACTGCCCGCAAGGCCGAATGATTCGGTATTCGATCGTGCGCGTCCCCATTGCCGCGGTGCATTCGCGGGTGGCCGATTCGACGTTGCCAATATCTGCCGGATGAATCAAGGGCCGCACCAGAGACCACGTCAAACCCTTCTCATATTCCTTCTTGAGACCGAAAATGACAAACATTTGGTCCGTCCAGCGCAGGCAATTTGTTTGAAGGTCTCGTTCCCAACTGCCCATGTTTGCCAGCTTCTGCGCTCGATCGAGCAATCGTTGCCCCCGACGCAGTTCATCCTCGCCTCGCCTTTGATTCGTAATATCGCGGAGTGTCATCACGACCCTCGCATCGAGGATTCTGCTCGGTTCGCGTACCGGCTCAATGTTGAGCGACATCCAGATCATGCGCCCATCTGATCGGTCGAAACGAACCCTTACGTCACGCATAGGCCGCGATGATTTAATGACTTCGACAGAAGCGCAATCATGGCGGGTCAGTGTTCGACCTTCTTCATCCCAAACCCGTCCCAAGGCATCTACTAAATTTGATCCCACCATGTCTGACTCGGAGAGACCCAAAATTGTCTCGGCGCTGTGGTTGCAACTTAAGACGTCTCCGTCTGCGTCGTAGACAACCACACCCTCTGCCATGGTGCTGATGAGCGTCTTGTGAAACTCCTCGCTGTACGCGAGAGCAAGCTCGGCTTCGTGGAGCGTTCTCTCGGTCCTGAGTAGTTCGATGAGGCTGGTACAGGTCGAAACGAACGGCTGAAGCGATTGGACGATCGATTCATCGTATCCGTCGGGGCTGTTGGCAAGACCGACCATCCCGACCAATCGGTCGCCACCCAGCAGAGGAACACCCAAGAACGATTGCATCGGCGGATGGCCGGCAGGCACTCCGCATGCTCGCGCATCACTCTTGGGTGAATTTGAGATCACCGGGCGGGAACTCTTAATCACCTCACCGTACAGCGTATCCAGGTTGAAGAATTCCAGAAACGGCGCTTTCTTGCGATACTGACTCTTTGTCTCGTCATTCCAGGCAATGTTGCTGATCGAATGTGTCTTGAGGTGAAGCGTGCCCTCGTCAGAACTCAACACCTCACCGATGAAACCGTATTCGCTGTGGGTCAGCCGGAGGACAACATCCAGCAACATCTCAAAAGTGCTGTCGAGCGAGTCCGCACGACAACCGCTCTTCAAGATCGAATCGATTGCGGCCAGGATTTCTTGCGCAGACTTGAGTTCCTGACCCTCGCGGTTTGATAACGCCTTGTTCATTGCAGCGCGCTCTTGCGAATGAAATGAGCACCACCCAGCAGCCCCAGCGGGATCGAACCAGATTGGTCGAACCACGGACTGGTGACACCGGACGATGATATGCTGACACAAAACCAAGCCAGCCGCTGGAATTGTACATCCTTGACGCCGCTCGTGCGCGTTTTATTATGGCCTGATCGTCGGCTTCGTTGTAGTGATTTCCGCACGCGGACCGATATGGAACCCAATAAGCCGCCGATATGGAGGGCGAATACCATGTCAAGAACCATCGTTCATGTAGAAGCTTCAGAGATTCTCGACTCACGCGGCACCCCCACGATACACGGTGTCGTGGCCCTCGAAGACGGCGCGGTGGGAGAAGCCGGCGTGCCCAGTGGTGCCTCCACGGGCAAATTTGAGGCTGTCGAGCTGCGCGATGGCGATGCGTCGCGGTACAACGGCAAGGGCGTCCTCAAAGCCGTCGGACACGTCAACGAAGAAATCGCAGACGCAATCATCGGCCTCGATGCATCTGACCAGGAAACCATCGATCACGTCATGATCGAGTTGGACGGCACGCCCAACAAGGCGCGGCTGGGTGCGAATGCGATGCTCGCGGTGTCGCTGGCGGCTGCCCGGGCTGCTTCCATTTCGTGCGCCCTGCCGCTCTTTCGATATCTGGGTGGTCCCGGAGCCAGGGTGCTTCCCGTTCCAATGATGAATATTCTCAACGGTGGCAAGCACGCCGACAACAATGTCGACTTCCAGGAATTCATGATTCAGCCCTGGGGGGCAGAAAGTTTTTCCCACGCCATGCAAATGGGTGCGGAGTGTTTTCAGGCGCTCAAGGGCATTCTTAAGAAGAAGGGCTACAACACGTCCGTCGGCGACGAGGGTGGGTTCGCCCCATCGCTTTCGAGCAATGAAGAAGCGCTGGAACTAGTAGCCGAATGCGTGAAGGCGGCTGGCTACAAATTGGGCGAAGAAATCTTCATCGCCCTCGACCCCGCAACGACGGAAATGTACGACGAAAAAACCAAGACGTATTCCTTCTTCAAATCGGCACCGGACAAATCGGTGACCGGTGATGAGATGATTGCGACGTGGAAAGCTTGGTGCGAAAAATATCCAATCCGAAGTTTGGAAGACGGACTGGCCGAAGATGATTGGGAGAATTGGGCGAAGCTCAACACCGCATTGGGTGATCGCGTTCAACTCGTGGGCGACGATTTATTCGTGACCAACACCGAACGTTTGGCGCGGGGGATCAAAGAGAAAAGTGCCAACTCGATTTTGATCAAGGTGAATCAGATCGGAACGCTCACCGAAACATTTGAAGCGGTGAACATGGCCATGCGAAATGGAATGACAAGCGTGATCTCCCATCGAAGTGGAGAAACCGAAGATACAACAATCGCCGACATCGCAGTGGCGACCAACGCGGGTCAAATCAAAACGGGCAGCCTGTGTCGAAGCGACCGCATCGCCAAGTACAACCGTCTGCTGTTGATCGAAGAACATCTGGGCGATTCCGCCATTTACGGCGGTAAATTCTGGAACCGCGGATGAGCCCTGTTTCGTCGCCACAATGTGAAGACGGCAGCCCCCCCGCCACCGAAACGGTCGCGCTCCACGGAGATGGTGCGGGAATTGTGTTCTGGATTCTCATCGGACTGGCCATCTGCGGGATGGCCCCGTGCCTGATTCTACCTGCATGGCGCGAGTATCAGGAAGCGACGGTCATCGAGAAGGTTCGAGAAACGCAGTTGGCCGACGCGCACGCTGAATTGAAAACGATGACGGCGCGGCTTGACGCGATTCATAACGATCCGATCGTCATTGACCGACTCGCCCGCCGTGAACTCGGTTTTCACAAACCCGACGAACTGGTGCTTTTGGTCCCCCCGATTGATGCGTCACCGCTGCCGCAATCAAACCCGAGGTCATCATCAGTTCAAACCGAACCGCTCCCGGCTCAGCTACCCCTTCCACTGGCGCGGGTGGCTGCGTTTCTGCCGGGCTTTGACTACGACCGTATTTTCTGCCGACGCCCAGCCAGAGAAATGGTCCTCGCCCTCTCGATCGCGCTCTTCATCGCAGCGTTTACAATCTTCTGGCCGAAGCCTCTCGCAGAATCACTCAGTCCGCAAGAACACGTCGAAGAGTGAGATCGCAAAACGCCTTACTTCGATTTCACTCTTCTTGAATCCGTCGAATCGCATGTTGCGCAGGCGACACAATGACTCCGCCTTCCATGTAGATTAGGGTGTATGAGGATTGCGGTCGCGGGCATCTGTGTGTTCGTGACGGCATCGACTTCACCGAACCCAATCACTCACCCATCCACCTTGGAGAATCACGATGAGCAAGTTGTCACAAGATGTACTATCGCGAAGTACACGCGTATGGATCATGCTGCTGTCCGCGGCTGTGATCCTCGGGTGTGGATCTCAATCTTTCGCCGACGCTTACAAAATCGACGGGATGCACTCCAGTGTGATGTTTCGCGTGAAGCACCTCAACGTTTCACCCTTCTATGGCCGCTTCAACAGCGTCTCCGGAAAAATCCAGGTCAACGACGACCCGACCAAGTCCACGTTCGAGGTCATCGTGAAGACGGAGAGCCTCGACACGAACGACAAAAAGCGCGACGGACACATAAAGGGAACGGACTTCTTCAACGTCCGCGAATTTCCAACGATCACGTTCAAAAGCAAATCGATCAAAACCGGCGATAAGGGCGTGCTCAAAGTTACCGGTGATCTGACATGCCATGGCGTCACGAAGTCGATCACCGTTGATATGACCGCAACGGGCTCGGGGCCTGATCCGTGGGGCGGTTTTCGCACCGGATTTGAAACGACGTTCACAATCAAACGAAGCGACTATGGAATGGACTACATGCTCAAGATGTTGGGCGATGACGTGAAGCTCTTCGTGGCGCTTGAAGGCGTGAAACAATAGTTTCCGCGTCGGTGATTCCCACGTCGGTGACAGTCGGAGCGTCCGTATGATCATGCTCGACCCACTTCTGCGCGGTGTGTTTGCGCCAGCGGTGGTGGTAATCGTCATGATGGTGGTTGGCCATCGAATTTGGCGCAATCGAGGCGATCGCAAAGCTGAGTTCCTGCCTGCCATCGCGATTGGCTTGGGGGTGTCGGTTTCCTACGTCGCCCTTTTCGGATGGACAAAAGTTCCACCGGCAGAACATTGGCAGTGGACATTTGTCCTCATTGGCATCGCGACGCTGGCAAGTATTCTCACGCCGCACTTGTCCCGGCGGCCGGCTGCCGGAGCGATCGTCTGGATCATCATAGCCGCATTGTCATCCTGGTTGATCGTCCCCTCCTGGGAAGCCTTCGAGGCTACACGCCTCCAATGGCATGGGGCGGTCGCCATGCTTGTATTCGCGAATCTCGCAGCAACGTCACGTTTGAATCAAAAAAATGACGGACTACTACCCCTGTTGCTGCTCTGCATTGCGGCGGGATTCGGATCTGTTGTAGCGGGACTGGCCCACACCGCGAAGCTTGCGCAACTGTGCGGCGCACTGGCCACGACGCTTGGCGTACTTTGGATCGTCGGAAGCTTGAAACGCAAGAGAGGCCACGTCATTGGGATCGGCGCAATACCGTCGGTCATGCTTCCCGCATGCGCTTTGCTGGCATACTTCTACGAATCGAGCGGTGAGTTTCACCCCACCGCGTTCGTTATTTGCGGTGCTCTGCCATTTGTGGTCGGTGCTGCGGTGCGTGTTTCGGGCAAGCGGCTCGCGGGTTGGAAACGGGTGGTCATCCTGTCGCTGATCACCGCCATTCCCGGAGCCATCGCCGTGATTCTTGTAGTCCTCGCATCACAAGGCGACGATCCGTACGCCTATTGACTCATGTCAGAATGTGATTTCAACGCGGTTTCGTCCGTCTTCCTTTGCGGCATACAGGCATTCGTCCGCCCGCATGATCAATTCCTCTGAATCAACGCTCTCTTCTCCAAAGCTGACATGCGCCGCGCCGAAGCTCGCAGTAAATTTAAGCGGGGTGCCGTTGTGATCGAACCGAATCCGCGAAATGCTCTCGCGCACCTGTTCCGCAAACTCCCGCAACTCCCGAGCCGACGCCTGTGCGACCACAAACGCAAATTCTTCACCTCCATAGCGGGCGACAAACTGGGAGTTCTCAGAGATTTCGTCGAGGCACGCGCCCACGCGCCGCAGCGCTTCATCCCCGGCTTGGTGTCCGTGTGTGTCGTTAAGATTCTTGAAGTGGTCGATGTCCATGATGATCAACCCAATATCTCGTTTTGAATCAGTGGCATCTCGAATGGTTGCGTCCAGATGATCATCGAACGCTTGGCGATTCGCGATACCGGTCAATTTGTCGGTCTCTGCTCGGTGGCGAAGCGACTTCATTTGGGTTTCAGCTTGGTCGACACGCTGCTCCGCCGAAACACGATCCTGCTCGGCATTCATTGATAGATTGACCAACTGCGTCATCGCCGACTGTCGGAGTTGGTCTGGCGAGATTTCCTCACCAAGATTGACGCTGAACATTTCCGCCGCTTCGCGAACGTTTTGATTGAGACCATCCATCACACCGTCGAGAAATTCGCGTGAGACACCCGTTCGCGCGACAACGCCTTCGATGACCGACTCTGTCCGGGATGGATCAAGGTCGCCGGAAAACAGTCCCGCGAGTTCCGACGCGCCCAACAGGATGCAAGCGAGCGGCTTGGAGCGTGAATCCAATTCATCCAGACCCTCACCGTGGTGAGCCTTCACCGCGTGGCACAACGGTTCCGGCATACTCCAGTTCGCCAGCATCATGGCGCTGATGTCGGCATGGGTCAGCCCCAACACGGCGCTTTCGATTTCATGGATATGACCCGACTCCGCGCGATGGCGCTCAATCACGGGGGAATATATTCCGTCGGGATGTCGTTCTGCCGCGATCATTCCGATGTCGCAAAGCAAACCGCCGATGAACACTTCGTCTTTGCGCACACCACCGTACTGGTCAGCGATATTCCGCGCCGCGACCGCCGTGGTCAACGAACGTCGCCAGTAGGACGGATAGTCAAAACCCGATTTACTTTCGCCCTTGAGCGTGTCGGTCAGCGAGAACCCGAGGGCCATCACCTTGACCGTCCGCAGACCGAGAACAACCATCGCCTGTTGCAGGGTGCCCACTTTCTTGGACATTCCAAACATCGAGGAATTGGCGGCCTTCAACATGCGCGCTGTCAATGCAGGATCTCCCGCAATCGCATCGGCGACGTCCTGAATGTCCACGTCGTCTTCTCTGCACAACTCGACCACCTTGAGCGCGACGGCAGGCATAGAAGGTAACGTGTCTGAATTCACGATGGACGACAACAGTGCGGTATTCACCTGAGCGACCTCCCTGTTTCTTGGCGAGAACCCACAGCGCCGAAGTGCCAGCACTTCAGTCAACGGTCCGAGAGTCCTCAAAAAATCTGCAACGGTCCTGTTCAATTAGAATCGGCCCATTGCGCTGTGAGCTTTGGAAGGATTCACATCGAAGCGTGCAATAATCGACCCATTTGAGCCGCAGCTTACCGCTTTATCGGAAAAGCAGGCGCACCCATGCGTTCCACCGGCAGCTTCAAATTGAGCGTCCGCGCGTGTGTCGGCTGACGTTCGATGCAGTCGATGCCCGTTTTCAGCGTGAATAATTCAAGACCTGCGATCAACCCACCGATACACCGGCACCAGAACAAAAAGGGACCATTCGACGGTCCTGTTGTGTCACTTAAATTTGATTTCAGAAGCAAAACGGAGAATCCAAATGGCAATTTCAAAGAAGACCACCTACGCAAGCGTCCGAACCACCTTCCAGAACAAGGCGAACTTCTTCAAGACGTTGGCCAACCAGACGATGGGCTCAACTTCAAGCAAGCGTCCGTCGCCCGCACAGCTCAACAGCTTCTCGAAGTGGATCGACAAGGGCGCCATCCTGCAAAACGTATCGAACACGCAGCTCAACCGCTGGGCCGGTGCCACCTCCAAGAGCAAAAACTGGAGCACTGCCTCGGCCAAGACCATGTTGTCGAAACAGTTCGGCAAAACCAGCATCAAAGCCGTCGCCTTCAGCAAGACCGGCGGATTCATTGTCGCAACCAGCCCCACACGCAACGGAAGAAACTTCCGCTTCACGACCAAGTAATTCGGTCATCGCATAAGTGCATGGGTCCGCGAAATGCGAACCCATTCGGCATATTGTGACACAGCATTGGGAGAAGGCGATCCGCGGGAAGTGGGTCGCCTTTTCTCTGCGCGCTCCGAGGCGGAAAGGCATTGGCAGGAGCAGCGGGTGCCCCATCCTTGAGCGAAGCGGAAGGGTGGGGGACAGACAAGATACCAAGAGATCGAAACAGCGCGGATACCGTTTTGATCAACGTTGTTCCTATTCGGGATATTCATGGGAGGGCAGGCCGACTGCACCGTCTCGCATACGTCATTCGGTGCGTCCGGGACGCACTCTACCCTGAAGTCTCGATTACGTCGTGTCGTGTTGAAACGCGATTTTGCTCACGCCCTCGCGGATTCGCCGCCCCACCGATTTGAATGCCTGGCGATACTCGGACGGACGAAAGGTCTTGACCCGTAAGGTGCTCACATCAATTCTTTGGTTCGTCATCATCTCAAACACAATTTCGTAGGTGTGTCGACGGACACCGTCGAGTTCTTCAAATTGACGCCCATAAGCACCCAATATCGTGAGTTCGTTAAACCACAATGCCGTCGTATCGACCAGCGCAATATGAGACGTACCTGCCGCCACCACCGTTCCGCGGGCCTTGCAAAACTTCATCGCGTTCGCCAAACTCTCGCCCGTACCCACGCAGTCGTAAACCAAATCCGCCCCGCCGACCATCGCTTGATTGCCAAACTTGCCGGGAACGCGCTCGGTGTTCAGGTGGGATGCGACTTGCCCAAACAGATCGGCGCGTGACGCGCCGCGCGAAACGACGATCACTTCATCAGCCCCGGATTGTTTGAGCGTTTCGACTTGGCTCGCGTGGCGGGCGATGATCAAAATCTTAGCGGCAATCCCCAGCCCCCGAATCGCCATCACCACACCCTGACCGATAATGCCTGCACCAATCACAAGGGCGACCTCGTCT
>JAADIU010000288.1:0-11519 GCA_013151185.1 Planctomycetota bacterium
GCACGATCTTCCGGTAGAAAAGCCCAATCAATACCGCACCCACGACCGCGCCAATCGCATTGAAACACACATCCCACAACGACGCATACCGCCCTTTGATAATTAGCTGCGTCGTCTCAAGCGCCAGGCTCAACGAAACGCTGCAAAGAATCGTCAACACCGCAGCACCCGGAACCTCAAATCGATTTCGCAGCAGCGCAAACAATCCCGCGCCCACGAACGCGTAGACGACAACGTTCACGGCAGCATCAACCGGATTCGTCTTCGGCCAAAACAGAGGGCTGTCCGACAACCCAAGCCAGCCATTGAGCTGGAAGTCGAGTTGAAACGGAGTGAGCGAACCCAGAATGACAAACACCAAAACCACCGCGAGCGCCGGTACTTCAAGACCGGTGCGCGGAAATCGTGTTCGAGACGAGAAGCAGCTCCGAGGCAGCAACGTTCGATTCTCCTGGTTCGATTTTCCTACGGCGGTGGCGAAACCTCCGCCAGTATCAAGAAATCGCTGCACGCCGGGCTCCCCGTCGCGGAAAGGACCAACGGGTGTTTCACCATCGCGGCTTGGTCTGATAATATCCGGGCCGGTTTGAACGTCGCGAGCATATCCAACCCAGGTGAGGGCAGGCAACTCATCCGTGCGGGTGAGTACTGACCGTAGCGAATGTTGATTCCAGGCAACGCCCGACGTAGCCATACGCCAACAGTCCAGCATCGGAGCCATCCCATGAAAGCAGCCGTCATCCATGAATTTGGCAACGAAGACGTCTTGCGATTTGAAGAAGTCGCCGACCCCAACCCGCAAGAGAATCACGCCATCGTCAAGGTGCTCGCGTGCGGCATCAATCGATACGATCTGTTTTTGCGCATGGGCGGGATTCAAAAAAACACACCACTACCCCATGTCATGGGGGCCGATGTCGTGGGCGAAGTCGTTCAAATCGAGGGGGATAATCAGAAAATCTCGATCGGCGACCGAGTCATCGTCGCGCCCGGTTTCCCGATCAACCCAGCCGAGTGGTCGCACAAACCCGAAAACTTCGCACCCAGCTACACCGTAACCGGAACATCGCTCTGGGGTGGGTACGCCCAATACATCAGCGTGCCAACATGCTTTCTGCTTCCCGACCGCACGGGCCTGTCTGCCGAAGAGTGTGCGACGATCCCGCTCGTTCTCGTGACATCCGTTCATGCGGTCAAGACGTTGGGCGAAACCGAACCGGGCCACCACGTCCTCATCCAAGCCGGGGCATCCGGCAGCGGAAGCATGTGCATCCAAATGGCCAAAGCCTTGGGGGCGAAGGTCGCAACCACCGTCGGTGACGACGCCAAGTTCGACGTGGCAAAGCGATGCGGCGCAGACCTCGTCATCAACCACCGCAAGGAAGACTTCAGCCAACGCATCCGCGAATGGACAGGCGGAACCGGTGTGGACCTCGTCATCGACAACGTGGGCGGCGGTATTCTGGAGAAGAACCTCGCCTCGCTACGAACCGGAGGCATCCTCGTCAACTTCGGCTTGGTCGGCGGGGTCAAGGATGAACTCAACTTCGCCGCACTGATTTTCAATCAATATCAAATCCGCGGCTCAATGATGGGCAGCATGGACGAACTCCGCGAAGGCCTGCGCATGGTCGAATCCGGAAGAATAAAACCCGTCCTAGACCGCACCTTCCCCCTGGCAAATGCCGCCAACGCCCATCGCCACATCCAGGATCGAAAGGTAAAAGGAAACGTCGTCCTACTACCCTGGGAATAATCGCAACCCTGCGCGCGGGTGCCCCATCCTTGAGCGCAGCGGAAGGGTGGGGGATGGACAAGATCAACCAAGACCCAACCAAAGCCCGAAGTCGAACCGCAACTTTCGTGATACAATAAGACCGGCATTGAGGCGGGCGGTGGTAGTCGCCGGTGGATTTCATTCTGCCGGAGGAAAGTCCGAACTGGGCAGGGCACGGTGGTTGGTAACGCCAACCCGACGCGAGTCGAGGGAAAGTGCCACAGAAAATACACCGCCTATGCGGGCACAGCGCCTCGGCGCAAGTGACCGCAGGTAAGGGTGAAATGGTGCGGTAAGAGCGCACCGCACGGTTGGAGACAACCGTGGCAGGGTAAACCCCACCGCCAGCAAGCCCAAGCAGCGGCGATCAGGCGGCCCGTCTGACTGTGATCTTTCGAGATCGCAACCGCCGCGGGTAGGGTGCTCGAGCCGGCAGGCAACTGTCGGCCCAGATGAATGACTGCCCGCGAGAAATCGCGAACAGAATTCGGCTTACAAGCCCGCCTCACTGCCATTCATCGAACCGTGCGACTCAACCGAAGCGCTCGATTCACACACATCGTCGGCCAACGTCGCGCCATAAATCTGCCGAACGATATCACCAAACGCTTCGGGCAACTGGCGGTTTGCCATCCCGCGATCGCCCACGCCCGAAACGTCAGCCGGCTCATCGAGAGAATCTTCGGAAGCCGAGTCGAGCTTGCGGCTATTCAACTCTGCGCGACGCTGCTCGACGATGATCTTGGAAATCTTGACGAGGTCATCAAGATCGAAAGATTCGGCGAGGTTGTCGAGTACCTCAAACGCCCTGCCCATCACCTGCAAATACGCGCCGCGCCCAACACGATCATCACTTTCGGCGTCCGCTACCAAATCGACCGTCGCCACCCGAAGCAAATCACCAATAGCCCGTAGCCGATCGCGATGCTCATCAACAGACCGTGTGGCAACCGCCGGCTTCGATTCAAGGTCAGTCTTTCTCGAACGAGCGCTCTTCCGCTTGGCGGTGGTCTTGGTTGATTTTTTCGTCTTGCGGCGCGCAGATGGTTTCGCAACCGTTTTCTTTCGGGCAGAAGAAGACGAACGCGTGGATGTTTTCTTCGTTGCACACACGGTCATTCGTCCAGCGCCGGGTCATCGATGACATGGTCCGCGACTTCCATGCCCGCACTCGTCAGACGAAACCATCGCCTTCGCCACGGCGTGAACCGTTCGTCCGATTCATTGTCCGAGACAACGCGCTGCACATAACCCTTCTCGCAGAGATACGCCAAATCGCGCCGAAACGGATCCCACTCGATCGTCGGAAACACGCTGAGCAAGCTGCGCATCAACTGCTCCGCCTGCAAAGCGGCTGGGTAAAGCATTTTGAGCGCAACCAGCACTTCGTTGCGAACCAACTTGATCTGTCGAGCCGAACGCGAATTCCCCATCAGAACGTCTCCGTGGGGCCACAGCCCTTCGATACCGACTCCCCGATCCCCGCACGATCGGCGATCTTGGCAACAAGCCGATGCGTTCGCTGCGACGTCGCCGCCAAACTACCGTGCGATTCCAACTCCGCCTCCACGCGCATGACCGAAGCACACAACGATTCGATTTTCCCGCGTGCCCACATCGTTTCCCGAAGCCATTCTTCCTTGGTTGTGTAGTTTCGCTGCATCAGGGCGACATCATCCAACACCCGCCGCAACCCTTCCGAAGTGCTGTTCACCCGATCGGCAAGGTCGGAAAATCGCCCGGCTTGCTGTTCTCGCAAACCCTTCAAGTAGAATGTCATCACGGTCAGGGGCACCGCCACCAACGGCGCCACAACCGCCAACCCCGCAGCCGTCAATTCCCAAGTGCTTGCAGACAAGTGACTACGCCCTGCCCGTCAAAACCGCGCCAACAACCTGCGACAACAATTGCAGAACTTGCCCGGCTGTATCAACGCGAATCAACCCATCGACGAGTTCGCGACGAAAACTCACCACGGCATCATCTTCGCGCAGACTGCGCACCGAACTCCGCCTGGGTGAAGAAGCGAGCACGCGATCAATCGCATCGCCCGCCGACGATTCTTCGGGTGCCAACCTCTCAACCGGCGACGCATCGGACGCCACCCCTTTGTCCAACTGATCAATCAGTTCATCAAGCGCTTCAACTGGATTCACGGTATTCCCCCTTCAAAATATGTTGCAATGCCAAGACCGCGCCCTAGCTCGATATGACGCGGAGAAATCAAAGAACGGATCGCATAAGAAACGATAGAGGGCATCTATCATTCGAGAGGCAATTTCGCCCTGCCGGCTTCGAGTAACGAAAACAAATACCGTCGAGCGTCATCGCGCAAACTCAAGCTCTCCATCCCCAATCGCCGCAAGCCGCGAGAAACCTCGCGCAACACGCCCACATTCTCGAGCGCCGCGCGATACCGCGACATCTCAACTTCGCGATCATCACGAACGCGCCCAAGCGCCGACCGAAATGCCGCACTGTGCGATTCAACCGCAGCATCGTCCGAAACATCTCGCTTGATCCGTGCGACAAACGAATCGACGACCGCCGCTTCCAACGAATCGTCCGCCCGTTTCGTTTCGGCGTGGTACTCGACAACCACCGTCTCCATCGCTTTGGCGAGGCTGTCCATAGCGCCAGCCGCAGCAATATCCACCCGAGCATCACCACCGCATCCCGCCACAAAAACCATCAATCCAAACCCCACCGACAAAACCCATCGCCCCCTCATCTGTGACCCCTTTCATGCCATCGCCCATCAACCGGTGCCCCGTTCCGCCCAGCGTCGGGCAGAAGCATCCAGAGAACGCGCCAACTGGTCGATGAAAACCGCAAGTTCTGGTGTTGATTCACAAGCGACACAGTTCAATCATTGGCGGGATCAGCTTAGAATGGATGCAAAGAACAAGACCACGGTTCCGAAACACACGGACATTCCCCGCCATCCCTTTCCTGGAAGCGCACGTTGAGCGACGCAACAACCACAACCTCGCAAACGATCAATACCGTCCGCCGACAAATCGTCGCCGAAGACCCACAGCTCCTTCTCTGCCCAGCGTGCAGCTATGTGATCCACGAAGACAGCGAAGGTCGTTGCCCGGAATGCTCGCTCGAAATCAACTGGACCGACATCTGCAACGGCGCAATTGAAAACAACCGCGACCGCTTCAAACACCTGTGGTACACCGAGGTGGCCAAGCTCCCACTCGACGAACTGCGCTGTATCAAATGCGAATACCGGGTCCACGGTCTCACGAAGAACCGATGCCCGGAATGTGGAGAACCGTTCGACTGGGACACCGTCTACGACGCAGCGATCAGCAAGCAAGCCAACCTGTTTGAATACCGCTGGTTCGCAGACCCGCTGAATTCTCTCGCAAGGACATTCTGGCTGGGCGCGGCAAGACCTTTCAAACTGTGGGCGGCTTACAACAAATCAACCACGCCAAGGGTGGGACCGCTGCTTGCCCTCATCTGCATTCAATGGTTGATCTTCGCCCGCGGCTGGCATGCCGTGGCGAGGGGCATCGATCCGCTGATGAACTTCTTTGCACGCCAGCTCACCGGGCCGCGCGGGCTGCGATTCACCTACAACCCACACTTCACGAACGCAGACCTCGTCGACTATGCAGCATGGTCGCTCACAACGTTCCTGGTGCTCTTGATGTTCGTGCAATCCAATCGCGAATACCGGGTAAGTTGGCGGCATCTGCTTCGCGTCTTCGCACACGCAACCATCTTCGCCAGCCTATGCACAGCCGCTTGGTGCGTCGCAGAAGCCTTGCTCGATTCGACCAATTTCCTACGCCAATGGCCGCCACCGGCAAGCTCCCGATATTTCGGGATTCCGCGAATCTACTACGAGTATCTTGGAAATAGTGCCATGTATCTGGCACTGGCGTCGATATGGGCGGGCTTGTGGATCGGCTACAGCCGCTACCTGCGAATCCCGCACGGGTGGGCAATATCAGCAGTAGCCATCCTGGTAGGAAGCTTGACCTCACAGAGCCTGCGAGTATTCATCCTCAATTCGTAGGCGGTGGTCCATAAATCGCGGGCGCGACATCCGTGTAGGGTGCGTCCCGGACGCACAGAATAAACTACAATATCCCTCGCGCGGGTGCCCCATCCTTGAGCGAAGCGGAAGGGTGGGGGACTGACAGAACACGAATGGCTCAACACAACGCCACTGCTGCGCGACATCTGTGTAGGATGCGTCCCGGACGCACCGAATAACCTACAATGTCCCGCGTCGCCGCTGCTCTTCCTCAATCGAAACAAACAGCGCCTTAAAATTCCCCACACCAAAACCGCGAGAACCCTTGCGCTGAATGATTTCGTAGAACAGCGTAGGCCGATCTTCCACCGGTTTGGTGAAGATTTGAAGGAGGTATCCATCGTCGTCGCGATCCACAAGAACGCCCCACTTCTTAAGCTCGGCAAGGTCCTCGTCGATCTTTCCGATGCGGCTTACGAGTTCATCGTAGTACGCATCCGGCACATATAAAAACTCAATGCCCGAAGCCCGAAGCCGCTTCACCGTCGCGATGATATCACCCGTGGTCATCGCAACATGCTGAACCCCCGGACCCCGATAGAAATCGAGGTACTCATCAATCTGCGATTTCTTGCGACCTTCTGCCGGCTCGTTGATCGGAAACTTGATCACCCCGTTGTCGCTCTGCATCACCTTCGACATGAGCGCGGTGTATTCGGTGCTGATATCTTTATCCGTAAAGTGAGCCAATTGCGTGAAGCCAAGCACCCGGGCATAATAATCAGCCCAGTGACCCATCGCCCCCAGCTCAACATTGCCCACGACGTGATCAACCGCCAACAACCCCGCGCTTTCGGTCTTCGGCGATTCCACCAGCTCATACTTCGGGGCAAACACGCCCTTGTAATCAGATCGATCGATGAACGTATGCACCGTGTCGCCATATGTTTTGATCGCCGCGAAGTGCAACTCGCCAAAACTATCCTGCCATGTCGTGAGCGGCTTGACTACGGTGGCACCGTTCGCCTTCACAGCGTTGATGGTTTCCTCAACGTTGTTGACTCGAAAAGCAACCGAATGAACACCGTCACCATGAAGCGCACAATGACGCGCAACCGGGCAATCCGGCGACAGCGCCGAAGTCAGCAGGAAACGAACCTTGCCCTGCTCAACCAGATAGCTCGACTGTCCACGACGCCCCGTCGTCAAACCGCTGTGCGCAACGATATTGAATCCAAACATCGTGCGATAAAAGTGAGCCGCTTGAAAAGCGTTGCCCACGAAATATTCCAGGTGATCAATCGCTTCCAACGGAACACGCTCGGTAGACATGCGACCTTCTCCTCAAAATAGTCGCCGAGATGGATCAAAGAAAACGGCGACGCCCGAATGAAACAGCCCCGACTAAAACAACCCGAATAAGACAGCACAGATTCAGCATCACGCAACCCATGACGGGTGCAAGAAGCGAACGTCACTATACGCCCCAGCTTCCCGCCAAACAAGTCGCCCGGATTCCGGGGCACGCTTTCAGTATTCGCCCGGAAAAAAACCAAAGACGCAGACATGTGCCACGGTTCTGTGAACCGTTGCTTTCGCTGATCAAAGGCATGAAGAATGTTTCAAGAAAACGAAGGCGCATGTCACACAGAAGATGCGACGTCGGGCATGTTCAATCAACACGGTTCACAAAACCGTGGCACAAAGCAGAAATGGCGTTGAGGTGCGAGATGGTCCAAAGTGTGAAATCACCCAGCAACTCCGTCGGCTGAGTCTCGAAGAGCGGTGCATCAAAATCCACTAAGTCCCAGCCGCATCAGTCCCACGATGCCGCCACCACAAGAACGTCATCAGCAATGTCCCAATAATCGCCCAAGGTAGCATGGAAACAAACCAAATCGTGGGATTCATCGTCAGATTCTCCCCTGTTCCAAGCGCGTAGTGGTCGAGCAGTTTTCCGAGACCCAGCCCTGCTAACCCCGCACCAAAGTATTGAAACGAATCAATCACGCCAGCCGCAAAACCGGCCATCTTTCTTCCGCCCAAGTCCATCGCGGCCGCGGTGCCCAAGAGTGAATGCGTCGCGTTGCAACCCACATGAATACCGAGCAAGAGCGCGGCTGAAAAATTGACTGGCGAAATTACGGACGGGAACGGAACCGGAAGATGCCCCATGGCCATCATGATCGCGAGCACAATGCAAACCACCTGAGCGAGATAAAGCAGCGCAGCAACAGGTGCCCTTTTCCCGCCAAACATCTTGTCCGACACGATACCCGATGCCAAGGAACCTGCCGACGACAACCAAGGAATGCACCAAGTCCCGAGCCAGTAGTACAGTTGAGTTTTCTTGTCCATCTGCCAAACTTCGTCGATGTAAATAACCCACCAAGCCGCGATGGCTGTTCGAACAAAACCCGTGCAGAAATACGCTCCAGCAACGACCCATACGATCCCGTTTGAAGTGATCTTCCTGAAAATCTCGCCCATGGCGATTCGTTCGTGAGGATCGTCATCACCCTCTTCATCGTCGTGAACAATACGAAAACCGACCTCTTCGGGATTATTCCTAACCAAGGCATTCATGAAACAGATAATGATCAATACGAAAACAGGCGGAATGAAGAAGATATATCGCCAATCCATCGCGCCGATTTTGAGCGTGTAGAAAATCAACGGAATCGACGCGCCCGCAGTCAACACGCTGCCCAGATAATACGCGCCCATCTGACCAAGATTGATCATGATCCCGAAGATGCCCGCGAACGTGCCGCGTTCACGACGACGGAACCACGCGGTATTAATCTTAACCATCCCAGGCGCACCGAAAGCCTGCACATAACCATCGAGCATCCTGATAATCAGAAGCGTGATGAACATGAGCGACAGATCGCTCCACGCGACCCAACCGAACGCAATGTTCAAGACAGCCGTGCCAACAGCGCCGATGGTCATCGCCCGTTTGCCACCCAGGCGGTCCGTGAACAGCCCGTTGATGAATTGACCAACCGCGTATGCCCAGTTTCGCGCCGCGTCGATTGCACCATACTGGGTGTTGGTAAATCCCAACGTCTCCTTCAGTTCAGGCGCAACGATCCCGAGGTTGTAACGACAGAGATAATAAGAAGCGTAAGTCAAACCGAGGAAGAACCAGTTCTGCACGCGCCGAAGCCGAAAGCCCGGTGGGTGTTTGTAGACCAGCGGCTCTGTTTCGGGTGAGTTGGATTGAACCATGGGTTTCGTCTTGATGAATCGGGCACCGGAACCGGATTCGGCATTGGTCGATGCGAACGGTCGATACGAACCTTCCGCCAACCAGACATCGCGGAACACCCGGAAGAAAAAAGCCAAACGCAAATTCACAACCCGCGTTTGGCATTCTCAACACCTAAAGCCAACGGGGCATCTTAATGAGACCACCCGTCAAAGTAAACCACGCCCACACCGCCCCGCGCCCCCACATCGCAAATCGATCAAGTTCGCCAAGTCACGACAAAATGGTTGAATTTTTCCACCCATCGCCCGTTGCAAAGCGCGCCCTATTTCGGGTACAACCCCGGCGCATACTCGCGACACCGTGAGCACAACCCAAACGTCGCCGCCACTCCAGCGACGTCTGTGGGAAAAAGGTGTTCCCGGAAACATGGTTTCGCACAGAATTCGAGGTGCCGAAATGTCAAAGTTCGTCGATGCCTTCCGCCATTCACCATTCCAACCCCTCCGCGAACAACTCGACGTCGTCATGCGATGCGTCTCGCTCGTTCGCCCACTCTTTGAAGCCGTCCGGGATGGAGAATTTGAAACGCTCGAAAAAATCACCAAAGACGTCTTCAAAGCCGAACACGATGCAGACATCATCAAAGACGAAATCCGCCAGACCATCCCCAAAACATTCTATCTGCCCGTCTTTCGCGGCGACCTCCTCGGACACGTCAAACTACAAGACGACATGGCCGACGCAGTCGAAGACATCGCGTTTCTACTCACCGTCAAGCGAATGCAGCTACCCCCAGGAATCAGCGACATCGCAATGGAATACGTCGATTCCGTACTCGGCGTTTGCAACCTCGCCCAAAAGCTAAACGAGCCGTTGGAAAACGCCATCCAACAAGGCGCTCCGCACGACTTGGTCGAAAAGGTTCTCGCGTCCGTCGCACAGGTTGAACGGGCAGAGTGGGAATCGGATCGCATTCAATACAAGTTGTCGAAGGTACTCTTCGCCCAGGAAGACAAAGTGTCCTCTTTGGACATCATGTTGTGGTTCAAAATTTTCGGAGAGTTGGGCCAACTCGCCAATTCGGCTGAAAGTCTTGCAGACCGTGTGCGACGTATGTTGACGTCGAGGTAAGTTTTTCGTCGAGGAAATAAGTCTTACGTCCGGGTAATCACCGCAAACCAGACACCGCGACCCCAACGTCGCGGCAAACATCGCGGAGGTCAGACGCCATCAGTATCGCGCCGCCGATCGGAATCCCGCAGCGTTCAAAGGGGCTCGTCCCCATGTGGTGGTTCGCAGCCGCTCTCTTCGCCGTTCTCTCCCTCTTCTTCGGCGAAAAATGGTTCCTCGCAGGCATCCTTCTATTCTCAATCGGAATGCTAATCTGGGATACCGTCGAGGTCGGCAGAAACGATGCCGCCAACTTAGTGAACGCGGTCTACGGCGCACGCCTGATGACCCGCAAGCGAGCGGTCATGCTGGCTGGCATCGCGGCGGTCCTCGGCGCATCCATGTCCCAAGGCGTCATCGACACCGCCCGCAAAGGCATTTTTGACCCCAGCGCCCTCGGAGTCGAGGAAGCCCTCGCCATTTACATCTCCGTGTACCTGGTCGACACGGTTCTCTTATACGGCTACTCCGCGTTCGGAATGCCCGTCAGCACAACAGCCTGCCTCGTGTTTGAACTCCTCGGCGCAGCGTTCGCCATGTCGTTCATGACGTCCACTACAAATCTCGTCAACGCGCCCATCGCGGGCAAGGTGGTGTCGGCTATCGTGATTTCGATTTTCCTTTCGGGGATATCCTCGTTCATCGTGCAGCGCATCGTGCGCGGTACGATCGGTCAAAAAACCGCCGACCTCAAAACCATGAAGCTGCACGGAACCTGGATCGGTGGAGGAATCGCCACAGGCATGGTGTTCTTCATGATCCTAAAAGGCATGAAAAATATGCCTCTCATCAAGGATCTTCGCGCATGGATGGATGAAGTCCCGAACGGCTACGGCACGATGCTCGTCTTATTTTCGCTGTGGATTATCTTCTCGGGGGTGATCTCGCTCTGCCTCGTCCGCTATCGCGAACGGGCAGCCAAACGCGTATTTCCCTTTCTCGCCACCTGCGGCATGTTGGCGATGGCATTCGCGTTCGGCCAAAACGATTTGGCGAACTGCGCGTCACCCGGACTGGCTTCGATCAGCATCGTCAAGAACTGGAACGCAGGCACCGAAGTCGCATCGAAAGAACCCATCGCCCGGTGGATGCTTTTCGTATGTGGAATCCTCCTCTTCGCAGGCATGCGCACCAAGAACGCAACCCGAGTCACAAAAGCCGGCGTCAACATGGGCAGCCATGCAGACCGCGTCCGACTCTACGCACCCGGTTGGTGCCTCACCATCGGCGAATGGCTCGCCCGAAAACGCTCCGACGAAGCATCACTAGCCCCCACACCGCCACACACCCGAAGAGGATCGCGACAACACTACGACGCCCTCCGCGCCACCGTCATCATGGGCGTGTCAGCCAGCATC
>JAADIU010000288.1:11552-12699 GCA_013151185.1 Planctomycetota bacterium
CCACCACCTACGTCACCTTCGCTGCCGTCGTCGGAACAGGCATGGGTGATCGAATTTATCAAAAGGGAGACGCAGGCCTGAAGATTGCCCGGTCGATCTGGGTCGTATTCAGTTGGTTCCTAGCCGCCGCAGTAGCAGCCGTCTTCACCGCATTGGTCTGCGTTGTCGTCCACAAACTTTCCACGATCGGACTGGTGCTAGTCCTCGGCATCAACCTGTTCCTAAGAAGGGAATTCAAGTACCGCGGCGACATACAATCCCAACGAACCCGAGACGAAATGCTCGAACGAGCCTACCCAGAACGCTACGCCTCAGAAGAAGAGTAGGGTCCGCTGTGCGGACCATTCGTTCGGTCGCAGGATGCGCGGGTGCCCCACCCTTGAGCGAAGCGGAAGGGTGGGGGACGGACACAATCCCCAAACACCGACCAGTTCCCCGACAAACCACCCACCACAATCCGAGCCGCAGTTTTCATTGCACCAGCACTCACCCAACCACTTGATGCTTGCAATAAAGAGGCCCGGTTAGTCCAATGCCACAATGAATACACCCCCTCCTACAACACCGCAGACCCGATGGGACTTCGACCGCGTCTTCCGTCTGCTGCTGACCGTCGCCGTCCTCATCGGATTGTTCGCCCTCGTGCGACACCTTTCCGATGTCCTGATCCCGTTCGCCGTCGCGCTCCTGCTGGCCTACCTGCTCAACCCAATCGTCAACGCATTGGACTCGCGGCTAAACCGGCGCACGCTGTCCGTTTTCATCACCGTCATCGGATGCGGAGTCGTGGCGTTCGCGCTGACGTTGGTTCTGTTCTACGTCGGCGGAAAGGAAATCGCTTCGCTCCGCGACCTTGTGCAGCAGTTCGTCCGCTCCCCAAGCATGCAGGATGTCGAAGGCGCGGGCCAGGCGTTTCGCCAGTTTGTGGACGAGCAGGAAAACCCATTCATCAAGAGCATGCTCGAAGAGTTTCAAGCCAGCCTCGGCGAAGAAAACGTCGAGGAATTGGAAATCTCCGTCCTCGTCAAGAAAGCCGTCAGCTACGTCGCACCCGGATTGGTCGGCGTTCTGACTGGCACGCTCAGCTTCCTTCTTGGTCTAAGCGGGCTCGTCGTCGTGATGCTGTACCTCGTGTTCCTCTTGATCG
>JAADIU010000214.1 GCA_013151185.1 Planctomycetota bacterium
CTTGGAACAGCCTCAAGGAACGCTGCGAAATCTGCGAGATCAACGTCCAAGTCGGCATCGGTATCGGCAACCAATTCAAACGCGCAACCACCGGGAATTGGAACGCCCGGTCCCGCGAGGCAGGCTTCAAAGATCTGGTAGTCGGCATCGCTTACCTGACAGTCCTGCGTGAAGTCAAAAGCGTTAAACGTGGTGCGCTCGACTGAACTCAAGAGAACCTCAAAGAATTCGACCGCTTCGATGTTGCCATTGCCATCGACGGTCGCAGGGGCTTGGGTTGCGGAGTCGAGAGGATCACCATTGTTTGTACCCCACGAACCATGCGCGATCCAAAGCGTGGTCGTTGCGGTCGGAATTTGGTCTGCCAGATCAAACGCGCCTTCCAGATATTGCGCGTTGTTGGTGGCAGGGTTGCTGACCACAAGACCGGTGATATTGAACCAGCCGACAAAGTCGTTGCTTTCTTCCCTTGCGAGGTAAGCATCGAAGGCACCAACCGTTCCGGCTTTTGCCCACGGTTGCCCAGTCTGTGAAGCAGGCAATTCGTCTGCAACGAAGATGAAGTGGTCTTCATTGACGATGGTGGTGTTTGGGCTCTCGGTGGCGACATAGACCCAGCCATCCTTCAAGCCGGCATACAGATTGCGTTGACCATTGGCGCTGGTTGCGATGAGGGTCGCGCAGCAATCGAGATTACCGTCCATCGTCCACGGAACCGGCGTGCCACCGGTGGCTTTGAAGTGCCAGTCCAACCCACCGTTGTTATCGAACACGCCGTTGGTGTCGAAGAACACCACGTTAAACCCATTGGAGCCCGTCGCGAGGGGTGACGCGTCTATCGTCGTCTCCCATGTGCAGTCGGCCTGCTGAACCATCTTTTTCTGGAAAGCGCCAATCGACCAGTTATTGAACCCGTACCATGCGCTGATGCCTTCGCCACCTTCGATGTTGCGACCGACCGGGTCGTAGGTCAACGTCAGTTGAGCGCCAGCTTGGACCGGATCGGGATTGACCGTGACGGTCTCACCGCGTGCGCCTCGGTCAATGCTGAATTCCCAAAGTTGGCCGGTGTTGTCATCGTTGCCCGTGTCACCTTCAAACTTGACCGACAGCAGAAGGGGCAAGCCGGTCGAATTGATGATCAAGTCGGCTGTCCAGCGATCTGCGGTGCATAGGTCTGCGGTCATCGCGACGCTGTTCGTTGTGACGAAGTCGTCGTAGCTGAACAACATGTTCACAGACGTGGCTGCGTCCAGCGGTCCGTTCGTTGATGTGTAGGCGAACGTCACCGTATTGCCGTGCTGGAGAGCGCCTTCAATTGCGACGGCAGGGTCGGGCACCATTTCGGGTCGATCGCATGTTTGTGATGCCTCTGCGGTTCCGCTGTAGTCGGATGCCACGATGACGCCATCGGTCGATCCGCCAAACGTCGGAAGCGTTCCTGTGTTGCCCGTCCATACACTCCCGAACTGCGTCAAGTCGGACCGCAACGGCAGAACCTCACCGGGACTGCAAAGAGCGCCGGTGTTGGGCGGCAACATCTGGTTGCTGAATTGCCCCAGAAGGCCGAACGAATTGGGCATGAGGCCCACGAAGACACTGAAATTCTGATTGTTCATCAGGCTGTTGGGGGCCAAGCCAATGTTGAAGTATGGAATGACGATTTCCAATCCGGTGCTGGCTGCTCCCGGCGTGCCGTTCGTGTCGGAGTCGTCAAACCCACCAAAATAGAACAGCGCTTGGTCATCTTCAAAGGCAGTATTCCCATCGTTGATGTCGGTGGCACCCGCAAAGACCTGCGTCGCAAAACTGTCGAGCGTTCCTCCCGTGCAGCAGATAATCTCATCACCCACAAGTGGCGAACCGGAAAGGAAGTATTGGTTGAAGAACACCTGGTTACCCGAGCGGTTTACGACCAACGCATAGTCTGCTTCTCCGGGGAGGATCGTTCCTTCGCCAAAGGTTTCACACTGAACCGCATCGTCCTGGCGGGATGCGAACGAAATACCGCCAGCCACGCCGGAAGCACCACCCGCTCGCAGTTCGGTCTGGCCCGCAGTACCCGGTGTATCGATGAAGATCACAAACGCGGAGCCGTCATCAATGAGATTCCCGGCGATACCGATGTTCAATCCGTCGAGCCCTGGTCCCAGCAATTCGGGGGTCTTGGCAACATACAACCCGTCGAGTTCATTGGTCAGCGGCTTTCCACCGACTGTATCGAATCGGTAGTCCTGATTATTGTTGTTGTCCACGTTGGTTCCCGGATCGCCGATGACACCCGGCGAGTCGTGAATGACGAACGCGAGCACCGATGCACGAAGCGGAACCTCGGGAATGATCCCGGTCCAGATCTGTCCGTTTGACGTCATAGATACGTTGGGTCCGAACGGTGCAGGAAAATCATTGATGCCCCAGTGGATCTTACGGATTCCCGTGGTGCTGACATCGAAGACTGTGTCCTCTGCGTTGTAGGTAATCGTGCATGGCTGAGTGGCGACAGGCGGGTTCGGACTAACCGAGACGCGCGGGATCGTACCCGTCACGGCAAAATGCCAATCGAAGCTATCGTTGTTGTCTGTGATTGCGCCCAGCAACCCGCCATCGCCGGTGTTGTTGAACACCATGTCCATCTGCGAAGCGTAGCTCTTCACAGGCACCGTGACTTCAAACCCGCCGATCCCGTTCGTCGTCATCAAGACATCGGGTCCGATGGTCGGGTTGAAGAAGTTGAACCCGTAGTGCATGTAAATGGGGTTCTCCCCGACGAGCGGTCCGCCTGCGGGTGTGTAGGTCACGGTGACCATCGCCTCAGCAACGATGGGCCCCGTGCTGACGCGCGGAGAGTTGGGCACGCCATTGGTCGCGGCGAAGTTGTAGTCCATGCCGTTGTTGTTGTCGAAGGTCTCCCCTGCGGTTTTGAACACCATGTTAACCACGGTGGCCTGAGCCGGAACGGGGATGGTGGCCATAAAGGGTGGGCCATTGCTGCTCATCAGCAAGTCGACGGCCTGCGGGAGAAAACCATTGAATCCGTAGCGGACGTTGATGGTTTGCTCACCTTCAAGCGGTGTACACGTCGGGTCGTAAGTGACCGTCAGGTTTTGACCGGCTGCTGGTTCGACAGGGCTGAGCGTAACAGTCTGGCCAAACGCAGTGCCGCAAACCGCGGCCGACAGCATCATGAAACACGCGGTTCTCTTCATGGCGACTCGTCCTTACAAGGATGTAACAAAAACTCCGAAACGTGCCCGGTTGAACGAAACAACCGGCACACACAATTTACATGCCATCGATGGCCCAAATGCCATCAACAGATTCTGGATGCCATCAGTAGAGGATGAAGCGCGATGCACCGATGGGCGATTAACCTGAACGCCAAACCGCCTCGCGCTACCCATTTCGATAGCGGGCGGATGATCAGCACATGAAGGCTCCCGAAGCTTTCGCTATCAGGGACACTCTTTGGTGAGCGCTTCTTTCATCCTCCTGCCCGGCTGTCCCCACAACAACCGGCGCATTAAATTCAAACCACCACCTGCGTAACTATTTAACGACATACGGCTTGTACGGTGAAACTCGAACCCTCTGACCGTACTCGATGGGATACTTCACGGAAATCCCATCAACCGGTTGGGTAGCAAACCTGATCGGCTTTATTGTCGCAGCGTGATTGTCAGCGAACGTCACGTTCACGGCACCGCGGGGATGGCGTTTGATAGGAACGCGCTGCACCCAGCGTGAAGTGGAAGCCGCCAAATCGAATCCGAACGCCTGGGCGCTCGTAATCAGATTGGCGTAGCCTGTTCGAAGCGAGTTGTTGAACTGTCCGCTTTCCGCCTCCTGGATCGAATTTGCACCGGCATCGACAATGATCAAGCATGTGCCAGGGTCATAAATCCTGTCGAGATTGCCCTGCAAACGGTTGCCCGCGTTCGCCCAGTTAGGCAGGTTGCTTTCACCCCACACACCATTCTTCCAAACCGCAGGCCAAGGTTGACCACTCTTGGTTTTTGCTTCGATGCCTACGACATCCTCGTTGATACCGTAGCTAAGTCGACCCCAGTACTTCGTGCCACCGGAGGCCGTGATGGGATCTGATGGGTCGCCTACGCCTTTGATGCTGTTGCCGTTCGGATAAAACGGCGTCGCGATCTTCACGCGGTCAGCCGGGCAAACGAACATCTCGTACTCATCCGAGATGAGGCTCTTCTTATTTCTTGCGTCGGCGAAGGTGTCCGCCCGAACGCCCCATCTCCAATTGGCCTGGACCGTCGCTCCCGACGCTCTTGCCAAAGCAGCGGGCCAAGCGAGCAGTTCACGCTCCGCTGCAAATTCATACTTACCACTGGTCACTTCTGCGGGATCGTATCCGACCTTGCCATCGCCCTCGTTTGCACTGACTTGAAAAAAGCCATCGTGGCTGCCCGCGAATACCATGGTCGCCTGCCCCATACCGCGGCTATGCGCGAGGCACTTGATCGACTTGGCTTGTTCTCGGGCTTGTTTGAGGGAGGGCAGAAGAATTGAAATCAGGAGGGCGATGATGGAGACAACAACCAGCAACTCGACGAGCGTAAACCCCCGCGGTTTCTGTGTCTCACGAGATTTCTGTGTCTCGCGCGGTTTCTGTGTCCGCTGTTGAGTTAAACCTGCAATCCGTTGGCACAGATGGCCGGGTTCAACATTTTGCCGCGACATGTAGTCCGTCCTCCGTAAAGCCAAGCGCCCAATCCATGGGGGCTGGTTGTGTTTGCCTGGGGCCTGCGTCCACAAATTTCTGGAAGATTCTAAAATTTTCTGGACTCATCGACCCACTCGAACTCGTCCAGGCAAAAAGTGCCACACCGTGTCACTATACTGCCGTGATGCGATGTTGCCGCGTCCAATCAACCCGCTGTGTAGCCGCGGTCGTCAAGCCCGTAAACTTCATTGCAAGCTGCAAAAATAGCACTGAACGCACCAAGGATTCTACTTCTGCGACCCGGCTAAGTCAATGTAAACTGGTGTGCATATGCGCATATCGGACTGAAACAGTGCCATCTATTCTAGGTCAAAACGCGAACGTGAATCGAAGCCGAAATACGTCCGGTATCTTGCGAAGCAACACGCAAGAGTCCAACCTGAAACCAACGGCGCGCGGACCCCGTATGAGCCAACGAATCTACATCACACAACCAACTCAGGCGCGCCCAACTATGATCGCTCGCAAGTGAAACAGTTGCACCCAATCACGTCGGCTTCAATCGCAAATTCCAATCAAGTGGCCCCACGGGCGCTATGACCGGCTTGTTGCTCAATTCAATCGAATTGGCGACTGTTTCCAGGCCTCTCTGAAACCGGTTCCTTGATCCTCAAGCCAATTGCGCCGCTTGACCGGAACACTCGGGCAGGTGAATCACCCTGTGTCAACCGGACCAATGGGCCAACCTCGATTTGCCTCGACCGACCAACGAATGAACGTGTCGGCCGACCGATTGGGTCGCGCCAAAATCCACCCCTTGGTTCGCGGCGATGATTCGCCTATATTGCGTGTTACAAGTCTACCTACGCAACTTGGCGGAACCGGACCAACGCGGTGCCCCTCGATGACGGGAGAATCGAAATGGAAAAAGACACTTTTCTGCTGCATCAATTCGACACCATTCGTGAAGAAATAAAAGCCGTCAAAGCGCGGTCGTTCTGGATCGTTGCGCTGGGATTGTTCGGTGTGCCCGCCCTTACGTTCCTCGCCGAATTCTCGGAGAAGTTCGTCTCGTTGCTTGTGCCTTATGTCGTTCTGGTGACGATCATCCTGTTCGTCGCCGAACAAAGCGCACTGATGCGTTGTGGCCGCTACATCCGCCAGGTCATCGAGCCCAACATCAAGTCGATCGTTGGGTGGGAAGAATGGCTGGAGTCGCGAAACGAGTTGCGGCTTATGGACCGGCATTTCTTTGCGTGCTTCGTCATCGTGTTCTTCGTGTACTACTTCATGACGATCGGTGTCGCGATGCAAACGCTCTGGGGAAAAATGGCACAAAGCGCGTCGGACCAATACTGGGTGTACGGCGCGATGGCCACCTACGCCATCGGTGCGGTGTGGGCCGTCATGACGCTGCTGCATCACTGGCGATCCGCGACGGGAACGTCTGACGAAGACTAGGACAGTTTCGATTCACTCGTAGCGTGTCCGTCCCCATCCCTTCCGCTGCGCTCAAGGATGGGGCACCCGCGCTGGTTGATTCGGTGCGTCCGGGACGCACCCTGCGGGTGTGCGGGTGGTCAGCGTTTACGGGTTGAACAATTCGAGAAACGTGGCCATGTCGATGAGGTCTACGCTCTGATCGCTGTTGAAGTCGAAGGCGATGCATCCCGGGCCCAAAGCTCCATTGCTCGGTCCGGTGGCACATGCGGCTAACTGTGCGAAGTCAATCAAGTCAACGTCGCCATCACCGTCCCAATCGCCCGCAAGGCGCGACAGCGCCACGGAAACAACCTGATCGCCCGGGACGGAATTCAAGTCGATGGGCACAATGCCCAATAGCCCCTGCCCTCCCCCGACACCGGGTAGCAACTGATTGCTGACCTGACCGTTGCTGCGAAGAATCATCGCAAGCATCTTCATGGTTCCCATCGTTTCGGTCAGACCGATGTCAGCGAGTGGAATCGACAGCTCCAAACCGCTGGTGGCTGTGCTTGCGTTGACGGCATCAAGATCCGTCACCCCCATCGTGTTTGAATTATTCAGCGCAACCAACATGCCACCCGGATTGTTGCCACCGTTGAGGAAGCCATCAAGATCACCGACGGTTCCGCTACCAAGGTACCGCTTGCTCCCACCGCCAGCCGCAAGAAGCGTGTAGTGATCGACAAAAATGCTGCCTCCGAACGCGTTCGTGAACACAACGAAGTCCGGGCTGAATCCGCTTTCCATCACCAAACCGTTGATCTGCGGAATGCCACCGGGCGGAGTTGGGAACGCGGCTGTGTTCAACACATTCTGCCCGCCACTGATCGTGTCGAAAAAGAGCGCAATGCCAGTGCCATCCGTCGCCAGGTTGCCTGTGACCCCCACGCGGATTCCGTTGCTGTCAACACACACGAACAGTTGGTTCAACTCGTTGACGTTGTCACCGAGGCCCGTTTCATTGTCCTGCGTTGCAAAGAGCGAACCCGGTCCAAGGTCCTGCGGAATGTTGAGGCCGTCTACGACTTCCGGTGCCGGCGGGTTTGGTGATGCGCTGATTTGCAAAATGCGCACACCGTGCGCTGGGATGGTCACAGTGTACGCGCCCTTGTTCGCTGTGGTCAGGTCGGCCAAGATTGACGCATCCACAACATCCTGCACGGTCGATAAACCGCCGGGAATCGTGACGTCGAGATTCAACGTCGGCGCGACCGCACTCGCGTTCAAGTTGATCGCAACGATCAACGTTTGCACGCCATCGACATGCCGAATGAACGACCATGTATCCGACCTCGATGACGTCACCGCGAAATACTCACCGCGTCGCAGGGCGATGTTGGCTTTGCGCGCTGCGATTAACGTTCGGTACGTTTCAAGCAGTGATCCCGCGACGCCCTCTTGTTCTTCAACGGACCGGCCATCGTTGTCCGTGGAAAAGGGATTGTTGAAGGCTTGGGAGTTCAGCGCCCAATAGTTCGACATGGGCGGGCCCGCTGCTGCATTCCACTTGAACGGTTCACGCATGGGGATGTCGTTGGCGTCGCTGCCGTAGCTTTGCTTCGTACCCAACATGCCGATTTCGTCGCCGTAGTAGATAATCGGCGGAAAGGGCTGCGTCATGAGGACTGCCGCTGCGGCTTTTGCGCGACTCAAATCGCCACCGATTACAGACGTCAATCGATCAACATCGTGGTCACCAAGAATCGCCAAGAATGTTTTTCCTGCGGGCTGCGAGCCGAGCGTTGCAGCCATCGATCCGTAAAGTCCGCCGGCTTGTTCGTTGGCGATCGCATCCCGCGCCGCAAATTCAAACGGTTTTGTAAACGAAGCGTCGAATGCCGACAGCAAATCGGCGCCCGTACTTCCCCAGTCGGCTTGTTCGGCGAAGATGAACACATCCGGGTTCACCGTTTCGAGCGCCGCGTTCCATGTTTGCCACCAACTGATGTTGTAACCCCAGCCGTCCGGACCGGTCGGATACTGATTCCAAACGTGGTCCAGTCGATACCCGTCGATGCCGTCGGACGGATCGCCATCGTTGTTCGGATCAAGCCACTTCTGCGTCCAGCCCGTCACCAAGCCGGTCGGTCCCGCATCGCGAAGATCCCAATGGATAAACCCGACCGGGTCGCCATTCCATGAGTTGTAGTTTGATCCCAGAAAATTCGTGTTCCCCGAATCCCAAAAGGCAAGGTATGAGTCGTACACACTTCCAGGATTGCCGGAGGCGTCTTGAAACCAAACCGTGTCCTGACTGATTCCGTACACAACAAAATCGACAAACACTTTGATACCCCGAGCGTGGGCTTGCGCAACGAAATTCAAAAACTCCGGTTCGGTTCCGAATCGCGTGTTGAGCAGATCGCCCTGCCCGTGCTGATAGCCGTGGTACGCGGGCGAAGGAAAAATCGGATTCATCCAAATCGCGGTGATGCCCAAATTTTCCAGGTAATCGAGCGAATCGGTCATGCCATCGAAATCGCCAAAGCGCACCGTGTCGTTGTCGGAGTCACGCCAGGCGATGGGCATGAAATGATAGAACACGTCGTCAACCGCTTCGCGGCCATTCAGGGGCTCGGCGCTTGCGCAGGGAATCAGCGAACCGACAAGAAGCGCGATGGCGATACGATTGAACATAAATCACTCCAACGGTTATTCAAACGGTGTCGGCTGCATGATCGCGAAGTCTTGCAGGTCCGAGTCACCGTCCTGATCGAAATCGGCATCGACACCGGGCGGGCAGGTTCCAAGCAGACCGTTTTCCGGTCCCGCGATGCAATCGATAAACACCTCGTAGTCCGCAAGGTTAAAGGCGCAGTCTTGATCAAGATCAAACATGCTTCGATCCGTGCGAACCGCACAGGTGTCGATCGCGATATACTCCGGCGCGTCGATGTTTCCGTCACTGTTTGTCGATGGCGGAACCTGCATCGCAGATAGCAGGCTGGAACCATCTGCCGTCGGATACGCACCGAACGCGACATGAACGACGTTTGGCATCGCACCGAATTCATCGGCTAGGTTGATCGTGGCTTCCAGGAAACCGGTCCCGCCACCGGTGGCTAAATCGGCTTGGCCGGCCTGATCAAACCAACCCGCCCAGCCGCTGTCGACTTCGTTACCAATATACGCCGACCAGCCCGCCACCTGCCCTGCTTTTGACCACGGTTGATTCACCATTGCACCGGGCGTATCCGCAACAAAAACGAAGTGATCGTTCCCGTTCCTCGCGTCGTACACTGCGAGATACAACTGATCACCGGTCACGCCTGCGTACATCACCATTCCGCCGTTGTCGCCGACCTGCGTCGCACCCGCATCAAGCTGCCCATCGAGAACCCATTGCACGGGCGGCTGAATTCCACCCTCGACGGTGACCTGCCAATCGGCACCGCTGTTGTTGTCCCACACACCAGCTCCGTCGTTGAACACCATATCCAATGTGGATGCCGACGAAGAAACCGGTACGGTGATCTGCCACCCGGAACTGTTCACGTTCCAGGTCATCACCGGGTCGGGCGAGATGACCGGGTCCCAACCGTTGAACCCATAGTGAATATAAACCGGAGACGCCGACTGCAACACACGCCCAGCCGAATCGTAAGTGATGGTGACGTTCTGGCCAGCCTGCGGCGGATCGGGAGAAACCGTGACGACTTCGCCACCTGTTCCACCACCGCCCGCACCATCGCCGATGTACACATGCTGGATCGCGCTTTTCGCCACGACGCCCTTTCCGTCTACGGCTTCGACGTAATAGTCGATCAAGACTTCACGCAGGTCGATCACCTCGACATAATATTGATCGGCAATGTACTGAGGCATTTCAAAGAAATTGATCGAAGGATCGTTGTTGACGTTGCCAGCCGGGAAAATTCGCTGCGTCATCGGCGCACTCTGCCACGCTCCGACCTCACCGCCACCGGCATACGTTTCGTTTTGTGAACTGGTCAGCGGGTTCGCCCCGTCCACGTCAATGCGGTACTTCAAGGACACACTCGCAACGTCGGATACGTCATAAACGAACGTCCAGATCCAGAAGTCACCGTCGGAAATGAACTGCTGGTAACCATACTGCGGTCCGAAGTTGACCGAGCCGGGGTTCCACGGATGACGCTGCGGAATCCAGATGGTTGGTGGGGTTGTGTCTGCCGATCCGTCGCCAATCACGGGATCGGTGTGCTGAACGGCTTCGTTGCAGGCGATGGTTGGTTTGACTTCCATGTCGAGTACGGTACCGAAATACATGTACCCGGAATTCAACGCACCGAGAAAATAGTGCCACGCCCGCTCCGCCTGTGTCGAAGCCGGACCGGGATGGAGGATTTGATTGATATCCGCACCGCCCGCAATCTGCTCTGCCGTCAGGACTCGGTTTTGTGCAGCCGTAATCACCGCCCAATTGCGCTCGTCCTCCGCCCAACCGCCCGGAATGTCGATCCCCCCGCTGCCAACGAGTGGCCAATTCCAGTTCAACATTTGCGGTGCGCCAAAATCTGCGTCTGCATTGACCCAGGCGCCATCTTCGACATGAACGATATCGTTCACGGGAACCGGATGGTCCGCTAGGTATTCTTCAACCACCGTAGCCGTGTAACCCGACGCCTGCGCCGACGCGACCAAATTGGGCGTAGCTTCCATGTAATAGCTGAACCCGCCACCCCACGCGTTGTCGCCATCGTGTGCGAGCAGCACCAGCATCGGACGCGCCGCATCGTTAAACACCTCCAGCGTGTCGAACGCACCGGTGCCAAGCGGTGAAAAACCATCGTCCCAACTCAAAGCCTGAGCGGCTGGAACCGCGATGACGCTGTACGCCTGACCCGTGTTCGGATCGATGTGCTGCACGCGATGCGGTGTATACCCAAACGGCATCGCCGTCGCGGGTGAGCATCCACGGTCGATCTGCTTGCGGAAATAGTTGACCTGCGGCGGGTTTAGCTGGTCGGCTGCGTTGGGCGGATCGCAGTTGATACCACCGGAACCAAAGACGACGGGAAAGTCGGTGCATGCCCGAGAAATGTGTTCACCACTTACGATGACCCACTCGATGCCCTCCTCCGCGAGTACCTGCACGATTCGCGTGGTGAATGCCATCTCCGAAGGAAACAACCCCTTCGACATCGCCGGGGACGCACCCCATGTTTCGCCGTAGACGGCTTTGTAGAGCTGAATTTCTTT
>JAADIU010000229.1 GCA_013151185.1 Planctomycetota bacterium
GCGGCTTGCACCAAAAGGGATTTTTCATCCCGATCAAGCAGGTACACCGGCTCGCCATATAGAAGTTGGGTTTGTTCCCCACAGTGAATCAGTCCGTCCGCAGGGTTGGGACAAGAGTATGTGCGAAACGCACTGGCCGTACATACCCCGTGAATCATACCGCCGAGGCGCTCGCGATCGGGCAGCGCGCGGAAATTGCTTTGCACGTCCCTAACACCCACTTCGTGCAAACCGGCAAGCAACCCATCGACAACACCGGGTGCATTGGTTGAACCCACGACCGAATATCCCTCGCCAACCTTCTCGATCGAAATGTCAAAATAAGTGAAGCTTCCACTGGATCCCGACAATGCTGTGTACAACTCAATGAACCAATTGAGTTTGTCGGGAGGCAGGTCGCCTTGTGGCCACAGTTTTCGAGCGGTGCCCCGTGCCCGGTCCAATCCGACGACATCGACAACCGATTGATCCGCGCCGCTTTGGGTGACGGAGCCCTCAAACGATTGAATGAAACCTTCGCACAACGAGCGAGCCAGCTTGCGACAGTGCATCCGATCGCGCTGCTCCCTGCGATTTCCGCGCTCGGGACAAACAAAAACAACCTGACAAACCGACTGCGCCACTGCGGCTAAGTCCGACGCGGCACCTGCTTCTTTGACCAAGCGGTTTCGCAGATCGGAGACCTTCTCCACGTTGATGCCATCCGGCTCCATCGTTGAGGTGAGAAACTGCCTGAAGCGATCAGCGGTTTTCGTTGAGGCGTCAGCCGTCTCAAAACGAACGACCGTCTGCTTGGAATCCCGGTCGAAACCGATCGAAATGTATGCGGCGCGGTCCGCGTCTCGCGCGAATTCCAGCGGGCTTATCGAATCGGCTTGATCGAACACGGACGGTCCATCACCAAGCCGCGTCACAATCGCACTACCACCGGCTTGCTTGATGAAGTGTCGCAGAAAGGATGCCGTCAAGAGGCTGTTGTCGTCGCAGGTGCGCTGCGGAGAGGATGTTGCACCACCGCCAACCGGATGAATCACGATGGTCACACCGCTCAACGAATGCTTGGGCGGGGCCCAGAAAGGCGCAAACGACCCGATTGCAGCCGCCACCGCAGGATTCATCTTCGCACCGCCCGATTCGTCAAGACCGGTAGACATCGCAAGCACCGCCGCAATTTGAAACGCGCAGAACATGGTTCTTCCTCCCAGGCAAGATCGGATGGGTCTAAACGTCTCGCTGCAATTGCTCTTCTTCGGCACCGCGTTCAACCGTGACCTTGGAGTCGGGCAGAAACGAAACGGTCTGCTGTGGGAATGGAATGTCGATGGCGGCTTCCTTGAATCGGCGATCGATTTCGTAACGCATGTTAATCATGCCACTCCAACGATCACCGGGAGAAATAAACCATGCGGCCATCACAAAATCCAAACTGCTGTCGCCAAAGTTGACGAACCACACCGAGGGCGGCGGTTCGACGAGCACCATTTGTTCCGACTTGGCGATGTCGAGAAGCATGTCGCGGACCTGTGTCACATCCGATCCGTAGGCCACACCGATGGGAATTTTTCCGCGAATTTTCGTATCGTTGTTGAGCGTCCAGTTGGTGACGATGCTGGTGATGAACTCGCTGTTGGGGACGATTCGATCGATGTTGTCGAACGATTTGATTTGCGTCGAACGCATGCTGATGCGCACGACCTCGCCCAGTTCGCCGTTGACTTCGACGATGTCGCCAACTTTCACATGGCGTTCTGCATAAAGAAGTAAGCCGCTCATGAAGTTGACCAGTAGCGGCTGAAGTCCGAGTCCCAAACCAAGACCAAGCCCACCGAACAGGACCGCGAGCGCACCCAAATTGACGTGAACCAATCGAAACGAAACGTACATGCCAACGATGATCAGCATGTAGTGCAGCAAAGAGTTGATCGTCGCCTGAGCGCCGCGGTTGATACCCGAATAGGTCGGATAGACCTTAGCGTTGAGGGTGGCTCGGATGGCTTTGGAAATCTTGAGCACCATAAACAGAGCGACGATCGCCGCAATCACGCGCCACACGGTGATGGCTCGCTCTTCGGTGCCAGCAAGGCGATAGGTGAGAACAGCCATCGCCGAAAGACGCGACATTCCCCAAGCGCTGCAAATCCATATCGCAGCCCCCAGCCCCAGCCACTGCCCCACGCTCGTCAACCCGCCCACGAGCAGCCCGATCTCACGCGACTCCACCCCACCCAAGAACGCATCGAACCCTTGATCCGTTTCGTCTCCCTCTTCTTCTTGCGACTCGCCCGTTGGACTCGGTGCGTTCTTGCTGCGGATGTCGCGAAGCACGTCGTTGATCAGGACAGCCAACCCGAACGCAACCACGGTGTGGACCACGTTTCGCGCAATGAAATCCACAAACGCGCCGTATCCGGCAAGTTCTGCGATCAACAGGCCGAGCAAGATCAAAACGACGACCGGGTAACTCTGCACAATTGCGCCGAAGACAATCGGTCGACGTTGCACAAACCGGCGACCCATGACGCGCACGACCGTGTTGCGGTTGCGAATGAACAACACAGCGATAAGCAGCGCCAACGCGCAATAGATTGCCCACAATCCCTCAAGCAGCGCAGGCGCTGCGTCGAGCGTGGTCAGCACAACAACCGGAATCGCAAGGATCACCGACAACCACCAGAACATATTGCCCCAGCGTCTGTAGTAATGGGCAACGTTGTTCGAGCAGGGGATGATGCGGAACCGTGCCTTGCCGGTTCGGAACAAATGCACAACACCCGCGCGGGCGATTGCGGCAATCATCACGACCAGGCTCAATCGAAGAGCGACCGCGCCCAGCAATCCCGCCCGCAGGTCAGACATAAACAGCAAACCAGCGAATAACCCAAGCGGCAGGCAAACGACGACGCATGAGCCTACCACCTGCGCCATCTGGATGCGGAACCGATCCGTCATGCCAACTTCGTCGAGTTCGCCTTCTTTCAGCGCAGCAGTGACCGCATCTTCACGCAGGGAGGCGTATCGTTTTGCGCGAATTCGAATAAACACGCCAACCAGCGAACCCACCACCAGCACAATTCCAGCGATCACAACCTGCGACCGTTCGATTCTGGCGACTTGTTCGCGGCTGCACTCCGCCGATTCGATAACCTGCATCCTGCTTTTCCCGCTGCGAACTTCTGCAACGGCATCCACGAATTTCTTGCCGATGTTGCCGCTGCGGGCGAGTGTGTACGACCAGTACAATCCCTGCCGATACCGAGCCAGATCGTCTTGAAAAACACCGATTTCCTTCACCGATTCTTCAAGGCGATTCAGCGCACCGCGTGCAGACGCAACCACTTCACCGATGGTCTCATCCAACACAGGAATGTATTTGGATGCCAACTCGGAAGATCGTGCGGCGAGGCGTTCGGTTTCCACCGCGTCGGTGATGTGTGACGCGGCAGACTTCAGCGCCTCGCCAGCAGACGCCATCGCCTCAGCCGCGTCGTCTTGCGCCAACAGCAGTTCATCGAGTTCCAACCGGGCTTCGTCGAGCTTTGTGTTAAGACTCTTAAGCCGAGTCGAATACTCGCTCGACAAATCCGCAAGACCCCGATAAGCCGACGTTTTCTCAATCCCGCTGATGCGCGACAACCGATCGCGAAGGCGGTCGTACTGAGTGCGCACCCGTTTGATGTCGCGGGCAAGCTCGTTTTTTTCGCTTTCGCGAAAGCGGCTTCGGATGCCGTCGCGATGGCTCAGGAATTGCTTCTGCGTGTCCGCAATAAGTTGGCGATACTTCCAATATGCCTTGTCGGCTGGCGACTTGGCGGTGGCCAACTCCTGCTCGATCAATTCCACCTGTCCAACCGATGCACGGGTCTCAAGCCGCGTTCGATAGTCGCCCAACGCTTTGGTGTACGCCTTCAACACGGGCAACACCACGTCCGTCGACGACATGTCGAGGTTCAGGTTGATCTTCTGTGCCGCAAGCTGCTCGATCTTCAAGTCTGCGAGAAAAACCTGCCACGCATCGCGAATCGAATTGAGTCGATACACCTCTGCGGCGGTCGCAGTATCGATCTCTTCCGCAGTATCATCGGGCGACGTCTTGAGCGTTTCGTTGAACGCGGACCGCGCGTCGGCTGCTGCTTTGGTGGCTTCGGATTCACGCTGGGTGAACTCGGCGAGGGTACTTTGTCGACTTGTCTGTCGCTTGTTTGTTGTGTCCGTCAGCGTGTTGATGCGTTTGTACTCAGCCGCGATCTCGGCGCGCCCGTCGGCCAACGCTTGCAAGTCGAGTGAACCCGATCCTTGTGCAAGCCATTCGAGAAGCTGATCGGTGCGAACGCGATATTTCTCAAGCTCAGACGTACGCTCGAAAATTCGTTCATCCGAAGCGAGTTCCGCAGCGTGCTTGAGCATCCCTTCGTAAACGTCGATCTGTTCGAGACACGCAGTCAAGACGGTGCGAAGCGCCAACCCGGCTTTTATTTTTTGCTGATTGGCGGGCGACGCATCTTCCGCAGGTTCGGCAGACGGCAGCCCCTCAAGGCGCTGCTCGATGGCACCGCGAACCTCGGCGAACGCTTCGTCCGACTTTGGAACCGCAAACGGTGTGATCTCCGCGACGGACTTCTCAGCCGGGGCAGGTGATGGTTGCGCAACAGCCGAGGCGACGGTGGACAAAAAAAGAGCGCACGCCATCGCCGACGTGGCAACACGGAGCGAAAGAATGCCTGTGGTGAAGCGGGTGGTGAATCGCATGACGGCACGATTGTAGACAACGTTCAGGACCGCACAACCGAGAATCTGTTCGCCTGGAGATGCAAACGCAATGCACCCGTCTCGATTGATTCGGTGCGTCCGGGACGCACCCTACGATTCCTCACACTGGTAGGGTCCGCAGTGCGGACCGACACAGGAGCAATGTTCGATACCGAAGATGGTCCGCACAGCGGACCCTACCCCGTTGAAGCCTACCTCGTTGAAGAATGTTCCGACAGGTTGCATCACACCACTAAGTGGCAACTGCTTTCGTTGCGCCGATGGTACTCGAATTGGATGCGTTGCGCTGCTTTAGATAGTCGGCTACCGCGTCGGGAATGCCTTCCTCGTAGCTGATGGTGGGCGTCCAGCCAAGCTGCTTTCTGGCTTTTTGACACTCGAAGAACGTCTTGCGGCCCATCAACCAAACCGAGTATCGCGTGACCAACGGTTGCTTTCGACTTCGCAGCAAGTGGCCGATGATCTCGAAGACATAGGCAGCCGTGTATGCCACTCGATACGGAACCTTGCGGGTGACTTCTTTCTCGCCCAGCGCTTTGGCGACCAGATTGAAATACTGCTTCTGTGTGAGGACGCCATCATTGCTACAATTGAAGGCTTCCCCCTTCCCAATCTCAGACTCAGCCGCTGCGATGGCACCCTCGGCGACATTGCCCGCGTGGACGACGTTCAATCGATTGTTGCCATCGCCGATCAGTTTGATCTTTCCCTTGAGAATGGAATCGCAAAGGCGGCCAATCGTTGCGCGATCGCGTGGACCATACAACCAACTTGGCCGCACCACCGTGACACACAGGTCGCCACGTTTGTGGGCGGCCCAAACCAATTTCTCGGCTTCAACCTTGGCGCGCGAGTAGTAACTCCAATGGTGCAAATTGACGCCCAATGGCGCGGTCTCATCGATGACCAAGCCCTCTTGATTGGGATGTCCGTACGCGCTGATCGAACTGATGTGCAGGAACCGCTTGACGTTCGACGCGATTGCGGCAGCGAGAATTTTGCGCGTTCCCTCAATCGTGATGTCGACGAACTCCTGCCACGGGCCCCAATCTCCAACGCGGGCGGCTGCGTGGTAGACGATCGACACGCCTTCACAAGCGCGACGAAGCGAAGCCGCATCGGTCATGTCGCCCTCGACCAACTCGACGCCTTTGGACTCAAGGTATCGGGTGTCGCTTCCGGGTCTGACCAAAGCACGAACGCGCCGATTGCGGCGTACCAATTGCTCGACAAAATGACTTCCCAGAAGGCCCGTGCCCCCGGTCACCAAATTCAAACCTGAATGCGTATCTTCAGTCACAACGATTCCCCGTGCCATGTGTCAGTTTGGCGGACAACATAGGTACGCGGGTTGAGATGGTCAACCCGAAGGTCGATGCACCGGTCGAGAAACCGGTGGGAGGGGTGATCAGAAATTGATGAGATCGGGATCGAAGTCCTTCGGCTCATACCCCGGATTCAGGACTACATCGGTGTAGATGTAGCTGCCCAGAAGCTCCTTGCCGGCCTCGTCACTGTAGGCAAAACAACCGACGGGCAACAAGGTTTCCTGATCCATGTGCAATATCAGCAGATTGTCGGGGTAGTTGGCCTCATCGCCATCGTATGGCAGGATGCGCTCGATTTTGTAAGTCGGACGACCACCGATTTCGCCGTGGCCCACATATCGCAATGTCAACTCACCGTTCGCTTTTGCCTTTTCGCTGTAATAGATGAACAACTCGAACGTCTTGCCGAAACCGAATTGGTCGATCGTTCGGCGCGAAGCGTTTTGAGCACGGGATCCGTGGATCGGCTGGAGAATTTTGGATATCAGCAGACGCACAATGGCACCACCCGGTTTTGCCCACGCCTGCTGATTGCCCTCGTCATCCACCCATTTGTCGACGACGTAGAGTGCCCGCTTGCACTCTGCAACGTTCTTGGTGAACGTCATGTCCACGCTGAACGGTTCCCGTAGGAATCGCACATCGGTGATTTGTTCCGGCCTGAGTTCACCCTTGACGCGCTCGAGCTTGGTGAACGTGCATCGGTAGTCGGTTATTTCTTTGTTGCACTTGTCCCAACTGAATTTTAGGAAACCGAGCGGATCGCGCCGGATGAACGCTTCGTGCTGATCCTCGGCGATTGCGTCGCGGGCGTTCACTTGCGATCGCTCGACGCTGAGTCTGCGCTCGCTGGAAACCAAAACAGCATGGGCGTCATCGTGATTGCCTGGGTTTGATGAATCGACTTCAAGACCCGAGGGCCCTTCAAAATCCGACGACGCTGGCGCGGCCATCGCGATAAGCTCGGGTGTTTGCGCAGCCGCCGACTGTTCGCTGCCGTCACCAACGGGAGCACCGCTCATCGTGGAAGTTCGAGAACCGGGTTGGCACTGCATGCTGGAGACGACGGCTAAGCAGAGGCTTGCCAGTGGAATCGCGCGATGCATTCGAGTTGAATACTGCCTGTTCAAATGGAACCCGTTCTTGAAAAACTAAAGACCGTCGAAAAAATTTTCCCAGTGTGGACTTCCCGGTGCGGGCAGGCGTGTCTCGTCACGCGAGCCTACGATATCCACTCGTGCGATGATATTCCGTCATGCAATGTCGGACACGATCGAACCCGACACCCCCGTTTCACCGGGACACCATCCGAAGAATTCTACCCCCACAACCTATCAACCGTTTCAAAAAACATACGGGACGATCGACCAAAGAAGCCTCCCCTCGGATGAAGGGGGCACGCCTCCAAGTGGATCGGGCGATCTTCACGACTGTTTTGATATCGGCATCGGTTGGTGGAAAGCTGTAGCGGCATGCACTCTGTTGCCCAATCTCCCTTACTGAACCCGCCGGACGGGATTCCGAATCATCGGATCCGTCCGAAGTCATCGCCCACCGCCACGTTCATATTCTCGAACGTGAGTATAGATAGTCACCAAGTGGAGTGCCAGAGAAACTGGCCGTGCCGGGATAGGCTTTCGCACGCGTGTCATTGCGACTTGATATTTCGCGGCTATTTCCAGGTTCCCAGGTGGTTTTCGTGGCGTGACGGGTCGTTCTCTTGATACGGAAGTGTGACCAAAAAATCTGACCCATGACCTTCCGAGGACGACACGGATATGGCTCCGTGCAGAACTTTCAAAATGCCATGTGCAACCGCCAATCCGAGACCGCGGCTAAATGCTGGGTCGTTACCGGTTCGTTTTGTCGTGAAGAAGGGTTCAAAAATTCGCGAAATTGTCTCGTCGTCCAACCCGCTCCCGGTGTCGCCGACGCGCAATTCCGCGTGGTCGTTCTTGTCTTTCAGGGTGATCGTGAGTTCCCCGCCCTCCGGCATCGACTCGATGGCATTCTCGACGAGGTTTCGCAGCATGGTCATCGCCGCAGTGCGCGGAACGGACATCACCGGAATTGCATCGATTTCGATGTTGAGTTGGATGCGTGAACCGAGTAACCGCTTTTCGGTTTCGACCACAACGTCGATGACGGCTTCACCAAATTCGCAGCGCGACGCATCCCGAAAATCGCCCTCCGCAAATGCCAGCAAGTTATTCACCAAATCCGTAGGCCGCCCGAGTGCGGTGGCGGTTTGCTCGAGGACGCGCGCCAGAACATCGGGGTTGTCGGAGGCGAGCGCGAAGTCAACACTGGTGACGATTCCGCCAAGAATGTTGTTGAAGTGGTGGGCCAGCGCGCCGGCCATCTCGCCCAGCGCTGCCATCTTGGTTTGATGGGCCAATCGCTCTCGCAGAATGAGGCGATTGGTGATGTCTCTCACACAAGCCAAGCCGCCAAGGGTCTTGCCCTCGACTTCGGCGATAGGTGTGACGATGGCCGCCAACTGTTGGCGCGTCCCGTGCTCGTCGCGCATGGAGAATTCAAACTCGGCAACCTCGTCGTGATTGAGGCAATCGGACAACATTTTGCTCGCCCCTTCTCGCTCCTCCAGCGGAATGAGAGAGGTCCAATGGCTGCCCACCATCACCTCAGAAGCTGCGCCGAACATCCGCTGCGCCGCGCGATTCCAAGCGGTGATGTGGCCGTCTCTGTCGGCAGCGACCATCGCCATCCCTGCCTGGTTAAAGAGCAGACGGTGAAATGCTTCGGGATGGCTATCGTGTTTCGTGTCGTTCACAATTCTGCCTGACGCCCGATCGATCATCGCGCGAGCGTCTATTTCATGCGCACCAGTTGCGGACGAATAAACAGCACCGTCTCATGTTGCTTCATGCTGAGCATAGAAGTCAACCAGTAACTGCCAATAAGATAACCGCTGTCGGCTTGGGCACTGCTGCCAATCATCACAAATTCGCCCGCATTCAGGGAAACCAATGCGGCCAACGCCTCAAAAACGATTCCGCCGTGGTCCTCAACGGTCCTGACATTGCCTTCACTTTCGACATATCGGGTTCGGGTTCGGGATTCCCAAAGCTCGGGTGTGATCTTCAGCAACACGCCGCCCGAATCATCTTCGCGGGTTTCGTAGTCGATCAAAAACCGCTTCGTTCCCGCTTGAAACGTCCCACCGCGTAGCGATCCACCGCGCCCGTGAACGAAGTACGACTCGCCGCCTGCGGTCTGATCGAGACCAACAAGGAGCGAAAGCCCGTTGTCCACGACATGCCGATACGTTCCCATTCGGCCACCCGCACGCTCGATCATCACGCGCATCGCGGGCCAGGCGTCGCGGTCACCTTTTCCGATGCGAAGACCATTTCGTGCAAGCAGCGCTGTCAGTTGTGGATCGCCGAGCGACTCGTCCAGATGTTTCCAAAGGTCCAACGACTGACGCCCGGATTCGATCGGAAGCTCGACGCGGTAGACGTCGAACTGCATCCGAACCGTCCCTGCTGTCCGCGCTCCCGACGTCGGAGTCGGCACACGCGAATTCATGGCAGCATCGGGCTCTGCGTTTGCGATTGAGGATGCACGGTTGAGATTCGGATTCTTTCGGTTTCCAGAAAGGCAGCCGGCGACGAGCCATGGAATCAGACCCAGCACCACACCCATCTTAAGTTGACCGCAAGCAAGCCGCATGGGCCTACATTTATGTCGGTTGCGCAGCCAAGTCAACGGGCGGGATCACTATCAATCGCGAGCAGCGCGTGCCCGAGACCGTCTCAGAATTTCTTGCGCTGCCGAGATGACGGGATGCCCAGTTGCTGGCGATACTTTGCAACCGTTCGGCGGGAGATGTCGATTCCGCTTTTGTTCAACAGCGTGGCGACCTGATCGTCGTTGAAGGGGTCCTTCGTGTCCTCACCCTCGATGAGCTTTTGCACGCTGCTCTTGATGCTGTCCCAACTGGTGCTTTCGCCCGACGAACTTTCGGTTCCACCGGTGAAGAAGTACCGCATGGGGAAAATCCCGCGTGGCGTCTGCACATATTTGCCTGCGACCGTGCGGCTTATGGTCGACGGATCGCACTCCAATTCCTCGGCCAACTCACTCATCCGCAAGACCTTAAGCCCTTCGGGACCGACCTCGAAGAAATCCGCTTGTCGCTCGACAATGCGCTCAGCCACGACCAGGAGACGGTCGCGACGAAACTTGATCGCGTCCATCAATGCGGTCGCCGCCTCCAGATGCTTTCGCACAAAATCCCGAACTTCCTTCGACGACGATTTGTCTTTCAGCATCTCGACAGCCGAGTGACTGATCCGCAGTTGCGGGGTGCTGGATCGGGTCAAACGAACGTCAAACCCGCCCCCGCTTTCGCTGTCGTCGATGATGACATCGGGCGTGATCCTAGGAATCTCGCGATCGACCACCGTGTATCCTGGGTGCAGATGCAACGTGGACTGCATGGCCTTGACGGCTTCTGTGATCTCGCCGACGGAATAACCGGTCGCCTTGGAAATGGCGGGGAACCGGTTGCGCACAACGTCGCGGAGATGGTTGCGAACCAGCTCCTGTTCGATTTTGTTGTCACCGCGCTGGGCCTCAAGCTGAAGAAGCAAACACTCATGATAGTCCCGCGCCGCAACACCGACGGGATCGAGACGCTGCACCATTTCCAGCGCAACCGCCAGTGCGTCTTCATCCAACGGCGGTCTGCCGTCGGCTGCAATTTCGTCGAGGTGAACACGCAGGTATCCGTCGTCTTCAAGACTGTAGATGATCGCCTCACCCGCGCGTCTTGTTTCGTCATCGAGTTCGAGCACCGCCCACTGCACCATCAAGTGTTCGGTCAGACTTTCGGGGCGACTTGCGGCATTGGCCATCGCATCCAGCTTGGCGTCGCGCTCGCCCACCATCGCGGCGCGGCTTACCTTGTTGGCAAAACCGCGTGCGTCGTCGCTGCCATACTCGCGGGTCAGGCGATCGAGGCGTTGAAAACTTTCGCTGTTGATGTCGCCCGTGTTTTGATCTTGTGTGCCGACGTCACCCGGCGAACCGTTGGTCTCGGCTTTGACGCGCTCACCTTCTTCGAGTGCGAAGTTTTTTTCCAGCTCCTCAGCCACCCTGTTCTCGAGCGCCATCGCGTTGAGCTGGAGGATGCTCATCGACTGGATCAGTTGCGGGGTGAGCTTCTGCTCCATCCGCATGTACTGACCGAATGATTGTGAGATACCGGGCGTCATGTTGTGTGGTCTCGATGGTGCATCACTGCCCGATACTATGATCCTGCACAGCGATCCTGATCGCCACCGTCGGGCAACAGGTGACCTGCGGGCATTGAACCCACCCGCTTCATTATACATTGTACGGAGAGTTGGTCCGATGAACTTGAAGAATCGGTGATTGGGTGCAATGCAGAGAAAATTTTTGACGGGGTTTTGGTGAGGAATGTCGGCAGATTTTCCTTGACTATTCCTCTTGACTATCCTCTTGGCTATCCTGCTGTGCGCCCTCGAATCGCTGCTTCCAACATGCCGAGGCTGGCATATTCCAACTGCGACCCAACGGCAAGCCCCCGCGCCAATCGGGAAACTTTCAGATTTGTATCCGCAAGCAAACTTTCGAGATAAAGGGCGGTCCCGTCGCCCTCGACGGTTGGATTCGTTGCGAGGATGACTTCCGTCACCCCCTCCTCCTCCTCCTCGTTCTTGTTCTTGACCCGCGACATTAACGCATCGATGGTCAAGTCGCCCGGTTCAACACCATCGAGCGGCGCGATGTGGCCCATCAACACATGATACACCCCGCGCACCAAACCCGTTTTTTCCAACGCCAACACATCCTTGGGCTGCTCGACCACCCAAATCTGCCGGCGATCGCGGTCCGTGGCTGTGCAGATGTTGCATGGGGTTTTTTCCGTCAGGTTGAAACACGCGCCGCAGTGAATCACACGGTCTTTGACGGCAAGCACGGCATCAGCCAGCTTGGCTGCTTCTGCCCGATCGCTGCGCAAAACATGAAACGCAAGTCGCTCGGCGCTGCGCGGACCGATGCCCGGCAATTTTTGAAACTCACGCTTGAGTTCTTCGAGAGATTCGATCTCGCCAACGCCCACGCCCACACCCCTTACTTCTAACCCGGAAGCATGTTTTCCAAACCGGGAATGTTGAGACCACCCGTGACTTCGGTGAGTTTTTCTTTCAACGTTTCCTTCACACGCACCCCCGCAGCGTTCGTCGCCGACTTGATCAGGTCTTCCAGCAACTCACCGTCTTCGAGTGCCGACGGTTCGATCTTGATATCGATCATGCGAAACTTGCCGTCCACCGTCACGCGGACCGCCCCGCCACCGGTCTCTGCGTCGAACCGCATGTTGGCAACCTCTTCCTGATAGGTCGCCATTCGTGCCTGAATGTCTTTGGCACTCTTCATCATATCCACAATGTTTCCAAGTCCACCCAACATCGATTGCTTCTCCGTTTCTTGTGACGTTTTCCAATAAGACCGACGCGCTTCCTGCGCAACATCCATAGCAGTAGGGTGCGTCCCGGACGCACCGAATCAACAAAGCAAGATGGTTCGGCTCAGTTCTCGCCCGCGTCCTCTTGAGGCACATGCTCAGCTTCAACATCGCCCGCCTTTGCCTTACGCACCCCGACGATTGTACCACCTGACTGTTCAACCGCCCGTTTGACCAACGGTTTTTGCAGCAATTTCCCCTTGTCGTCCGCGGAAACCGTCATCGATTGCCGCGTGCTCTTACCCGATCGCTGTGCCCCTTGCATGGACCCGCGATCGCCCATACTCGAACCGGTTTTTTCAGCATCTCGAACACTGCTGGCTGTTGGCGATGCGTTTGGTGGTGGATTTTGGCGCGGGGCTGGTCGATCAACTACTTTTTTTTTTGGATCACTCTTTGGGTTGGCCGCATCGAGTTGATCGATTGCCTCGCCCACGTCAATGAACGCGTCGGCTATCGCCAACCGAACGACGGCTGCATCGACCAAAGGCCGCGGAGCGCTGCTCGACTTCACACGACGGCGAGTCTCTTCCAGCAGTCCGATCATGTAGACAAAGAACGGAGCATCAAAACCCTTCGCCTGCGGTGCCAGATCCTCGCGTTGAGCCGCGCTCAGGTCGACCAAATCCGTATCCATCCCGCAAATTGACAACATCATCAGGGTGCGTGCGTAGTCGATCAGTGCATCGCAAAAACGCTCGGGCGTGTACCCCGCAATCAAACACCGATCCACGCAGGCCAACGCGGATGCCGCATCGCCTTGCGTCAAAGCAACCACCAAGTCCGACAGGCGTCGTGCGAACCGGGCAACACGTCTTCGATCACGTCTGCCGTCAGGTTGCTTGCGCCATACGCCAGCAGTTGATCCAACAGCGACAACGCATCCCGCATCGAACCATTTGCAGCCCGCGACACCCGCCGCAGAACCATCTCCTCTGCTGCGATTTCTTCCTGCTCGAGGATTTTTTTGAGTTGCTCGCTGATATCCTGGGGGCTGATGCTTCTGAAATCGAACCGCTGGCAACGACTTTGAATCGTCGCGGGAACCTTGTGTGTTTCGGTTGTCGCCAGAATGAATTTGACGTGCTCGGGCGGTTCTTCCAGCGTCTTCAACAAAGCGTTGAACGCACCCGTACTGAGCATGTGAACTTCATCGATGATGTACACCTTGAATCGCGAACGAGCCGGTCGAAATGCGGCGTTGCTGCGCAGCTCGCGAATGTTGTCGACGCCCGTGTTGCTGGCTGCGTCGATTTCGACCACGTCGAGGTCGGACCCGTCGGCAATGCGTAGACACGATTCGCACTTGCTGCACGGATTGGGCGTGGGTCCATCGCTGTTGTGGCAGTTCAGCGCCTTAGCGAGGATGCGGGCCATCGACGTTTTGCCAACACCGCGCGTGCCCGTGAACAAATACCCGTGGTGGACTCGCCCAAGCTCGATCGCATTGCGCAAGGTGGTCGCGATAGCGCCCTGCCCGACGATTTCGTCGAAGTCCCGGCTTCGATACTTTCTTGCGAGAACTTCATAAGCCATTTGGAAAGGCCTCGTGGG
>JAADIU010000094.1:0-6333 GCA_013151185.1 Planctomycetota bacterium
TGGCAGGAGGACGCATACAAAATTCTTTGCATCGGCGGCAGCACGACGATCTGCACCTACCTCGATGATGACGAAACCTGGCCGGCTCTCCTCATGGCTCGCTTGAATCAAAATGCAACAGGCCGCAAGTACTGGGTTGGCAACGCGGGTAAGAGTGGTCATGACACCGATCACCACATCGAGTTGCTGCGTGACTTACCGCTAGCCGCTCGCGTGGATTGCTGCATTGTGCTTTGCGGCGTCAACGATTTTGAACATTCGCTTCGGATGCCCCGATCAACGCGCGAGCAACTCGCCCCGTCTCGCGTGTTTGAAATCGGCGGACCCATGAGCCCACTCACGGCTTACTTCAAACAAACGCACTTGTACGGAATGTTCAAACGTCTGCTTGCCAAAACAGCACTGCGAAGCGCGATGGAAACCGAGGACACGGCGGGACAGGCGTATGTGTATCGCAGGAAGGAAAGACAGAAGGCAACGAAGGACTATCCCCTGCCACCACTCGACGAAGACATGGAGGAGTATCGCAAAAATCTCGAACGCATTGCCGACTCTTGCGCCCGACGAAATATTCGACTCATCTTTGTAACCCAACCGGTGATGTGGCAGGAGAACATCCCCCCGAATCTGGATCGACTCATCTGGAGTCGCCCGATCGGGCGCACGGGCAAAGCCCTTTCCGCCGCGGCATTGGCGAAGGGCATGGCTGCTTTCAACGGCACACTCCGGCAATTCTGCGCCAAGTGTCGATTGGAATTGGTCGACCTAGCCGCAGTTCTCCCGCGCGACGCCACCGTCTTTTATGACGACGAGCACTTCAACGAAGAAGGCGCGCGGCGGGTTGCCACGGAAATCGTGGCACACTTTCCGCAGACCAACTCCGCCCTGCCGATAGGCGAAACGGACTGACGGGTCGAGAAATCTTCATTTTTTTGGGTCATTCTCACAATCGCGACCCATTTCCTCTATTCAAACTTTCAGGCGCGGAATCGCGGTTTCGCTAAAGCGCGGCTGGAATGGGCTCAATTTGGCTTTGCTGGACCTATTTGTGTTGAACGGGAAAAAATTTCTTTCGTACTCGACATCTGGTTTCCCGACAGTATAGGACGTTAAGGAATATTGGGGCTTCACCGTCGAGTTGGGTGATGGCGAAGCTTGGACAGGGTGTTGGTTTCAGCTACACTGGACTCCGGAAGCTAAAACGAACCCCAAATGAACCGAACAGCAGTGGGCTAGGCTCCCCAGCCCGCCTCATTACCCACTGCTCTTGCCAAACAACCGATCCGGCTCCCTTTGATTCGATCACCGTTGGCGCGGTCCGCTTTGAATCGAAGGTGGCACAAACCTCTCAGCCAAGCGACCAGACACGCGCTTTGCGGGACGGCTTCGGAATGCAAGGAACGCATGCCATGATCTCACGGACGACGACCATCGCAGTATTGATTCTTTCACTTCCCATCATTGCGGCAGCACAATGGAATCCCCCTATCGGAATTCCCGCACCCGATTTTGGAATCGAGGAGACGGTGGCTTCCGTTTACGGATCAGCGTCATTCTTCACGCACTATGTGGACCGGGACCATCCCAGTTCCACAGACTCCAGCAATCCATTCGGAACACCAAGCCGTCCCCGAAACACGATTCCATCTTCGCTCTCGGCGGGGAGTGTGGTGATCGTTGCGGGCACATACGATTATACGACCGCGGGCTTCACGGCGATCAACGGTTCGGGTACTGCATCGAACCCGGTTTTCGTTCGCGGAGCCGACGCATCCAACAAACCGCGTTTCACATTCGCGACGCAGTTCAAGGGTCAATACATCATCGTTGAGAATATCGAATTCGATGGTGGGAACCCGCTGTTCACGCAAGGCGCGCCCCACCACATCGCGCTGCGACATTGCAACATCCACGACTGCGGTGGGCCGGCGATTCAAGTCAGTGCGTGGGACAATCAAACGATGAGCAACATCGTTCTCTACGACATTGAGTCACACGACAACGGTAATTTGCAAGCCAACTTCGATGAGGACTATCACGGGGTGGGCGTCGGTGATTACATCAACAATCTTTGGATCGTCGATAGCAAGTTCTATCGAAACAGCGGCGATGGCATCCAGATCAATGCAGGAAATCGGTCGGCTGAAACAACCACGCATCACATTTATGTCGGTCGCAACGAATCGTACCAGAACAAACAAACCGGGATGTGGTCGAAGCAGGCGACGGATGTCGTTTTTTCGGAAAACATCGTTTACAACCACCGCCCCAGCAACTCCTCACTCGGCGCAGGCATGGGGTGCCAATACGATCCGGAGCGCATCTGGTTTTTGAACAATCGTATTTTCGATTGCGACTACGGGATCATGATTGCAAGCGGCAGCGGGCTTGGGTCGGGTCGCGACTTGTACATCATCGGGAACGTGATCTACAACATTCAAGACAGCAACGGAGACTTCAATCCCTCAACTTCCTGGTCCAACGCAGCCATCATGGTGGCTGGTGGATATGAACGATATATCGTCAATAACTCGATTTATAATGCGGATGGCGGGATTCACGGTGCTGCGGCATTTGGCGAATTTCATCTTGCCAACAACATCGTATCGACGATCACGCAGTCATCCGGATGGCACATATTTGTCGAACACCCGGACCCAGCAAGCAGTTCGACCGTCGACGATTGTCTGTTCTATCAGGGCGGAGGAAACACGCGCTTTGACTGGAGCGGGACCATCTACTCAGGCACCGGTTCGTTTCAATCGGGCGCGGGCGCGGGCGCGGGAAACTTCGAATCCAATCCGTCTTTCGTTAACCCGAACTCGGGTGACTTGCACATTCAATCTTCAAGCCCGGCGATCGACGCGGGGGCATCGCACAGCGTTTACAGCACGTTCGCAAGCCTGTACGGACTGAACATCAACATCGACATCGACGGTGCCTCGCGGCCGGGCGGGGCGGCGTATGACATTGGCGCAGATGAATTGGGCGGAGGCGCGCCCCCACCTCCACCGGTCGGCTGCACGGGTAACTCCCAATGCAACGACGGCATCGACTGCACGGACGACTTCTGCGTCGGAGGCGACTGCATTAACAACGCGATCGACGCAAACTGTGATGACGGTCAATTCTGCAATGGCGCGGAAACGTGCGATGTGTTTTCCGGTTGCGTATTTGGCCAGGGCCCTTGCTCCGGACTGACTTGCGATGAGTCGGCAAATCAATGTGTAACATGCACAAGCGATTCGGAGTGTGACGATGGTAGTTTTTGCACCGGCGCTGAGCGATGTATATCTGGCGAATGCGAAGCCGGTGTCGATCCATGCCCGACGCAGGTGTGTAGCGAGCAGGGCAACGCGTGCGTCGATTGTTTCGACCATGACGAGTGCGACAACGGGTTGTTCTGCGACGGAAGCGAGCTGTGCGTTTCGGGTGCCTGCGAACCCGGCTCAGCCCCTTGTGGCGTAGAACAGTGCAACGAAGACTCCCAAACCTGTGGCGCTTTGCCTGACGCACTGATCAACGTCGGCGACGTGTGGTGCTACCAAAAAGGTTATGCGGGTACACCGGCGGAAGATTGGGCCACGACCCTATGCCAGGGTTCAAACTGGCCGACCGGTCCGACCGGACTTGGATATGGCGATGGCGATGATCAAACCGTTCTGAACGACATGAGCGGCAGCTATATCACGGTCTACACCAAGCGCGAATTCAAAGTACCACAAGCCAGCCAGGCGACACGATTGATTCTGGAAATTGACTATGACGACGGATTTGTAGCGTACCTCAATGGCGAAGAGGTTGCCCGTCGAAACCTGGGTGTTCAGTTTTCGCCAGTGAACCGCAACACAGAGGCGTCGGGCCTTCGCGAAGCTGGGACTCCTGAATTCATCGATCTTCCGCTATCCAAGTTGGTCTCTTCGGGAACCAATGTGCTCGCGATTGAAATCCACAATTTCAACATCAGCAGTTCGGATTTGTCATTCGTTCCCAGGCTGATCGCCCAGACCGAAGATTTTGTCTGCGTCAATGATTTCGAGTGCGGTAACGGAAAATACTGCGATGGTGTCGAAACCTGCGAAGACGGAAGTTGCACGGACGGTACGCCGCAGTGCCCCGGTCAGGGTTGCAACGATTTTACGCAGGCGTGTTTCGATCTGCCCCAGCCCCCCCCACCGCCACCTGCACCGTCACCGGGCAGTTGCACCGATTGCGAATCGGACGCGGAGTCCGGTGATCCAAACACCGGTGCAGAAATCCTGGTGGGTGCCCAGTTCGATTCCGATTCTGACAACGTTCCTGACATTTTCGACCGCTGCCAAAACACACCGGCGAACCGGGCTGTAGATGCCAGCGGTTGCACTGCCCAGCAAAGGCAATTGGACGATGACAACGATGGCATCGTTAACATTGACGATGAATGCTCGATGACGCCGCCTCGGACTCCCGTTTATCAGGACGGTTGTTCGGACGCGCAGTTGGCAGCCATCGGCAAACCCGTAACACAGCCGCCAGCCGCCCCAAATCGCACGACCGGAGCCGCTCAACCCGACAGCGATGGTGATGGTGTTCCCGACGACAACGACGAGTGCCCAGAGAGCCCGACAGCCGCAGTCGTTGATGAAACGGGATGCCAAGTTGCAATAGGCGGCGATGAAATGGCCAACGGATGCGGTGGCGGTGGGGCTTGCGGAGCCATCGGAATGACCAGCCTCGTGTTCGTGTTGCTCGGATTGGCGGGAACCCGTTCGCGACGGTATCGGTCCTGACGGGTAGCGGTTTCGGTTGGGTGGCCCATGGCCGTGGGGGACACGAATCCCGGGACCGTTCGAGTCCCCCACCTCTGAAGAGGCGGGCCACCCATCCGGGTGGCGGTTTCCGCAGATCGATGCAACTACAGCGCGCGACATCCAAAGTAGGGTGCGTCCCGGACGCACCGAATAAATTAGACGGTTTGCACGTCGGCTTCGATTCCCATGTCGCTTAGTTGCGCTTGGATCTCTGCCATGTAGATCGCGTTCATAATGAGCACCGTGTCGGGTTTGATATCGGTCAGCGCGGCTGGCGCGACGATCTGTTGGCCGGTCCCCGTTACAAAACGCCCTTGTTTCCGCGGATTCACATCAACCGCATGTGTCACGACGTTTCCGGTGTCCTTCATCACGTTGAGAAACGTCACGCCTTTTGAACCCGCGCCCCAGATGACCGCCCGCTTTCCATCGCTGCGCCATGTCTCGAATTGATTTTTCCAGTGGGCAACTTTCTGTTCGTACGCCAGCTTGAACGCAGCCACCAACTCACCGGCTCCGGTGCCGGATTCGACCGTGGCATCGGCATCGATGTCTGCATCCACCCGCGCATCAATCGACACGAATTGTCCTTCGTACACGCTGTCGACGCGCAGGCATTCAAAACCGGATCGTCGAAATAGCAGTTCGAGCGCCTTGGGTGTGTGGTACAAACAGTGCTCGTAGATGAGGTCCCAGATGCCAAGGCGCTCCAACGTGTACAGCGCGTTGGGCACCTCGAAGAACACCGGGGTGCGGCTACCTGTCCCAAGCGTGTCGCGAACCTGCTTCAAGAAGTTGAGCGGGTGGGCGATGTGTTCCAGAACGTGGCGACAGCAAACGAAGTCGGCATCGAAACCGCTGTGCCCTTGCCCGTAGAATTCGCTGCGGATCTCGACGTTTGCATGTGACGGTGGTGGATCGGTCGATGGGTCGTAGCTTGGATCGAACCCGACGCACCGATTGTCGCCCAACTCCGCAAGCAATCGCAAGAAGTCGCCGCGCCCGCAGCCAATCTCAACGATACGCTTTCCGTGCAAATCAAAATCCGCGATCAACCGCTTGGCCAGTTCCTCGCGATAAGTACGAAACCGCTGCGAGCAATCGAGACTGTTTTCGTACTGCGGTGAGTAGGCCATCTTCTGCGGATCGAACGCGGTGTTTGAAACCAAGTCGCAATCCGGACAGTGCAGCAACTCGATCGTCGCCCGGTCCGCGTTGAGGGCATCTTCATGCGAGTCCCAAAGCACGTTGCAAAAAACGGGGACATCGCGAGCCACGAAGAACGTGCGGCCTTTGGTTGAACCGCATCCGGGGCAGTAGGCCGTCGAATCGGCAGAGGAAGACGAGACACAAGATTGCGGTTGGTTACTCATAAGCATCTCATGTGATGAAGGACCCAATGCAGTTTTGATCCATTCATGAGTTCATCCGTCCCCCACCCTTCCGCTTCGCTCAAGGATGGGGCACCCCGCGCGAGTTCATCGGTCCTGCGCGCGACACCCGTGGTGGGCGTAGGGTGTGGCTTGCCGCACCGAATTGGCAA
>JAADIU010000094.1:6355-27341 GCA_013151185.1 Planctomycetota bacterium
AGGTCGAAAGAAACACCGTTGTTGGAAAAAACACTTAAACCGCGTGTAGCTTTGCCTTTACGCCGAGGCGATCGAGATCCTTTTGGATTTCGTCGCAGTAGATTGGGTTCATGACGATGACGTGATCCGGCCGGACTTCTGGCAACCGATCGGGACCGATGATTTCCTGCCCCGTCGATGGCATGAAGTGGCCTTGCCTGTATGGATTGATATCGACGACGTAGTCAATCGCATCATCAATGGCCAAGGTCGAAAGAAACGACACGCCCTTGGAACCCGATCCCCATAGAACGACCTTCTCATTTCGGCTGACGGCATCATCGACGAATCTTCGCCAGCCGCTGATGGCTTTTTCAACGACTGCGGGAAACGCCTCGACGGTGGCGGCCATCGTGTCGAGATCGTCCTCTGCCTGCAAATTCGGCGAGGTTGCTTCGGCGGCGGGTGTCGCGGTCAATAGCAAATACTGCTTGTCGTAAACCGCTTCCAACTCTGTGACTTCAAACCCGGTCTGCCGAAAGAGCCTCGCCAACGACCCCAGGCTGAAATAGGTGCAATGTTCGTAGTAGATATCCCAGAACGCGCCTTCTTCCAGCACGCGGTACACATCGGGAAGCTCGAAGAACACCACGGTATCTTTGCGATCACCGATCGTCTTGCGCAGGGACCGCATGAACTCCAGCGTCGGGGCGATGTGCTCGAGCGTGTGTCGGCAGCAGATGAGGTCGGCCATCAGGTGTGCGTACTTTTCACCGTAGAAATCCTGAATGAACTCGATACGCGGGGCGACTTCCTCGGGTGTGCGCTGCGGCACATAACCAGGATCGATGCCAATCCCTTGGTTTTGTGCGAGTTGGCAGAGCAACACCAAGAACTCGCCCTTACCGCAGCCGATCTCCAGGATCGTTTTGCCATGTAGGTCGTGCTTGCGAATCAGGTCGGCTGCCAACTCTTTGGCGAACGCGTTGAACGTCGGAGAAAAACCTTGCGTCTCTTCGTATGCGGTGGAGTATTCGTGAACTTCGGGTCGAAACAAGGTGTTGAAAACGAAACCGCAGCCTCGACAGAATCCGAGTTTGAGATCACCACGCGGATAATTCAGAGCGGCTTCCCGCGTTGGCATCAACAGGCAACTGTGAACCGGAATGTCGCGGACGCTGTAGAACGTGTGGATGCCTGTTGAATCGCAGTTCGGACACTTCAACTGCGCATCTTCCGCGATTTCAAACGAGGCAGCCGTCTTGTTTGGTGCTGTGGCTTTGCTCATGCCCACTTCTTTCTGCAATTTCGGCCTCAGATCAGCGTCGGCTTGGGAATGGGAACGATAAAGCGCCCGCCCTTGTCGCGATATGCCTGCTGTTGCGACATGATCTCATCCTTGAAATTCCAAGGAAGGATCAACACATTGTCGGGCATCTTCTCGACGAGGCACGACGGATCCGAAATCGGCTGATGCGTTCCGGGCATAAACAAGCCCTGCTTGTGTACGTTTCGATCGACGACGTATTCGACAACATCCGTACCCGCGCCGATGAAGTTCAGCATGATCGCACCCTTGGCGGCTGCCCCGTAGCCCGCGATCGACTGTCCCTTCTCGCGAAGCTGCGACAACAACGTACGCATTTCGGTTCGGATCTGCTGAACTCGGACGCTGAAATTCTTGTAGTAGTCATACTGATCGATGCCAGCCGCCCGTTCGCTCGCGAGCATATCCATGATTGCGGCTGAGGATTTCTCGTGTTTTTCGACATACAACCGCAGCGACCCGCCGTGAATCGAAAGCGGTTTGACGTCGTTGAGAAACAAACCGTTCTGCCGAAAAAGTGCGTCGAGCGACGTGGCTGAAAAGTAGCAAAGATGCTCGTGGTAGATCGTGTCGAATTCGCCGTGGTCGATCAACTCGCGGACGTATGGTACTTCGATGACAGCCACGCCGTCGTCTTTGAGCAGCGCGTGGATGCCACGGACGAAACCGTTTGTGTCGGCTACATGCGCCAGGACGTTGTTCGCGATGATGACGTCGGCTTGCTTGCCTTCTTTGGACAGACGCTTGGCGAGGTCTTCGCTGAAGAATTCGCACAAGGTATTAACGCCGATCTTCTCTGCCGCAGCGGCAGGTCCGGGTGCGGGATCGATGCCCAATACACCGATGCCATGTTCCACGAAGTTCTTGAGAAGGTAGCCGTCGTTGCTCGCCAACTCGATGACGAGTGAACCACTGTTGAGGCTGCGCCGCTCGATCAAATCGAGCGCGTTCTCCCGCGAGTGGGCCAACAGCGCGTCAGAGAATGACGAGAAGTACGGGTAGTCGTGCCCGAACAAAATCTCGGGCGGGACCGTTTCCAGGATTTGCACCAAGGCGCACTTGGGACAGAAAGCGACATCCAGCGGATAGGTCGCTTCCGGTTCGGATAGCTGCTCCTTGGTGAGAAGACCATCCGACAACGGCATCTGGCCAAGGTCGAGAACGGGCTGAAGGTCGGACGTGCCGCATGATCGACACGCCATCGCCGCGCAACGCTCTCGGAATATCGCTGATTCCTGATCAGGCACCGAATGCCTCCCGTCTGAACGCGTCACCGCTTGTTGTGTCATTGGTATTTTCCATAACCACGAGCAATGCAGATGCTGACGAGAGATGGTGGGCATGGCCCACCCTACGGGCTACCTATGGCGAAACGGTAGGGCCCGCTGTGCGGACCATCTCACATTTGATCGGTCCGCACAGCGGACCCTACCCGACTAACCGTTGACAGTCGCAGCCGGTTTCGCGAAACGCAGCGACTTGGTCAACTCGCCGCTGGCGAGCAAGTTTCGGATGTAACCGATGCGTTGGTACTTGGGGCCTTCAAATTCTTCGAGGGTGATTCCGTGCTTCTTGTATGCTTCGTAACACTCGACCACACCCTTTCGCGCGGTCCACTGCGGCACAAAATCGGGAAGCTCTCGGGCGATCATGTCGCAATTGACGCGATAGTTCCGCGTGTCGGGTGATGCGCCATCGGCGAATGCAACTTCGCAATCGGGCACGAGTTCGCCGACCAGGTTCGCGATTTCGCGGACCCGAAGATTCTCGTCGGTGCGTCCCACGTTGAACGCCTTGTTGTGGATCTTATCGCGTGGGGCTTTGATGACCGCCAAGAACGCACGCGAAATATCCTCAATATGAACGATGGGCCGCCAGGGGCTTCCATCGCTTTTCATCATGACTTTGCCCGTAGTCACGGCCCACGCAGTCAAGTTGTTGACCACCAGATCAAATCGAAGTCGCGGTGACACGCCATAAGCCGTCGCGTTGCGCAAGAACACCGGCGAAAATTTTTCATCCGCAAGCGGTGACACGTCGCGCTCCACGAATACTTTCGACTCGCCATAAGGCGTCACCGGATTGAACCGCGAATCCTCGTCGAGCATGTCATCGCCACCCGCACCGTAGTTGCTGCACGATGACGAAAAGATGAACCGCCCCACCCCGGCTTGCTTGCAAAGTTCCGCAAGGCGAACCGAAGCGCGGTGGTTGATTTCAAATGTCAAATCCGGATCGAGATCGCCCAGTGGATCGTTGGACAAACCCGCAAGATGACAGACCGCGTCAAAACCTTCGACATCGGATAGCTCGACATCGCGCACATCCTTGATCGTCGTGGGCACATCCATGAGCCCATCGCCAAAGGTGCAGTGACGATATAAATCGCTGTCGAGACCGTGAACGTCCATCCCCGCATCCACCAACATGGGCGTCAGCACGGTTCCAATGTAGCCCAGATTTCCTGTGACCAATACACGCATATTTCTTACTCCCAAGTTTTCCAAGGGGCTTTGCCCGATTCCCATAGCTCCTCGAGGAGCTTTTTATCACGAAGCGTATCCATGCACTGCCAGAATGAATCGTGTCGATACGCCATCAATTGTCCTTCGCGGGCGAGTCGTTCCATGGGCTCGCGCTCCCACTGTGTTGTGTCGCCTTCGATGTAGTCGAAGACGGCTGGCTCTAAGACGAAGAACGCGCCGTTGATCCAGCCCTCTGCCGTCTGCGGTTTCTCGGAAAACTCAACCACCCGATCACCCTCGAATTCCAGGTGTCCAAAGCGAGCGGTCGGACGCACTGCTGTCACTGTTGCCAGCTTACCGTGGGCTTGATGAAACGCGAGCAGCTTGTCGAGGTCCACATCCGAAACGCCATCGCCCCAGGTCAGCATGAATGTTTCGTTGCCAATGTAAGGCGCCAACCGCTTGATGCGACCTCCGGTGAGGGTATCGTTTCCGGTATCGACGAGGTCGACGGTCCAGTCGGGCGAATCGTCGCCGTGTCGTTCGACTTCACCCGATTTGAGATTGACGGTGAGGTTCGAGCGGAGCGACGCGTAGTCCATCATGTACTTCTTGATGTACTCACCCTTGTAGCCCAGCGCGATCGAAAAAGCGTTATGCCCATACCGCGCATAATGCTGCATGATGTGGAAGATGATGGGCGTACCACCGATCTCCACCATGGGTTTGGGTTTGATTTCCGTTTCTTCTGCCAGGCGCGTTCCCACGCCCCCAGCCAGGATGGCGACCTTCACGAGATGCTCCTTTGCCTGTGTACCACACTCGCCTGCTTGCACCGATTCACCGTCACGTCTTGTGTGACGGCGCAGTGCTTACGAATTCATCGTCTGAGATTTTGACAAACCTTTGACCCGCGATCCTTCACTTCGTTATCGGTCGTCCTCCCGGGGGAGACGTGGTCTTATGGGGGAGTCATGGACATGGAACAGCAGTGGGCCCGGTGAACGCGCCCTGGAACAAGGCCCAATCAAACAGGTCGACATCGGTGTCGGCATCGGCGTCGCAAATATCCTGGCACGCAGCCGTCGCCGAAACATCAACACCACTCACGCAAGCGACAAACGTATTCAGGTCGTCGACATCGACATCGCCATCGTGATCGTTGTCGAACAGACCATCGCAGAGATCACCGAACCCGTCAACATCGGTGTCCGTCTGAAGCGGATTGGCTACCGTTGGGCAATTGTCGTCCGTGTTGCATATCCCATCGCCATCGCAGTCGGCCAACGTTCCGGCGCACACGCCCGACGCGCACACATCGGTGTCGGTGCAACCGTCGCCATCGTCACATGCGCCGCCTTCATTGGCAGGCGTCGCAATGCAATCGCCCGTGCCCGCGTCGCAACTTCCGATGTTGCAGGCATCATTCAACACTGTGCAGTCCGGTGCATCACCGTCGCACACGCCAGCCAGACACGAATCGTTGCTGGTACAAAGGTCACCATCATCGCAGATCGTGCCGTCGGGCAGCGTCGAAACCAAGCAGCCGCCCGTGCCCGGATCGCACACACCCGTTTCGCACTCGCCATCGAACGCACTGCAATCCACCGGTGATCCAGCACAGGTTCCGTCCGCGCACATGTCGCTTTCGGAACACAGATCGCCATCGTCGCACGATCCGCCTTCATTGGAAGCGATTTGCTCACAGAACCCCGTGGACGATGCGCAAATCCCGACGTTGCAATCGTCATCGAAGCCCGAGCAATCGACAAATGCACCCGCACACAGTCCGTTCGTGCAGGCGTCGCTTGTCGTACACAGATCACCGTCGTCGCAAACATTGCCTTCGTTAGCGCTGGTGACTTCGCACGCTCCGGTGGCTGGGTTGCACGCGCCTTGAACGCACTGGTCATCTAGACCCGAGCAATCAACCGCGTCGCCTGCGCAGACTCCGTTGGTGCAGGCGTCGTTCGTCGTACACAGATCGCCATCGCTACAGGTGTTGCCCTCGTTGGCTGGCTGTGGTTCGCATACGCCCGTACCCGGATTGCATGCACCAATGTTGCAGTCATCATTCGCGCCGGAACAATCCATCGCAGCACCGACGCACACGCCCGAAGTGCAGGCATCGGTCACTGTGCATAAGTCGCCATCGTCGCAGGAACCACCCTCGTTGATCGGGGCGACTTCACAATCGCCGGTGCTCGGGTTGCAAACCCCAACTGTGCAGGGGCCGTCCAATGATGAGCAATCTTTCGCTGCCCCGGCGCATGTTCCATTGGTGCAGGCGTCGTTGACCGTACACAAATCACCATCGTCGCAGCCGCCCGATTCGTTGGCGGGTGTGGCTTCGCAAATTCCGAGCGTATCGTTGCACGTTCCGATATTGCAGGCGTCGTCCAATCCGGAGCAATCAAGCGGATCGGCTTCACATGTTCCGTTTGAACAGACGTCGTTGATCGTGCAGCCGTCGCCATCATCACATCCACCGCCCTCGTTCGCGGGAAGCGACTCGCAAACACCAGTCGAAGAATTGCACGCACCAAAGACGCAGGTGTCGTCGAAAGCAGAACAATCAATCGCGGTACCAACACACACACCGTTCGTGCAAGCATCGGTCAACGTGCAGAGATCACCATCGTCGCAGAAGCCGCCTTCATTTGTGGGAGCGCCTTCGCAAACACCCGTGGCGGGGTTGCACGATCCGGAAACGCAGGTGTCGTCGAAAGTGGAACAATCAATCGCCGCGCCGACACACGCACCATTTGTACATGCGTCGGCTAAAGTACAAAGATCACCATCGTCACAAACCAAGCCCTCGTTGGCGGCTTGTGGTTCGCACGATCCGTTGGTCGGGTTACATGCCCCGACGATGCAATCACCGTCGAGAGCGCTGCAGTCCGCGTCCACGCCAGCGCAAACACCGTTGGTGCAAAAGTCGCTGACCGTGCAAAGATCGCCATCGTCGCAGAGGAAGCCTTCGTTGGCTGGCTGGGCTTCGCACACACCCGTGGTCGCATTGCAAACACCCAGCGTGCATGGACCGTCCTGCGCGGTGCAGTTCTTCGCCGTCCCGACGCACGCTCCACCGGAGCAAGAATCATTGACGGTGCATGGGTCACTGTCGTCGCAAACTCCGCCATTGTTGGTCGCCATTGATTCGCACACGCCCGTCGAACCGTTGCAAACGCCAACCGTACAGTCACCATCCAGGTTGCTGCAATCCACACCGTCGCACACATTGCCACCGTCTTCCGGAACGATCGGCGATGCGGTGTTGAACACATAATCAATGATCGCGGTGTACTCGGGCGAATCGATCCCGGAGAAGGAATCGTTCCCTGCATAAACTCCCACAGTGGTCAGGTTGATTTGGAACGTGAACGAAACCCCGAACACCCAGTTGGCTCCGTCGTCGATTGAATATTCAAACGTCCACAAATCAACGAGGCGGCGCACGCGGGCTTTGATGGGCGTGGATTGACCGATCGACGTGAATATCTGGCTCGCAGCCCCGCCACCGCTCACACTTTCGACGTAAAGCAACATTTGGCCGCCGTTGCTGAAGATGTCAAAGTAAGCGTAGTTATTCGGGTCCTGCTCCACGACGATACCGTGGGTTTGGAATTGCTGTGTCACCAGCGACTCGAAACTGACCTCCATCTCGAAGTCGGCGTTTGCAACATTTTGCATGATGCGGGGCGACAATCGCCCACCGCCAAACATCGAATGAAGAATCCCCGCTTCGACGGTGATCACTGCCTGCGTTCCGGTCATGCTCAAACTGCTGTTGCCCGTCGGGTTGATAAACGTCCAGACATTGGTATCGAGGACACCACTGCTGAAATCGTCGGACACCAATCCTGACAACAAACCACTGGTGGTCACAAACGTTGCATCGGGTAGCGTCGTTGTGTTGCCCATCGCATCCGTCGAAGACACTTGATAGTGGTATGTGGTTTCGGGCGTCAAACCGGTGAGATCAATTGAATGGTTGATGATGAACGTCGGGTCTGTAACCGATCCATTTTCGTATGCAACCGACGGACCGTGCGCTACACTCGCAGAAGCCAGTTCATCCGTCGTCCACGTCACCTGAGCACTCGTCGCGCTCGCCACGACCTGCACATTGCTGATGACCGGACCGTTGGTGTCGATGTTGTCCGTGAACACAGCGGTGATATTCATGTCACCGTTGACGGTCAATTGAGTCGGATTGATGGAGCCCGACAAATCGCCTTGCCAGGTCACAAACGCCCAGCCGTTCGATGCGACGGCTTCCACCTGAACAACATCGTTGTCCAGATAGTTCGGTTGATCGGGCGTCAACGTAATCGCGCCACTTCCAATGACGGAAGTCGTGATCGTGCGCGGTCCGAGCGTCATGAAGGTGAAGTCGCCCGAAGATGCCGTTTCCATTGCGGCTGTCTCGCTCGTCACCTGAATGTGATACAGCGTACTTGGAAGCAGGTTGGTAAGCGTGATATTGTGGGTGCCCACGAAGGAAGGGGCGTCCACGGTGCCGAGTTCGTAACCGTTTGATGTACCATAAGCCACCGAGCTGTCAGCCAGTTGGTTGGTGGACCACGTGACCAGAGCGGAATTCTGCGACGGTGTGACCTGCAAGTTTGAAATCGCCAACGTCGAACCCGGTCCGACCGGAACCACCGACACATCGCCAAAAGTGGCGTCCACATGATGGGCGATCAACAGAATGCACCCGTTCTGCAAATCGTTAAAGCCCTCGAACCCGCTCAGAAACCAAGCCGCGGGTTCCGGCTGAGACGCATCCCAGATTTTTGCAGCGTAGAACGTGGACCCATCGGGTTGGCCTTCGCAACGGAACTTCCAAAAGTAGGTCGTACCCAGATTCAACTTGGCTCCAGTGTTGTCGAATTGAAGCGTTCCCGCGTCTCCGTCCAGTTGAAATGTTCCACCGTTGTTTGCAAAATCGTACCAGACGTCTGCACCCATCGGGAGGTACCCGATATTGGGTTGACGCCCTTGCCAGTCACTATGTCCCTGCCAACGCGCAACTAGGCCAAGGCCCGGCGCTATGCTCGGAAAACCGAGGTTCAGGATATCGCGAGAATGGACAGTGATCGGTACCGTGATTTCGTAGTTCGTCCAGGAGATATCTCCGACGGCGATGATGCGGTCGTATCCCCATTCGTCGGTCCGCGCCCCGTTCGAATCGAAGTTCCAGGTACCATCGACCACTTGCACTGCGTCCGTCAATTCGGCAACACCGTCCCACTGGAGATTTAGGGGAAGCGGCCAGGTGTTCTGCGGGGTGTAGTTGAGTGTGACCGTTGTCACTGTTGTGTTGCCTTGCGAATCCTGCGCGGTGATGTCGAACGAGTTCGTGCCGACGTTGAGCGCGTTTTGGTTGATGTCGATGTTGAAGTCGCCATCGTTTTGAAGGCGGAACGTATCCGGTCCAATCGTGAGCGGCAACTGGGGACCACCGTTCAACGAATAGGTCAGCGAGGTGACGGACGTATCGTCGGAAACCCGTCCCAGGATGTTGTAGAGATTTTGCGCCACACCGGGCACGCCGAAATTTTGTTCCGGGCCATACCAAATATCGATGATGGGATCGCCTGGCGCAGCTTGGGCGCTCGACACCGTGCAACACGCCAGAAGCACCGTGAGCGCAGAAATCCCAAACGCCCGAGGCCCAAACCTCTGAGGCCCAATCGTCCGAGGATTGGGTGTAGATGACCTGATGTTTCGCAATGTGTGGACTAACCCCATCGTGCTCCCCCACTTCGTCGAAACGGCCTGCCCGCGTGTGGACGAAACCGCCAGACGAAACCACTATCTGCGGCTCATCATCGAATGATGGCTAACCGCCCGCGCGGGCATCCCCCCCGCGCGACCCCTATGTCTGCATTATTGGCCTCGGCATCGTCGAATGCCAGTCGTTCTTAACGGCTTTTCTGCGGGTACCCCACCGCATGGCCACGCGGCCCAGTGGACCGAATGTGCCGTGCCCTTTGTGGCTGATGTATCCTTGATACCAGTATAGCAACTGTACAGATAGACCCAAATCAGAGCAAACCCGTGCAGTCCTGCACGACACCGCCGTCCCAGAGCGGCCAAATGAGTCCCATTTCCACTCGGACAGTGAGGTTGGGTATGAATCCAAGACACACCTGCGTCTCGTTCTTATGGGGCCTCATCGAAGCAAGACGGCGTCCACGGCGATTCTCTACAAACTGGTCGCGGGGTGAACGCGGAATATCTCGGATTCTTGCGTACACGATTCGAGCCACGCTCCGCCCGCGACATCGCTCAGAATTGGCCAATGACCGTCATCGAGAATTCGCTTCATTTGCGATTCGTGTGCTTCGAGCGCGGCAGCTTTCGTGTTGCGCTGCGCCGAAATATCCACGCAGCAATTGAAGTCGCGCAGCAGTCGAAGCGGTTGACCGAGCGCGCCGCCCATCGCCGTCGCCCTCGAACACACACCATCCATTCTCGGATTCACCCAAGGCCAGTGATGCCAAAACCACACCGCGTATTCGTAAACAATCGCCTCATCATTCTGCAAAGCCAGGGCGTGGCACACGATTTGATGTGTGGCCAGGTGATCGGCTGGACCGTCATGTTCACACGGGATGAACACTTCTTCCGCATTCTCTTGTCCAAGGATTTCGGCCACGCGCACAACCGCGTCAGCTTGGTGTGCGGATAACTCACCGTCGGGAAAGTCCAAAAACAAGACACGGTCTTCTGCGACGCCCAGGATTTGCGCCGCATCGATCGCCTCTTTTCGACGCATCGCCACCAGATCAGGCGCTTCCATTCGGTCTGCGTGCGAACTGCGCCCATCGGTCATGAATACGATCGAAATGTTTGCCCCGTTTTCGATTTTCTTGACGATGGTCCCCCCGCACCCGAGGACCTCGTCGTCCTGATGGGGCGCGAAGACGATCGCGCTTCGGGATAGATTGGATGGCTCGGGTTTTGCCTTTATGCGCGAGCGCAACCACTGTCGCCAGCGTCGCGCGACAACTCCGCTCGGCGCGAGTTGATCGTTTGCAGATGGCAGTTCACTGTCCGATGAGTGCATGATATTGCTCGGCTACCTTCGCCGCGATTCGATCCCAGGTGAATGTTTCGAGGACCCGCGCCCTCCCTGCGGCTCCCATTCTGTTGCGACGGTTCGGATCGGAAAGGAGTTCACACATCGCATCCGCCAATGCGCTCGGGGCGTCGGGTTCGACCAGTAATCCGGTCTCGCCATGTTTGACGATTTCGGGCATCCCTCCCGACTTTGCCGCCACCACACAGGTACCGCAGGCCATTGCTTCGATAAGACTCATTCCGAACGATTCGCTCAGGGACGGGTTTACCAGGATATCCGCCTCTCGATACCGATCGACCAACCGCGGCTGAGGCAGTCCGCCCACGAACTCAGTGCGCAAAACTGCCGATGGCGACAGGCGTTTGCGAATCTGCTTCGTATATCCGCCATCGTAAAACCTCGCAAGCGCTTTGATGCGCTCGTCATCGCTGAGATCGACAATGAATTCCTTCGGCGCGGAACCGTCCGGCCCGACCAACTCCAGGACGGCTTGCGGCTCACGCTTGCTTACTTTGTTGAACGCATCTGCAAGGACGTGCAATCCTTTCTCGGGCGACAATCGCCCGACGAACAGGATTCGTTTCGTGTCACCAACGCGCGTCCGGTGCGGCGAGAACTCGTTCGTATTCACGCCGTTGTAAACACAGTGGCAGATCGACGCGAACTGTGGGTGTTTCGCGAGGAATTGATCGATGAGATATTGGCTGCACGCGAACACCGCGTCAACAGAATCCAGATGTTTGACAACACAACGTGCATCCAACTGCGACAACCATTCGCAGTGCATGTGAAGAACGATTTTCGCGCGGGGCAATGCGCGGCGAACCATCGGCGCGTACTGCACAAAATTGTGGATGTGTACGACATCGCACGGATTCTCGCTCAACGACGCAGCCACCTGCTTGATGAACGTCGTGTGGAACATTCGTGAAGCGAACAGCGGCTGACGGGCGTGCCAAACAAACGGGACTCGCCGCAGCAACTTGTGCGAAAGCGGATCCAAAGGCGTTCGGATTCGGCGAAGCGTGAGGTGATCGTGTGATTCTGTTTCGGGCTGCCCGTCGCGAAGGCGCGCGTAGATCGAAACTGCATCGACACGGGTGAGTCGTCGCGCCACCTCGAACGTCCAAATGGGCAGCGAGCCGGACAGGTCCGTGACATCGATGCTGTCCCAAGGGTGATTGACGAAGGCGACCTTCATCGGTTGGCGGAACCTCTGCCGGAGGCAGTCGAGGGCGATGCCGCTTTGGATGAGCCCGCCGACATCGGCTTGCGGGAACGACCGTGTCGCTTCATTCGCCACGCCTGCACGATGTCTCGCAAGAATTTCCTGCGATATGAAATCGCCGAACGCATCAGGTGGAGATGGCACTTCACACGCTGCCAAGCCGTCGTGGGCGAGCCGCCGACGCAACGAAAATACTCCCAGAACATTCGCCACGTCGGGAAAATAATTTTGCCTGCCCGTCGGGTGTCGAACCATGCGGCGTATGCGTAGCGGTCCTTCATCGCCTTCATCGATTGATCGGCGTGCTCCCGTGGGAAAAACAGCTCTTGCGGGACTTCGTGGAACCGCCCCAGCAGCGCCAACCGCGCAAGCAACACACCGTCGGCATGTGGATAGTTGCCCATCCACTGCGAGTTCTTCAGTGCCGACATGCGGATTAGTCCAAACACCTCAAAACATTTGTGCCCGCAGACGCCCCGGATAATTTCGCGGTAGCGGATTTGCGGTTCGGGGGAATCAGTATCGAGGTTGACGGGATAGGCGGCTTGCTGTTCGCCCTGTTCGTTGATCACGCGCGGCTTGGGACAACACAGCACAACCGACGGATCGCGGTCGAGCACCTCGACGCAGGATTCAATGAACCGGGGCGCACACAAGTCATCGTGCGCTGCCCATTTGAAATACTCACCCGCCGCAAGTTCGAGGGTTCGGTTGAAATTCCACGAAGCGCCACGGTTTTCGTCCACGCGGAAGTACCGCACGCGCGGGTCACGCTCGACGTAGCGGCGGCAGATGTCCGCAGTGCCGTCGGTGGAACCGTTGTCTGAAATGATGATCTCGAAATCGCCATGCGTTTGCGCAAGCAGCGAATCAAGGCACGCCTCCAAGTACTGCTCGCCGTTGTACACGGGCACGCCAATGCTCACCTTCGGCGCGGTGGCTTGAGGTGACGGCTGCTTTGCGTTGGGATCTTGTTCCATCATCTCCTTAACACCATCCATGCCCGACACGAAACAGCGCCCAACGATCAGCTCGGCCAATCCCGCACGACCTCCTCGATCGCCTGCGACATTTGCGACTGCGTTTTGGCCCAGGTGTATTCTTGCGACACGCGACCTCTGGCAGCCGCCCCCATCTTAGCGCAGCGTTCAGGATTCGCGACCAATTTTTCCATCGCCAAAGCCATCGCCGCGATGTCGCCGGGCGGAACCAGAAAACCTGTGTCTCCATCGCTGACGAAGTCGCGCGGTGCGCCAAGGTCGAGAGCGATGACCGGCAAACCGGCGTGCATTGCTTCGAGATACACCAAACCAAATGGTTCGCGCAGGCTTGGCATACAAAAACAACACGCCTCCGCCATGAGTTCGGATACGCGCTCGATCGGTACGACGCCCAGTACCTCAACACCGCGACATGAAACGTTGGGTTCGCAGCCCACAATGGTCAACGTGGCATCAGGATGGGATTCTCGAACGCGGGCGAAGGCCTCGACCATTTGCGGGCCGCCTTTTCGCTCCCAGTCCAGCCCGACGAAGATGATGTTCTTTGCGCGTCGCTCTTGACCGTCGATGCGTTGGGCCTGCCTCGCGTTGAAGCCCGCGCCGACACATCGCACACGCTCCTTCGGCACGTCGTAGAATTCGGTCAGTGAGTCGCTGACGTGGCGACTCATCGTAAAGATGATAGCCGCGTGCTGAATCGTTTCCCTTTCGGCATCCAACCAAGCGTGCCATCGCTCGATCGCGGCATCACCGTCCGGATAGTAACGGTTCGCGAGGATCGTATGGTCCGTGTAAATGAATGTCGGCTTGGATGAGTGCGGCATCGGTATCATGGTCTGCATGATGAGCGCAGCATCAAAGGAGTGGCCGCTCAGCACATCGCGAACCGATTGCTCAAGTCGAACGAGGTTGGAGCGTGAGCGCGATACGATTTGCCGATAATTCCTCGCCGCCTTCCCAACACCTTGGGATGCGCCGGCTTTGACGAGTTCGGGCAGCGCTTTTAGTTTCGCAATCGGACTTTCCAGGAAGCCGTCATCAAGATCGCAAAGCTGTAGTCGATCCTGCGGCGAGCCCGTTTTCCACGCATCCAACAACGATGCAGTGATACCGGAAAATGTGCCACGTTTTAGGACGAGTAGTTGCATCGATTCGATCATATCCAATGTACACGGCGCAGCATCGCCCTTTCGAGCGCACAAATCAGACACCGATTTACCAGCACTGATACAAGCTATCGGCCTCGGCAATGCACTGTTAACCGCCCTGCACACGGCGCCGGTCAATTCCACCCCGGTTGATTCTGAAACACGTCGAACCGCAGACCTTCTTCCATGTTGTTGACGGGGAACGGTCTCGTCAACATGAGCGAAAAGGAGTACCCCGGTTAAGCAAGGCGTTAATCATAACACCATGTCTTGAGCGTATCGTAAAGCACCAATGTTTCTTTTTTCGGCCCCGAAATTAAGGGAAAAAAACTTCCGCAACGCAAGCGCAGATGACGGCAAGGTTTATTGGTCGCGGCATACCGATCGGCTATTTTTGCACGACATTATCGCTAGTCAACCCAACACCCATGTCCCGATGAACCCGCCGAACAGCCCGGTGAATCTTGCCCCATCAAACGATTGAATCGTAAAGTCCAGAAAGTCAGGGGGAAAGAGTCTAGCCAACTGTTCCGAGCGCGGTGATCCGCGTCCACCCAGGGACAATTTGAGGAGAAGGATATGCCATTGCCGAAAGGCCCTTTGCGCCAATTCAGCGCCACCGTTCTAGCGATTTTGATTTCATCAACCGTTGGATGCCAATCTGATCTCGACTCAGGCGACACAAACAACACAAGCAGCGAATCCGCGTCAACTGGTGACAGTGGCGACAACCGCGATGTGCTGTTCTCCACTCTGACCGACGATGGCGATCCATCGCTGGCGGATGAAATCAACGGTGAGTTGAACGACGGAACCCTCGCCGGACCAGCACCCCAAGGAAGCATCTCGATCCCGGTAACCGACGCGGACGGTAACTCCGGTGTCTACAGTGTGCTGGCATCACCGATCAGCCCGCTTTCGCCCGATACCTGGTCGTTTGGCATTCAGGCAGTCACCCCGATTCCAAACCAGCGATACAGCTTTGTCTGGGATTTCGGAGATGGAAGCCGCACGTCCACGGGAAACCGGGCCAGCCACGTTTTCGCCACTCCGGGCAGCTACCTCATCACCGTAGCAGCCCACGAGGGTCCATCAAAGTCGAGCGCCCTTGTCGCCGCAAACGCGGAACTCGGTGCGGTCGCCTTCGAGTTCGACTTCACGATCAACGTCGAAGAACTGGACCTATCGGAATGTGACCTCGACGGGGACTGCGATGACGGCTTGTTCTGCAACGGTGCGGAACAGTGCGTCGAGGGGAACTGCGTCTCGGGAACCGGACCGTGTGGCGAGAACGAATGCGATGAAGATACGGACGCCTGCATCGCGGACGAAGAGCCCCCACTACCGCCGGGACCACCTCCCGGAGGCGGAGGCGGATGCACCGCAGATGCCGATTGTGATGACGGCTCATTCTGCAACGGTACGGAGTCCTGCGTCGAAGGTTCCTGTCGCAGTGGCGATGTGCCATGCCCCATCAGCGGATGCGACGAACAGACCGATGCCTGCACCGAATCGCTGATCGCTGTCGGTGATCAGTGGCATTATCAGGAAGGAAAATCCGGAACGCCTACGGCTGGCTGGACGAACATTTTCTTTAATGACGGCAATTGGTTGATGGGCGCCACCGGAATCGGTTACGGCGATGGTGACGACGCAACCGTACTCGACAACATGGCCGGCAACTATGTGACCGTCTACGCCCGTCGAGAGTTTGAACTCGCCGACGGCTCGGGTGTTTCCAACGTCGATTTGGTGATCGACTACGACGACGCTTTCATTGCGTATATCAACGGTACCGAGGTCGCCCGACGCAACATCGGCCAACCCGGACAAGCCGTCACGCGAATCACGGAGGCGGACTCCGGTCGGGAAGCGGGGTCGGCGGAACGGATTGAACTTTCGGTTGCCGGCTTGCTCGTTGACGGGCCAAATGTTCTCGCCATCGAGATTCACAACTTCAATATCAACAGTTCGGACATGTCGTTGATCCCTGCGTTGCTTGTCGGTGATGCGGTAACGTGTACGCAGGATACGGACTGCGACGATGGCACGTTCTGCAACGGTGATGAGTCCTGCGTCAACGGAGCCTGTCAGGCGGGTGATGCACCCTGCGCCGCATCGCTGTGTGTCGAAACTGGAAACTACTGCGTCGAATGCGAAATCAACGCGGACTGCGACGACGGTTCATTCTGCAACGGTTCGGAAACGTGCAATGCCGGCAGATGCCGAAACGGTACCGCACCCTGCTCAACCGATCTTTGCGATGAAGAAAACGAATTCTGCGGTGAGTGTTCGCAGGACGGTGATTGCGATGACGGCCAATACTGCAACGGTGTCGAATCATGCAACGCGGGTTCGTGCGCCGCGGGCGTGGCTCCATGCGACATCGACATGTGCGACGAACCGAGCAACCAATGCGATGAATGCGCCGTGGACTCGGACTGCAACGACGGAACTTTCTGCAACGGTGAAGAAACCTGCAACAATGGAACGTGCGTGGCAAGCACTTCGCCTTGTGGACCCGACCTGTGCAGCGAACTCAGACAGGTCTGCGATGAATGCGTGAACAATTCGGGTTGCTCGGACGGTATCTTCTGCAACGGTGCCGAAACCTGTTCGGAGGGCATTTGCCTCGCGGGTGCAGCACCCTGTGACGATCCGGCGCTGTCGGTGTGCAACGAAGATTCCAACGCTTGTGAATCCGATCCACAGTCAAACGGATTTTATCAGGACTTCAACAGTTCGGCTGATGGCAGCGATCCAGCCGGTTGGTACGACACCGGCGCGAACAACAGTTTGAGCCGAAGCGAAGGTCTGTTCAAAGTACGGACGGACGGCGGCGACAAGGTGTTCAGAACCTCATCCACGCAAACGAACATCCACTCGCACTATGTCGACGAAGGGAGCGACACCTGGACCGCGTACGAATTCACGGGGCGAATGAAAGCCACCTCGTCAACGGGCGGAATCGGTGTGACGTTCTTCTCCGACTATCCCAACAGCGATACCTACTATCGACTTCGCGAATGGGGTGGCGGAACGTTCCACATTTCACCGCATGGCACGGACATCAGCGGCGGCGAAACGGATTCGGGCGTGAACCTGAGTGCAAACGTTTGGTTCAACTTCCGAATCGAGCTTGAAGACACGGGATCGCGAACTGAGATCCGGGCGAAGGTGTGGGCTGACGGTGCGAACGAGCCCAACAACTGGCAGATCGATTGCTTCGATACCAACGTAACGCGCGTCACCCGCGGAACGGTCGGTGTGTGGTCGATGGGTGCGGGCGACAAAGCATGGGACGACCTCGGTGCGCGTTTCCTCAACTGTGACGAAGACTCGGACGGTGATACCGAACCCGATTGCAGCGACGGTTGCCCGAATGACGCTTCCAAGCAAGCGGCTGGCGACTGTGGATGCGGTGTCCCCGAAGTCGATTCAGACGATGATGGTGTTTCGGATTGCATCGATCAATGCCCCGGCCAACCGGATATCGATACGGATGAGGATGGAACGCTCGATTGCAATGATGCGTGTCCGAATGACGATGCGAAGACCGAACCGGGTGCGTGCGGATGTGGTCAAGCCGATGACGATGCGGACGACGACGGGGTAGCCAACTGCAACGATCAATGCCCCGGATTCGATGACAACGTCGACTCCGATAACAATGGAACTCCCGACGGATGTGAGCCATGCGGAACCGATTCGGCTTGCGACGATGGCATTTTCTGCAACGGTGCGGAAACCTGCCAGAGCGGTTCGTGTGTGTCGGGAAGTCTGCCATGCAGCGGTAACGAGTTCTGTAACGAAGCCACGAACGTTTGCGATGCGGATGGGTGGCAGGCACCGATTGGAATTCCCGAACCGAGTTTCGGAATTCGCGAAACTGTCGCCAATACCTACGGTAGCGATTCGTACTACACGCACTGGGTGGATAAAACGCACGGTAGCGCGACCAATAGTAGCAACCCGAACGGAACGCCGTCGAAACCGCGCGTCACGATTCCGACCAACCTACCCGCGGGTAGCGTCGTGGAGCTTCGCGGCGGACCGTACAACTATTCGAGCGGTGGAAACCTGCCGATGTCGGCGAATGGTACGTCGCAGCAACCCGTGTTCATTCGCGGACCACGCAGCGGAACTCGGCCCCGGGTCACCTTGTCGGTTCAGTTCGGCGGGCAATATCTGATCGTCGAGAACATTGACTTCGACGGTGCCAATGCCTTGTTCACGAACGATGGGGTGAACCATGTAGCCGTTCGTGACAGCGAATTCACTGGCGGTGGTGGTGCTGGCGTCATGATCATTTCATGGGACGGAACCACGATCCACAACATCGTGGTCTCAAATTGCTCCATCCACGATTGGGGCGATTTGCTCGCCGATTTCGACGAGGACTTCCACGGAGTGAACATCGGCCAGAAGACCAACAACATCTGGATTCTCGACAGCGAGATGTACCGCAACAGCGGTGACGGTGTTCAGATCAACGGTGGCCAGGGCGCTTGGGCGTCGACCCACCATATCTATCTCGGTCGCAACGAAGCGTGGCAAAACAAGCAGACCGGTTTCTGGGCGAAGCAGTCGAGCCACGTCATCATGTCGCAGAACATCGCACGCGGTAACAGGCCAAGTGATTCGTCTCTGCACGCTGCCGGGATGGGTGGTCAGTATGACCCGAGCCCGATCTGGTATATCTACAATGAAATTTACGACTGCGACACGGGTTTCGCACAGATGAGCGGTGCGGGTGGTGGCGGTGAAAGCTACTACATTGGCAACACGATTCACGATCTCGTGGATACGAACAACGATTTCAATCCGAACTCGGCATGGTCCAACGCAGCGTTCACGCTCATTGGTACGACGAACCGGTACATCATCAACAATACGATGTACAATGTGCCGGCGGGTATTAACGGACCCGCGACCTACGGCAGTTATGTCATTGCCAACAACATCATTTCAAACATAAACGAGCCGGGTGGGAAACATGTGATGCTTGAATATCCTGGCGCGGTGGACAACTCGTCTCTGACGAACTGCCTGTTCTATCAAGACGGTGGCGCAATCGACATCCAATGGGCGAACGGCAGTCCGCAACCGTCGGGTTTTTCGGCGTCGTTCGAATCGAACCCGTTGTTCGTCAATGTAGCCGCAGACAATTATTCACTGCAAGTTGGTAGCCCCGCGATCGGCGCGGGGTCATCCAGCGCTGAAGAGAGTGTCTACGCGACGTTTGAATCGCTATACGGTTTGAGTATCCGACCGGCGCGGGTCACGGTGGACATCGGCGCACCGTAACCAAAAACGGCGCAGATGCAGGCATAGCAGACGCAATTCAAACTGATGGGGCTGGGCGATCGACATCGTCCAGCCCCGTTTTTTGGTTAAATAGTCGCGAACACTTGCCATTTGTCGTGCGGAACGGTCATAATCAACAGATGTCGGTGAGTGAGGACTTGCGAACGATTGCCCGTCGGAAGATTGATTGACTCGCCCAACGACGATTGTTGTGGCAACATGAAAACGATAGGTGCAAACAAGATCAAGGAGGCATGGATGCTGACTTTTCTGCTGGCAGTTTGGCTGACCGGCTGCGGAATTTCCGAATTACAATCGCAACCCAGCGCAGCAGACGTTCACGCGGACGCGGATACCGGAGTCGCTTCCAGTACGACGCCACAACCCGAATCGCAAGTCTTTCGAGCCGTCGATCAAGTCATCTACGTTCAAACCGACACACCAAGAAATATTGCGCTAACGTATCTCGACGGCGACGCAAGCAAGACGGCATTCGAAATAATCGCAAAACCGAAAAACGGAACACTCTCTGGCGATGCACCACGAATGACGTACACACCAAAGAAAGATTTCATCGGAGAGGACCGCCTCACGTTTCGAGTACGTCAGGGTGAGCGGAGCGTCGAGGGTTCAATCAAGTTCGTCACCAGCAAATGGACGCCCCCCATCGGGATACCCGCGCCACCGTTTGGTATTGTTGAAACGGTCGAGCGCCAATACGGAACGGCAAACTTTCAAACGCACTACATCGACAACACGCATGCGCGCGCGACGGATTCTAGCAACCCGACCGGATCGCCCGAGCGCCCGCGACAAAGCATTCCAACCGAACTACCAGCCGGCAGTGTGGTTGCGCTTGCGGGCGGGCCTTACAGCTATCGGATCGGCGGGACCATTCCGATTCATTCGCTCGGAACTGCCGACGCACCCGTGTTCATCCGAAGCGTCGATCCGAAGAAACCGGTTCGATTTACCGAAAGTGTGACGATGACCGGGCAATACCTGATCGTCGAGAATGTAGTGTTCGATGGTGGTAATCCACTGCTCGTCAAGAAGGGCCCGCATCACATGGCTTTGCGACATAGCGAAGTCACGCGCTGCGGAGGACCGGCGGTTCAGTTGTCATCCTGGGACGGCGAGCCGATTCACAACATCGTGATCTACGACTGCGAGATTCACGACAACGGTAATATCCATGCCGACTTCGACGAAGACTACCATGGCATCGGTGTGGGCGGCGGCGTGTCGAGCCTTTGGGTTGTTGACAATCGTATGTACCGAAACAGCGGTGACGGAATTCAGATCAACGCGGGCAACTCTGCCGGCCAGGCATCGACGCACCACATCTACGTTGGACGAAATGTAGCATACGAAAACAAGCAAACGGGAATGTGGTGCAAACAGGCCACCGATGTGATCTTTTCGCAAAACACCGCCT